>NZ_JBSFDF010000038.1:0-72952 GCF_053593795.1 Streptomyces sp. NPDC002104 | reverse complement strand
GCCCCGGGTCTTTGGGGTCCGGGCGCAGCCCGGGACCCCCCTCTTCAGCCTCGCCGGCGTTTGAGGCGCGGGTCAGGGCGGAGCCCTGGGAACGGTGGAAGGGCGGGTAGGGGACTTCGCCCCGCAGGGCCCGCACCCGGCCGGTGGGCGAATTATCAAGATCGGGCGGATGCGTCAAGCCCCGAATGCGAGTGGCGTGACGCGGACCCCGGCAGAGGGTTTATTTGGAGTACGCCCTCACCGGGAAACTCCCCGGGAATCCAGAGGCCAGGGAATTCTTCTTCCGGAGGATTCTCGAATCCCCTTCTTTTCCGAATGGAGAACGGCCATGTTCAAGATTCTTTCGACCCGTCGCATCGTCCTCGCTTCCGCTTCCGTCGCCCTGCTGGGCGGTGGCATCGCTCTCCCCGCCACGGCGATGGCCGCTCCCGTTCCGCAGCACGTGGTGTCCGTTCTTCAGGACGACAGTGCCGATGGCATCGGTACCGGCGGTGACGCGAACGCCGAGAACACCACCGTTGGTGGCGACTCCCGCGGCGGTGACGCCAACAGTGGCGTCGGGAACTGCAAGGGCAAGTGCACCATCACCACCGGCAACGCCCGGGGCGGCGACTCCAGCGCCGACGCCATCAACACCGGCGACGCCACTGCCGTGGGCGGCGACGGTACCGGCAAGGGCGGCAACCTGAACAAGGTCGACAAGCAGACGGTGAAGAACCAGGTGAAGAAGGACCTCAAGGCGAAGCTCGGCAAGTAATCACCCCGGACCCTTTTTCCTTTCCGAATGGAGAACCATCATGTTCAAGATTCTTTCGACCCGTCGCATCGTCCTCGCTTCCGCTTCCGTCGCCCTGCTGGGCGGTGGCATCGCTCTCCCCGCCACGGCGATGGCCGCTCCCGTTCCGCAGCACGTGGTGTCCGTCCTCCAGGACGACAGTGCCGATGGCATCGGTACCGGCGGCGACGCGAACGCCGAGAACACCACCGTCGGTGGCGACTCCCGCGGCGGTGACGCCAACAGCGGGGTCGGGAACTGCAAGGGCAAGTGCACGATCGACACCGGTGACGCCCGGGGCGGTGACTCCAGTGCCGATGCCATCAACAGCGGCGACGCCACCGCGGTCGGCGGCGACGGGACCGGTACGGGTGGGAACCTGAACAAGGTCAACAAGCAGACGGTGAAGAACCAGGTCAAGAAGGACCTCAAGGCGAAGCTCGGCCACTGAGCCCAGCCGGTCGGGCAGGAAGAAGGCGCCCCGGGAGTCCCCCGGGGCGCCTTCGTGTCACGAGGGGGTGGGGGTCGGGTCCAAGTAGACCCGGCGGATCACCGGGAAGCGGTCCCGGAGCTGGGCCTCCGCGGTTTCGCAGGCCGCCTCCACCTGCGCGGCGGACGCCAGGTCGTGGAAGTCGATCTTCGCGGCGATCAGTACCTCCGAGGGGCCCTGCACCAGCGTGGTCAGCTCCAGCACCGCCTCGATGTGCAGCACCGAGAGCAGTTCCTCCCGTACATCCGCCCGCATCCCCTCCGGGAGGGGGCGCCCGATCAGGTACTGCGCGTTGGAGCGCCCCAGTTCCCACGCCACCCACACCAGCAGCAGCCCGATCAGGAGCGAGGCGACCCCGTCGTACGCGCCGGACCCCGTGAGCTGCGCTCCCAGCAGGCCGCCCGCCGCCAGGGCCAGACCGATCAGCGCGGCCACGTTCTCCAGGAGGACGGCCTTGACCGCCGTGTCCGGGGTGTGTTTCACGTACAGCCCCAGCGGTGCCCGCATCCGTGCGGCCTCGCCCTTGACCTGTCGCCAGGCGACGAGGAGGGAGTAGCCCTCCAGGACGGCGGCGACGGCCAGGATGATGTAGGAGACGGTCGGGTTTCCGGGGTCCTCGCCGTGGAGGAGGGTGTGGATGCCGTCGTAGATGGCGAACACCGCGCCGCCGACGAAGGTGGCGACCGATGCGAGGAGGGCCCAGATGTAGCGCTCCGGCCCGTACCCCAGCGGGTGCGCCTCGTCCGCCGGTTTCGCGCTCCGTTTGAGTGCGGCCAGGAGCATCACCTCGGTCACCGTGTCGGCGACCGAGTGCGCCGCCTCGGAGAGCATGGCGCTGGATCCGCTGATGACCCCGCCCACGGCCTTGGCCGCGGCGATGCCGAGGTTCGTGACGACGGCGACGACGACCGTGCCGACGCTCTCGCTCTCGCCCTGGCCGTCGCTTCCGTTTCCGCTTCCGTTCACCATCGCATCGCTGCTGGACATGGTGTGACGGTACGTCGGGCGGCCGTACTACGCGCGCGGGACGCGCACCACGCCCTCCTGGATGACCGTCACGGCGAGTCTGCCGTCCTGGGTCCAGATCCTCGCCTGGCCGAGGCCCCGGCCGCCGGCCGCCGAGGGCGACTCCTGGTCGTACAGCAGCCATTCGTCGGCGCGAAACGGGCGGTGGAACCACATCGCGTGGTCCAGGGAGGCGCCGACCACGTCGCCGACGGCCCAGCCGCCCTTGCCGTGCGCGAGCAGCACCGAGTCGAGCAGGGTCATGTCGGAGACGTACGTGGCCAGGCAGGTGTGCAGGAGCGCGTCGTCGCTCTCCAGCTTGCCGGCGGTACGGAACCACACCTGCGAGCGCGGTTCGACCGGTTCGCCGACGCTGCCCCAGGGCGGGACCGTGGCGTAGCGGAGGTCGACGGCGCCGCGTGCCTCGACGAGACGTTCCACCGTGCCCGGATCGCGGAAGACGTCCCGGTAGAGCGGGAGCGATTCGGCGGCCGTCGGGAGGGTTTCCGGATCGGGGGCGTCGGGCATCGAGGTCTGGTGGTCGAGGCCCTCCTCGTACGTCTGGAAGGACGCGGAGAGGTGGAAGATCGGCTGGCCGTGCTGGACGGCGACGACCCGGCGCGTGGTGAAGGAGCGCCCGTCGCGGATCCGGTCCACGGAGTACACGATGGGCGCGCCCGGGTCCCCGGCGCGCAGGAAGTACGAGTGGAGCGAGTGCGCGGTGCGGTCCTCGGGCACGGTGCGGCCGGCCGCGACCAGGGCCTGGGCCGCGACCTGGCCGCCGAAGACCCGCGGTACCAGCGCGGAACGACTGGTACCGCGGAAGATGTTCTCCTCGATCTGCTCCAGGTCGAGCAGATCGAGGAGCGTCGTCAGTGCCTCGTTCATGGAGTGAAGGCTAGATGCCTTACAGGCCCATCGACTTGGCGATGATGGACTTCATGACCTCGCTGGTGCCGCCGTAGATGCGGTTCACGCGGTTGTCGGCGTACAGGCGGGCGATCGGGTACTCGTTCATGTAGCCGTAACCGCCGTGCAGCTGGAGGCACTTGTCGATGACGCGGTGCGCGACCTCGGTGCAGAACAGCTTCGCGGAAGCGGCCTCGGCGGCGGTGAGCTCACCGGCGTCCAGGGCCTCCAGGGCGCGGTCGGCGACGGCCTCGGCGGCGTCCACCTCGGCCTGGCAGGCGGCCAGTTCGAACTTGGTGTTCTGGAAGTGCGCGACGGGCTTGCCGAAGACGGTGCGGTCCGTCACGTACTGCTGGGCGAACCGGACGGCGGCCTTGGACTGCGCGTACGCGCCGAAGGCGATGCCCCAGCGCTCGGACGGCAGGTTGGCGCCGAGGTAGTAGAAGCCCTTGTTCTCCTCGCCGAGCAGGTCCTCGACCGGGACCTTCACGTCGACGAACGCCAGCTCGGCGGTGTCGGAGGTGCGCAGGCCGAGCTTGTCGAGCTTGCGGCCGATGGAGTAGCCCTCGGACTTGGTGTCCACGGCGAAGAGGGAGATGCCGAAGCGGCGGTCGTCCTCGCTGGGGGCGGAGGTGCGGGCGCAGACGATCACGCGGTCGGCGTGCACGCCGCCCGTGATGAAGGTCTTGGAGCCGTTGAGGACGTAGTGGGTGCCGTCCTCGGAGAGCTTCGCGCTGGTCTTCATGCCCGCGACGTCGGAGCCGGTGCCCGGCTCGGTCATCGCCAGGGCCCACATCTCCTCGCCGGAGACGAACTTGGGCAGGAAGCGCTTCTTCTGCTCGTCGCTCGCCAGCATCTTGATGTAGGGGAGGGCGAGCAGCACGTGCACGCCGGAGCCGCCGAAGTTGACGCCCGCGCGGGAGGTCTCCTCGTAGAGGACGGCCTCGAACTTGTGGGTGTCCAGGCCCGCGCCGCCGAACTCCTCGGGGACGTTGATCCCGAAGATGCCCAGCTCGCCGAGCTTGTAGTAGAACTCGCGCGGGGCCTGGCCGGCCGCGAACCACTCGTCGTAGACCGGGACGACCTCGGCCTCGATGAAGGCGCGGATGGTCTCGCGGAACGCCTCGTGGTCCTCGTTGAACACCGTACGGCGCACGGCCGACTCCCTTCGTCGCGGCAGTCAGCCGCCCAATCTAAGCGCTTGCTCAGATTAAGTTACCGGCGAGTTGGTCGCGCTGTCCAGAGTGAGGTCCGGCACGTCGGCCGGATGTGCGTGCGGTGCGGGTCCCCGCCGCGGGGCGGGGACCCGTCCGGGCCGGTCGCGCGGCACGCGCTACGACCGTACGTAGGCCTGCCGGGAGGCGCAGGTCCAGATCACCGGCTGGGGCCGGTTCTGCGCGTCCAGGGCGGTCCCGCCGACCCGGTCGTCGTCGCTCACGGTGAACGCGACGGTGTATCCGCTCGGGGTGAGCCCGGGAAGGACGCGCATCGGGCCGCTGCCGGCCAGGTACTGGGCCTGCGCGGTCGGCCGGTCCACCGGGAGCGGCGGGTCGACGGGGAACGAGGTCAGCCCGACCGCGACCCCGGTGCGGGGGCTGATGCCGTCGAGGGTGCTGGTGCGGGCGCCGGCGACCATGGCCGGGAACGAGGGAGGGCTGCCCGGGGTGTTCCAGGCGACGGCCTCCTCGTGGTGGTCGGGGCCCGCACCCGTCAAGGTGTAGCCGACGATCCGGCCGCGCTCGTCGATCCCGCTCGCCCTGAAGGGGTCGGTCGGCTCGGAGCCCGGCGCCAGCGCCGAGGCGGCGGCGGTGCGGTCCGCGGGCCAGTACAGGGCGCGGTCGGCCCCGCCCGGTGTGCCCGGGGAGGACACGGCGCCGCCGGTCCCGGCGATCTCGCCGGCGTTGTTGATGCCGGCCAGCCAGTGGAGCCGGTAGCCGGCGGGCGGCTCCAGCTCGCGCAGCAGGCGGCCGCCGCGCCACTCCATGCCGATGGTCAGGTTCCGTACGGGATCCCACGCGGTGCCGACGATGACGCCGTGATCGTTGACGCTGCGCGGTATGCCCCCGCCGGGCAGGACGGTGACGGAGCGGTCGCCCGGCCGGTAGCTGAAGGCGATGCTTCCCCCGGGCGTGTTCGCGTAGCCGACCATGAGGCCGTGGCGGTTGACGTCCGTCACCTTGCCGGACCCCGATCCCTCCGGCAGGGGCGGGCGGTGCACGCGGGTCCCGATCCAGTAGACCGGCTGCAGCTGGGACATGCCGACGGCCAGGTCGGGCCGGCCTTCCGCGAGGGCTTCGACCTGGGTCCGGCGGACCCACGGGCTCGGATACGGATCCTCCGAGACGACGGGCAGTCGTTCCAGGACGCGGAGCGACGGAGTGCAGCGTGCGGCGGCCTCCTGCTGGGCCGCCGGTGCGGGGGTGGCCAGCGTGAGTGCGGCGAGGAGGCCCGCTGCGGCAGCGAGGGCGCTGCGTGTCGTGCTCGTTCTCGTTCTCGTTCTCGTGCTCGGGCTCGTGCTCGTGCTCGTTCCCATGGATCCCCCCGGATCTACCTGAATGTGGGCGTTCGGAGCGAATGGAGCGTTCGGAGCGTTCGGAGCGTTCGGGCGGAGACATCCTCACCCGGGGGGACAGGGGTGAACAGTCATGATCCGGACATTGCGCGCGTGCCGGTCCGCACGTGCCGGATTCAGTGCGCCGGGTCCTGCGCCGGGTCCTGCTCCGGGGGCCCGGCCGCCGCCACGCGCAGGGCGAACCAGAGCTCCATCCGTACGTCCGGGTCGTCCAGGTCCCGGGCCAGGAGGGCGGCGGCGCGGGCGACGCGCTGGCGGACGGTGTTGCGGTGGACGCCGAGGGCGGCCGCGCTGCGGTCCCAGCTGCCGTGGTGGGCCAGCCAGCCGCGCAGGGTGTCGCGGAGCACGGGGGGGAGGGGGCCGAGCAGGGCCTCCGCGTGGGCCCGGGCCTCGGCCGCGCCGACCAGGCCCGCGAAGCCGGCCTCCGTGTGGCGGGCCAGCGCGGTACGGGCCGCCTCGGCACGCTCCAGGGCCCGCCCGGCCTGCGCGTCGGCGCCGGGCAGGCCCGCGGCCGGGGTCGGGGCGCTGACCCCGAGCCGCCATCCGGGCTGCGGGCCGGGCTCGCGGTCGGTGAGCAGCCGCACGGTGTCCGTGTGGGGGGAGTCCGCGCGCGCGGGGTCCGGGTCCAGCAGTACGGTGCCCAGCGCGGCCGCCAGGGCCCGCGGGTCACCGGTTCCGCGGGCGTGTACGGCGTACCAGGGCCCGGGGCCCAGCGCCCCGGCCGGATCTCCGCCGAGCAGCAGCCGGGTCAGGGCGGCCTCCGCCCCGGCCGTGCGGCGCGCGGTGAGCAGGGTCAGCAGGACGGCCGCGACCGAGGCGACGGTGTGGTCCCCGGGAGCCCGTACCGGGGTGGCGACGGCGAGCACCCACCCGTCGCCGAGGGCGTGGACGCTGAGGTGGAGCCCCCCGTGCGCGGCCGTCGCGGTGACGGCGGAGCCGCCCGCGACCCGCCGGGCGAGCGCGTGCAGCACATCGAGCACCCCGGGCTCGGGCACGGGCCCGGCGGAGGCTCCGGGTGCGGCGGCCCCGGCCTGGCTTGCGGCCCCCGGAGCCCGCACCACGCCGCCTGATCCGGCCGGGCCCGAGGATGCCGGCTCGGGCACCGCCTCTGCGGCCCCGCTCCGCTCCCGGGGCTCGGGCGCGGGCCCGGCCACTACCCCGGTGCCGGGCCGGGCACCGGCGAGCCCGGCAGTGGGCGCCGGTCGGCGCCCTGCGGCGCTGGGCCCTGCGGTGCTGGGCCCTGCCGGTCCGTGCCCCGCGGTGCTGGGCCCTGCCGGTCCGTGCCACGCGGTGCTGGGCCCTGCCTTGCCGGGCCCCGCGGTGCTGGGCCCTGCGGTGCTGGGCCCCGCCGCGCCGGGCCCTGTCGCGCCGGGCCCTGTCGCGCCGGGCCATGCGGTGCTGGACCCTGCTGCGCCGGGCCCTGCCGATCCGAGCCTCGCCGCGCCGGGCCCTGCGGCGCCGGGCCCCGCCCGTCCGGGCCCTGCCGCGACGGTGCCCGCCCCGGTGCTGCCCGGCCCAGTCGCTCCCGGCCCGTTCGGCCGGGGCGCGGGGAGCAGGCCGGCCCAGCCGCCCAGGGTCGCCGCCAGGCGGCGCAGGACGGCCGGGACCGGGTCCGGGCGGGCGGCAGCAGCCGCCAGGGACTGCTGAGCCTCGGTCACCCGGCGCAGCTCCGCGGTACGGGCCTGCTCCATCAGGCGCCAGACGCTGCGGCCGACCGCCGTGAACGGGGTCCCGGGCGGCACCTCGACCAGGGGCAGGCCGTACCGGTCGCAGGCCTCGACGAGGGCCCGCGGCACCGTCTCGTGGACCGGGGTCACCCCGAAGCCGAGGGCCCCGACCCCGGCCCGTACCAGCCGTGCCACGTACAGCCCGGCGTCGGTGCCCCCCGGCTCCGCACCACCGCCGAACCCGGGGCCGCCCTGCACCGAGCCCCCGGGCGCGGGGTCGCCGTGCACCGAGCCGCCGGGCGCGGGGCTGTCGTGTGCCGAGCCGCCGGGTGCGGGGCTGCTGTGTGCCGAGTCCCCGGGTGCGGGGCTGCCCTGTGCTGAGACCCCGGACCCGGGGCTGCTCTGCACTGAGCCCCTGGGTACGGGGTCGCCGTGCACCGAGCCGCCGGGCGCGGAGCCGCCCCGCACCGAGCTCCCGGACCCGGGGCTGCTCTGCACTGAGCCCCCGGGCGCGGGGTCGCCGTGCACCGAGCCCCCGGGCGCGGAGCCGCCGTGTGACGAGCCGCCGGGCGCGGGGCTGCCCTGCGCTGAGTCCCCAGGTGCGGAGCCGCCGTGTGCCGTGCCCCCGGACCCGGGGCCGCCCCGCACCGTGCCCCCGGACCCGGGGCCGCCCCGCACCGAGCCCCCGGACCCGGGGCTGCCCTGTGCCGAGTCCCCAGGTGCGGAGCCGCCCTGTACCGAGCCCCCGGGCGCGGAGCCGCCCCGCACCGCACCCCCGGGCGCGGAGCCGCCCCGTGCCGCGCCGCGCTGCGCGGTCG
The DNA here is from genome assembly GCF_053593795.1 of Streptomyces sp. NPDC002104. NCBI lineage: Bacteria > Bacillati > Actinomycetota > Actinomycetes > Kitasatosporales > Streptomycetaceae > Streptomyces > Streptomyces sp. NPDC002104. Next base: position 64,716 of record NZ_JBSFDF010000038.1, on the reverse strand, counting down.
CGGTCGGGGCCGCCGCGGCGGTCGCCCCCGCGAGGCCCGCGCCCGCCGTCAGGAGGAGTTCGCCGCCGAGCAGGTACGGGGACGGGTCCGTCATCTCGGAGGCGTGGACCCCGTGCAGTGCGGCCTCGGCGGGGCCGGCCAGGTGGCGCAGCCCCAGCTCGTGGTCGGCGAGCAGCCGGCCGAGTGCGACCGGCGGGGTGGGAGGGGCTTCCATGGATGGATACTCCGTACATAGTGGAGGGGGGCCGGTGGATGAAACGTACACTTCGCCCGCCCGGGGTGTCCGTTTACGCTCGAAGGACCGCACCGCACATCTCCCCGGAAGGCCCCCCATGAGCACGCAGCCGCGCGGCCCCGTCGACTCCTCCCGCATCCCGCGCTACGCGGGCCCCGCGACCTTCGCCCGGCTGCCCCGCCTGGACGAGGTCGGCGGCAAGGCCGACGTGGCCGTCGTGGGCGTGCCGTTCGACTCCGGAGTCTCGTACCGCCCCGGTGCCCGATTCGGCGGCAACGCCATCCGTGAGGCCTCCCGCCTGCTGCGCCCGTACAACCCGGCGCAGGACGCCTCCCCGTTCGCGCTCGCGCAGGTCGCGGACGCCGGTGACATCGCGGCGAACCCCTTCAACATCAACGAGGCCGTCGAGACGATCGAGGCCGCCGCCGACGAGCTCATCGGCAACGGCTCCCGCCTGATGACCCTCGGCGGCGACCACACCATCGCGCTGCCCCTGCTGCGCTCGGTGGCGAAGAAGCACGGCCCGGTCGCCCTGCTCCACTTCGACGCGCACCTGGACACCTGGGACACCTACTTCGGCGCCGAGTACACCCACGGCACCCCGTTCCGCCGCGCGGTCGAGGAGGGCATCCTCGACACCGAGGCGCTCTCGCACGTCGGCACCCGCGGCCCGCTGTACGGCAAGCAGGACCTGGACGACGACGCCAAGATGGGCTTCGGCATCGTCACCTCGGCCGACGTCTACCGGCGCGGCGCCGACGAGGTCGCGGACCAGCTCCGCCAGCGCATCGGCGACCGCCCGCTGTACATCTCCATCGACATCGACGTGCTGGACCCCGCGCACGCGCCCGGTACGGGCACCCCGGAGGCGGGCGGCATGACCTCCCGCGAGCTGCTGGAGATCATCCGCGGGCTCTCCTCCTGCAACCTGGTCTCGGCGGACGTCGTCGAGGTCGCCCCGGCGTACGATCACGCGGAGATCACCTCGGTCGCGGCCTCGCACACCGCGTACGAGCTGACCACGATCATGAGCCGCCAGATCTCTGCCGCCAGGCAGGGGCAGTAAGCACAGCAACGCGGCGAGGCGAAGGGCAACGAAGAGCGTGACGCACGACCACGACCTGGTACTCCGTCCCACCGAGGCCCAGAAGGCGGCCGCGCTCGCGCCGCCGCCGGGGCGCACGGGCGGGGACCTGGTCGTGGAGACGCTGCGCTCGCTCGGCGCCACCACCGTCTTCGGGCTGCCCGGCCAGCACGCCCTCGGCCTGTTCGACGCCGTCGGCCGCTCGGACCTGCGCCTGGTGGGCCTGCGTACGGAGAGCAACGCCGGGTTCGCCGCCGACGCGTACGGCCGGATGACCGGCGAGGCGGCCCCGCTCCTGCTGTCCACGGGCCCGGGCGCGCTCATGGCGCTCCCGGCCCTCGCGGAGGCGGCGGCGGCGTCCGCGCCGGTCCTGGCGATCTCCTCGCAGGTCCCGACCCCGGGCCTGGGCGGCGGCCGGCGCGGCCACCTGCACGAACTGCGCGACCAGTCGGCCTCCTTCCGCGACGTGGTCAAGTCCGTGCACACCGCCCGGACCCCCTCCCAGATCCCGTCCGTGATCGCCGAGGCCTGGGAATCGGCGCTGACCGCCCCGCACGGCCCGGTCTGGGTGGAGATCCCGGAGGACGTCCTGCGCGCGGAAACCGTCGTCCCCCAGGTCACGGGCATGGACGCGACCCCGCACGAACTGGCCCCGCGCCCGGAGCTGACCGCGCTGGCCGCGCACTGGCTGGAGAACGCCGAGCGCCCGGTGATCATCGCGGGCGGCGGGGTGATCCGCTCGGACGCGGCGGGCAAGCTGAAGCAGCTCGCGGAGCGGCTGAACGCCCCCGTCGTCACCACCTTCGGCGGCAAGGGCGCCTTCCCCTGGACCCACCCGCTGTCCCTCCAGTCCTGGCTGGAGGACCGCCACATGACGGACTTCCTGGAGGACGCCGACGTCCTCCTCGTCGTCGGCTCGGGCCTGGGAGAGCTGTCCTCGAACTACCACACGTTCTTCCCGGAGGGCCGGGTCGTCCAGATCGAGGCGGACCTCGGCAAGCTGGAGTCCAACCACGCGGGCCTCGGCATCCACGCGGACGCCCGCCTCGCCCTGCAGGCACTCCTTGAAACGGTCGCCGAACGCGCGGATCCCGGGGCCCCGGAGCGCGTCGGCCTGCTCCTGTCCGCGATCGCGGCCCGGCTGGACTCCCAGGACCTGACCCTGGAGCAGCAGCTCCTGACCTCGATCCGCCAGGCCCTCCCGCCCCGCTCCCCGTCCTTCTGGGACATGACGATCCTGTCCTACTGGGCCTGGTCGGCCTTCGACGCCAAGCACCCCAACACCATGCACTCGGCGCAGGGGGCGGGCGGCCTCGGCTACGCCTTCCCGGCGGCCCTCGGCGCGGCCGTGGCGGAGCCGGGCACCCCGGTCCTCGCGGTCTCCGGCGACGGCGGCGCGATGTACTCGATCGCCGACCTGGCCACCGCCCGCCAGCACGACCTGGACGTCACCTGGCTGATCGTGGACGACGGCGGCTACGGCATCCTGCGCGAGTACGGCTGCGAAACGGGCACGAGCCTGACCCGCCCCGATTTCGTCGCCCTGGCGGCCTCCTTCGGCATCCCGGCGGCCACGACCACCCCGGAGTCCCTCCGCGAGGACCTGGCCAAGTCCCTGAAGACACCTGGCCCTTCCCTCCTGCTGCTTCCGGCCAAGTTGGCGATGTTCGCACCCACGCACGCCTGAGGGACCCGCGGCCCGGGTTAGGTTGGTACCGGTCATTCCGGTTGACCCGGGTCCGTCCCGGTCGCAAATCCAAGGGGGAGCGGTGTCGTTCGAGCAGCAATGGGCCCAGCAGAAGCAGTCCGCGACCCCGCCGGGCACCGGAGTCCTGGCGACGGCCCCGCCCGAGAAGAAGAAGGCGGCCGACACCATCGAGAACGTCCTCCAGCCCGGTACGACGAAGGCCGCGGACGCCGCCGACGAGCCGACGACCACCGCGGTGAAGGCCTTCGCCGGCTGGGAGACCGCGACCGGCCTGACGAAGGCGCACACGCACTGGGACGACCAGGTCAAGCGACTGATGGGCCGGCTGAGCTCGGAGAAGACGGCCCTGCGCGGCGCGTCGAACCTCTTCACCGGCAACGACCAGCTGACGGGCCAGGGCTTCCAGCCGGTCACGTCCAAGCTCGCGGGCCTGTAGGAGGGGCGGGGACACGATGCCGACGTACCAGGAGATCGTCACCACCGACCTCGGAGCCCTCACGACGGCCGCCGACGGCTGGCAGTCGATGGCGAAGCAGTTCAAGACGATGGAAGACGTCTACGAGAAGGAAGTCCAGAGCGTTTCCACCGGAAACGGCTGGATGGGCAGCAGCGCGCAGACGGCGAGCAACAACTCCGCCATCACCCGGCGGGAGTTCGACGCGGCACAGACCCAGGCGCTGGCCATGGAGTCCCTGCTCCGCGACGCGCACGCCCGCTTCACGGACCTCAAGGGCCGGGTGACCTCCGCGGTCGCCGACGCGGTGAAGGCCGGCATGAAGGTCTCGGACGCCGGCATCGCGAGCTACGACTTCTCCAAGGAGGACGAGGCCACCGCGAAGGCGATCCGCCACGACCCCGACCTCCCGGAGGTCGAACGGTCCTGGACGCAGCGCATCGCGGACACGGTCAAGGCGGTCACGGAGTTCGACGAGGACGTACGGATCGCCCTCCTCAACGCGTCGGGAGCCGACGGCACGTCCCTCTTCGGCTTCAACTCGCAGGCCGTCGGGGACGTGGAGGCGGTGGAGGCCCTGGCCCTCACCCACAAGATCCAGTCGGGCGACGCCTCCCCGGACGACCTGAAGCACTACGACGAGCTCCTGCGCCAGAACGCCAAGGACAGCCACTTCGGCGAGGCCTACCTGCACGCGCTGGGCGCGAAGGACACGGTCCACCTGGCCGACCAGCTCGTCCTGGCGTCCAGCGACCGCGGAGCCTCGGCGGCCGACAAGAAGCTCTACGAGTCCATCAGCACGGGCCTGGCCGGAACCATCGCCTCGGGCACCAAGGACCCGGAGGGCTACGCCTACAAGCCCTTCATGGCGGGCCTGAAGGAGCAGGGCCCGTCCCTGGTCGCCGACGGCCTGCGCCCGACGTACGGCTACCAGTCGCTGCTGACCGTGATGCAGCGCGGCGACGGCTACGGCAAGCAGTTCCTGAACGACCTCGGCGACGGCATGATCGAGGCCGAGAAGTCGAAGCCCCACATGTACGACCACGCGTACGACTCCCAGCGCCCGAACCTGGTCTCGGACCCCCTGGACGGCCTCCTGGGCATCATGGCCAAGGACCCGGACGCGGCGACGCACTTCCTGGACCCCGAGGCCCCCGGCAACAAGAACGAGCACCTGAAGTACCTCCTCTCCGACCGCGACATGCCGGACCCCTGGATCTCGACGGGCGTGGGCCAGCCGATCGAAATCGACGGAGACAAGACGGCCGGCCTGGGCGCGGCCCTCCAGGCGGCGGCCACGGGCCACGTGGACGGCGAGAAGCTCGGCCCGCCCGGCCCGCACACGGAGGGCCAGGCCCGCGTGATGCACGACGCGATCCGCCTCCTGGACGACGACATGGGCGGCGACGAGTTCCCGGAGGACCGCGAGGGCCTGCGGCGGCCGATGGCGAAGGCACTGGTCGACTACGTCGCGGACACGCACGAGATCCTGGGCGGCCAGAACCCCGACCTGGGGAGCGTCAGGGGCTCCGACTCCATTCACGGCTCGGGTGACCGGTCCCAGATCGCGGTGGGCCAGGGCAGCCTGATCCGCGTGATGCGGGGGATCGCGGACGACGGCCCGTCCTACGCGCTGATGGTCGAGGCGGAGCGGGCCTATTCGGCGGGCTTGCTTTCGGACGCCCCCGTGTTCACGGCCGATTCCCCGCACTCGGGGAGCGCTGACTGGGACAACCGTGCGCACGAGATCGGCGTGGCGAACGGCGCCCTCAACGGCATCGGGGCTGACGTGCACAAAGACAAGGAGGATGACAAGGTCGAGTGGGCGGAGGCCACGTCCACGTACTCGGCCGCCGGGGCCAACGGCCTCATCGGCGAGATACCGGTGGTGAGCACGATCGGAGGCTCGTTGATCGACGTGGCGGGTTACCACTGGGTCGAGGACGTCAAGGACGCCGCCGAGGAGCTGAGCAAGCAAGAGTCCAGCGACAACTACGCGGCAGGCGTGGAGGGGACCAACGCTCTGTTCGCGGCCTGGGGCAAGGACCGCGACATCCAGGGCGACCAGGCCTTCGAGCACGCCCAGAACACGGCGAACAGCTCCTACTCGACCGGACGGGAGGCTGCTCGTGGGCACCTGCGGCCTTGATCTGCGGAAAACCCTCGCGCGGTCTGCGGCCGCCGTGCTCGCCGCGCTGACGCTGGCGTCGTGCACCGCGGGCGAGCCCGAGGCGAAGCCCGACCACCTGTGTGACATCACTCCTTCCTCGGAGGAGGACGTCCTCCTCCGGCAGATCCTCGGTAGGGGGACGGCTACGGGTACGGACGTGGATGCCTTCAGGACCTTCATCCCCAACCGCACGAGCCGTCTCGTGGAGAAGCTGGGGCGCGAACTGCGGGAGATGGACCCGGCGAAGGAGACGTTCACGCCATCCACCTGCACCTTCAGGCCGCCCACGCGGACCGAGGGCGCGGCGTTCAGCGCCGGGTGGGCGCCCCGCACGTCGAAGTTCGTCGAGGAGCCCCTGCGCGAGGCGGGCCGGTTCGAGGTGAACGGAGCCTTCGGTCAGAGCAACTACTTCTCCACGAAGCTGTTCGTCCGGTGCGACATGCCCGGAGACCTCGCCGAGCCCTCGAAGACGGCATGGTTGTACGCGAACGCCTCGTACGTGGTCAACATCTCCCCGACGGAGATCCTCCCGGCCGACATCGACCAAGCGGCCAAGGACCGGCAGACGGCTCTGACCTACCTCATGACCCGCCGCGTCACCGAAGCCCTCGGCTGCGAGAACAAGCCACTGGCGAAGCCCCCCGTGGTGAAGCCGGTGCCTACACCCTGACCTCGGCCCAGACCGCCTTGCCGATGCCGTGGAGCCGGGGGCACTGCCCCCACCGCTCGGCCAGGGCCGCGACGATCGCGAGCCCCCGGCCCCGCTCGCACCTGGGGCGTGAGCTTCACGGCGGGGCCGGCGTCGGCGACCTCCACGCGCAGCAGCCCGTCGTAGCGGGCGAGCCGGATGCCGAGGTCCCGGCCCTGCGGTGCGCGCGCGTGCCGTACGGCGTTGGTGACCAGCTCGGAGAGCAGCAGCTCCGCCGCCTCGGCGGCCCGCGCCCCGATGCCCCACTCGGCGGCCTGCTCGCGCAGCAGCGCGCGGGCCCGGCCGGGGGACCGGAGGCTGCGCGCGATCAACCAGTGGATCTCGTCGGTCTGTGGCATTGCCATGAAGGAACACCTCTCTAGAGATAGTTCCTCCAGTGAAGCGTCCGGCTTCCCGCGTGGCAAGCGGTTCTCTAGAGATAGTCCGTCCTGTCGCCTAGTGGACGCACCGCCACTGCTTCGGCGCGATGGGCTGCCTAGGATGACTAGAGATGATCAGGGAGGACCGCATGCCGAGGAACGGCGCCGCACGGCAGCAGCCCAAGTACCAGCGGATCGCTGCCGCACTGAAGGCCGCCATCTCGGCAGGCGAGTACGGTCCCGGCGACCGGCTGCCCGGGGAGAACGACCTCATGGCGACCTACGACGTCGCCCGCATGACGGCTCGCCAGGCGCTCGGAGTGCTGCAGGCCGAAGGCCTGACCGAAGCGCGCAAGGGTGCCGGAGTGTTCGTCCGGGAGTTCAGGACGATCCGCCGCCGGGGTGTTCAGCGTCTCGCCGCCGAGGTGTGGGGAGAGGGCCGCTCCATCTGGGCCGGCGACACGGAGGACCGTGCCCCGGAGGTCGAGTTCATCGGAGTCTGCGAGGAAGGGGTACCCGTCGCCGTCGGGCGCGTGCTCGACCTGGAGGCGGGAGCGGCCGTCTGCGTCCGCCGTCGCAGATACGTACTGGACGGGAAGCCCGTCATGTTCGCGACCTCCTACCTCGACGCCGCCCTCGTGGCGGGTACGCCCATCACCGAGCCCGACAGCGGCCCCGGCGGGATCTACGCCCGGCTCGCCGAGCTCGGGCACGGGCCCGCGCGGTTCCGGGAGGAGGTCCGGTCGCGGATGCCGAACGCCGAGGAGGCCGCGAGCCTCGGGCTGGCCGCGGGGACGCCCGTCGTGCTGGTCGTCCGTACCGCCTTCGACGCCGACGGGCGGGTGGTCGAGGTCAACGAGATGGTCCTCGACGCCTCCGCCTACGTCCTGGAGTACGACTTCGGCGCCCCCTGACCCGGCTCCCCGCCACCCGCCCGGCGCTCCCCGGGTGCGCCGGAGGCGCCCGGAGTACACGTTCGAATTGTTGCGGCGGGATGAAATCCGCCGGTCGGAGCGTTGGGGCTTCCGGTAGGGCAGGACGAACGGGGAGGCAGCACGTGGCTACGGCGACGGCGGAAACGGCCGCTGGAAGCAAACAGGGGTGGGGCAGGCGGCTCGCCGCCTACACCTGGCGGTACAAGGCCAATGTGCTGCTGGCCCTCGGGTCCTCGCTCGGCGGCATGGCCGTCATGGCGCTCGTGCCGCTCGTCACCAGGGTGATCCTCGACGACGTCATCGGCGACCACACCAAGCCCATGACGCCCTGGGCCCTGATGCTCATAGGCGCCGCGGTCCTGGTCTACGTACTGACCTACATCCGCAGGTACTACGGCGGGCGCCTCGCCCTCGACGTGCAGCACGACCTGCGCACCGACATGTACGCCACCATCGCCCGGCTCGACGGCCGCCGCCAGGACGAGCTGTCCACCGGGCAGGTCGTGGGGCGGGCCACCACCGACCTCCAGCTGATCCAAGGGCTGCTCTTCATGCTGCCCATGACCATCGGCAACTTCCTGCTCTTCGGGATCTCCCTCGGGATCATGCTGTGGCTCTCGCCGCTGCTGACCGTCGTCGCGCTGCTCATGGCCCCCGCCCTCTGGTTCATCGCCAAGCGCAGCCGCAAGAAGCTCTTCCCCGCCACCTGGTACGCCCAGAGCCAGGCCGCCGCCGTCGCCACCGTCGTCGACGGGGCCGTCACCGGTGTCCGCGTCGTCAAGGGCTTCGGCCAGGAGGAGCAGGAGACCGGCAAGCTCCGCGAGGCCGGCCGCCGGCTGTTCGCCGGGCGGATGCGCGGCATCCGGCTGAACTCGCGCTACACCCCCGCCCTGCAGGCCGTACCGGCCCTCGGCCAGGTCGCGATGCTGGCCCTCGGCGGCTGGATGGCCACCAAGGGGCAGGTCACCCTCGGTACCTTCGTCGCCTTCTCCACCTACCTCGCCCAGCTCGTCGGCCCCGTCCGGATGCTCGCCATGGTCCTCACCGTCGGCCAGCAGGCCCGCGCCGGCGTGGAGCGGGTCTTCGAGCTCATCGACACCGAGCCGGAGATCCAGGAAGGCAGCAAGGAACTGCCCGCGGACGCGCCCGCGACCGTCGAGTTCGACGACGTGCGCTTCGGGTACGACCCCGAGCGGCCCGTGCTCGACGGGTTCCACCTGTCGATCGCCGAGGGGGAGACCGTCGCCCTCGTCGGATCCTCCGGCAGCGGGAAGTCCACCGTCTCCCTGCTGCTGCCGCGCTTCTACGACGCCGACCGCGGCGCCGTCCGCGTCGGCGGCCACGACGTGCGCGAGCTGACCTACGACTCCCTGCGCGATGCCATCGGGCTCGTGCCGGAGGACTCCTTCCTCTTCTCCGACACCATCCGCGCCAACATCGCCTACGGATACCCCGGCGCCACCGAGGAACAGATCCGGGCCGCCGCCCGCGCCGCCCAGGCCGAAGGGTTCATCGAGGCGCTCCCCGCCGGGTACGACACCACGGTCGGCGAGCAGGGCCTGACCCTCTCCGGCGGCCAGCGCCAGCGCATCGCGCTCGCCCGCGCCATCCTCACCGACCCCCGCCTGCTGCTCCTCGACGACGCCACCTCCGCCGTCGACGCCCGCGTCGAGCACGAGATCCACGAGGCGCTGCGCGCCGTCATGGCCGGCCGCACCACCCTGCTCATCGCCCACCGCCGCTCCACGCTCGCGCTCGCCGACCGGATCGCCGTACTGGACCGCGGGCGGCTCTCCGACGTCGGTACGCACGAGGAGCTGGAGCGCCGCTCGGCCCTGTACCGGCGGCTGCTCACCGACCCGGACGCGCTGGGCGCGGGCTCGCCGAGGACGCCCGAGGCGCCCCCGATGGAGGAGTTCGAGCGGGACATCGAGCGGGGCATCGAGCTCGAAGCCGAGATCGACTCCGAGCCCGTCAACGCCAAGCGCCGGGTGGCCGGCGGGATCACCCCCGAGCTCTGGCAGCGCCAGGAGGAGGCCGACGAGAAGGCCACCGCCGCGGCCGGGACGTCCGCCACCCCCGAACTGCTCGCGCAGGTGGCCGCGCTGCCGCCCGCCGACGACACCCCCGACGTGGACGAGACCCGCGCCGCGTCCGCCGAGGACAGCTACAACCTGGGCCGCCTGCTGCGCGGCTTCTGGGCCCCGCTCGCGATATCCCTCGGCCTCGTCGCCCTCGACGCCGGCTCCGGACTGCTCCTGCCCATCCTGATCCGGCACGGCATCGACCAGGGCGTCGAAGCCGCCGCCCTCGGCGCCGTCTGGGCGGCGTCCCTCCTCGCGCTCGGCGTGGTCCTGGCCCAGTGGGCCGCGCAGTTCGCCGAGACCCGGATGACCGGCCGCACCGGGGAGCGCGTGCTCTACGCCCTGCGCGTCAAGATCTTCGCCCAGCTCCAGCGCCTCGGCCTCGACTACTACGAGCGCGAGCTCACCGGCAAGATCATGACCCGGATGACCACCGACGTCGACGCCCTGTCCAGCTTCCTGCAGACCGGGCTCGTCACCGCCGTCGTCTCCGTCCTCACCTTCTTCGGCATCCTGGTCGCCCTGCTCGTCCTGGACGTGGAGCTGGCGCTGATCGTCTTCGCCACGCTGCCCCTGCTGATCATCGGCACCGTCTACTTCCGCCGGAAGTCCGTGGCCGCCTACGAGCTCGCCCGCGACCGCGTCGGACTCGTCAACGCCGACCTCCAGGAGTCCGTGGCCGGACTGCGCATCGTGCAGGCCTTCCGCCGCCAGCGCGCCGGCGCGATCCGGTTCGCCGAGCGCAGCGACTCGTACCGCGAGGCCCGGGTCCGCGGCCAGTGGCTGATCTCCGTCTACTTCCCCTTCGTGCAGCTGCTCTCCTCGGGGGCAGCGGCCGCCGTGCTGATCGTCGGCGCCGGGCGGGTGGAGGCGGGCACGCTCACCACGGGCGCGCTGGTCGCGTACCTGCTCTACATCGACCTGTTCTTCGCCCCCGTCCAGCAGCTCTCCCAGGTCTTCGACGGCTACCAGCAGGCCACCGTCTCCCTCGGCCGGATCCAGGGCCTGCTGCGCGAGCCCACCAGCACCCCCCGCCCGGCCGACCCCCGCCCGGTCCCCGAGCTGCGCGGCGAGATCGCCTTCGAGGGGGTCCACTTCTCCTACGGCACGGCCGCGGAGCGCGGGGAGAAGGAGCAGGCACTGAGCGGGATCAGCCTGCGCATCCCCGCCGGGCAGACCGTCGCCTTCGTCGGCGAGACCGGAGCCGGCAAGTCCACGCTGGTCAAGATGGTGGCCCGGTTCTACGATCCGACCGCCGGCCGGGTCACCGCCGACGGGGTGGACCTGCGCGAGCTGGACCTGACGGGGTACCGCCACCGGCTCGGCGTCGTCCCGCAGGAGCCGTACCTCTTCCCGGGGACGGTCCGCGACGCCATCGCCTACGGGCGCCCCGGGGCGAGCGACTCCGAGGTGGAGGCCGCCGCCCACGCGGTCGGCGCCCACGCCATGATCGCCACGCTGGACGGCGGCTACCTGCACACCGTCACCGAGCGCGGCCGCAACCTCTCCGCCGGCCAGCGCCAGCTGATCGCGCTGGCCCGCGCCGAGCTCGTCGACCCCGACGTCCTGCTGCTCGACGAGGCCACCGCCGCCCTCGACCTGGCCACCGAGGCCCTGGTCAACCAGGCCACCGACCGGCTCGCGGGCAAGCGCACCACGCTGGTCGTGGCGCACCGGCTGACCACGGCCGCGCGCGCCGACCGGGTCGTCGTCATGGACCGCGGCCGGGTCGCGGAGGACGGCACCCACGCCGAGCTGCTGGCCCGCGGCGGCCGGTACGCCGAGCTGTGGCGCACCTTCGCGGGCGAGGACGAGCCGGCCGCGGCGGCGTAGGACCGCGGCACGCGACGGCGCCCCCGGGATTCCCGGGGGCGCCGTCGTGCTGGGGGGCTTGCTGGGCTCAGTGGCCGAGCTTCGCCTTGAGGTCCTTCTTGACCTGGTTCTTCACGGTCTGCTTGTTGACCTTGTTCAGGTTTCCGCCCTTGCCGGTGCCGTCGCCGCCGACCGCGGTGGCGTCGCCGGTGTTGATGGCGTCGGCGCTGGAGTCGCCGCCCCGGGCGTCGCCGGTGGTGATCGTGCACTTCCCCTTGCAGCTACCGACGCCGCTGTTGGCGTCGCCGCCGCGGGAGGTGCCGCCGACGGTGGTGTTCTCGGCGTTGGCGTCGCCGCCGGTGCCGATGCCGTCGGCGCTGTCGTCCTGGACGAAGGAGACCGCGTGCTGCGGTGCGGCGGTCGGGGCGGCCATGGCCGTGGCGGGGAGCGCGATGCCACCGCCCAGCAGGGCGACGGAGGCGGAGGCGAGGACGATGCGGCGGGTCGAGAGAATCTTGAACATGGCCGTTCTCCATTCGGAAAGGAAAGAGAGGGGGAGGGAAAGGGATTCGGGGAGATTCCCTGCCCTCTGGTTCTTCCGGCGATTCCCGGTGAGGGCGTACTTCAAATAAACCCGATGCCGGGATGCGCGTCACGCCACTCGCATTCGGGGCTTGACGCATCTGCCCGATCTTGGTAATTCCCGATGGTGGTCCGGGCACACGACAGCGCCCCGGGGGTACCGGGGCGCCGTGGTGCTGGGGGACTTGCTGGGCTCAGTGACCGAGCTTCGCCTTGAGGTCCTTCTTGACCTGGTTCTTCACGGTCTGCTTGTTGACCTTGTTCAGGTTTCCGCCGGTGCCGGTGCCGTCGCCGCCCACCGCGGTGGCGTCGCCGGTGTTGATGGCGTCGGCGCTGGAGTCGCCGCCCCGGGCGTCGCCGGTGGTGATCGTGCATTTGCCCTTGCACTTGCCGACGCCACTGTTGGCGTCGCCGCCGCGGGAGTCGCCACCGACGGTCGTGTTCCCGGCATTGGCGTCGCCACCAGTGCCGATGCCGTCGGCGCTGTCGTCCTGGACGAAGGAGACCGCGTGCTGCGGTGCGGCGGTGGGAGCGGCCATGGCCGTGGCGGGGAGCGCGATGCCACCGCCCAGCAGGGCGACGGAGGCGGAGGCGAGGACGATGCGGCGGGTGGAGAGGATCTTGAACATGGCGGTTCTCCATTCGGAAAAGAAGGGGATTCGAGAATCCTCCGGAGAGAATGTCCGGGGTGATTCTCCGGCCTCTGGATTCCCGGGGAGTTTCCCGGTGAGGGCGTACTTCAAATAAACCTGATCGCGGGATGCGCGTCACGCCACTCGGATTCGGGGCTTGACGCGGATGGCCGGTCCTGGTAATTCTCACCCGGCTCGCCCGTGGCCCCCCGGGGTGACGGGGGAAGGCGCAGGGGGTGTGACAACACGCCGTGTGCAGGCGAATCCGTACGGTGGTGGGAGTCGCGCGATAACGTCGGCCCGACCAAACCCCAGGGGATCCCCGCGTCCGTATCTCACCGGACGTATCCGACCGGCGGCCTCGGCGCGCGCACGCTTGGCCACAGTCGAATTGCTCCGCAAACGAATCCCGGAGAATTTCCGATGAACGAGCGTTCCTGGACCCGTCGCATCGTGCTGGCCACGGCTTCCGTGGCACTGGCCGGCGGCATCGCCCTGCCCGCGACCGCGATGGCCGCACCAGCGGTCCCGTACTACGGCCACAGCAGCATCAGCGCCCTCGTGGACGGCGCCTCTCCCGGAACCTGTGAAGGGTTCTGCCAGGGGAGCAACAACATCGCCACCGGCGAAGGCGCCTCCGGCAGCTGTACGGGCCTGTGCCGCGACAGCACCAACACCGCCGTGGGGAACCGCGCCTCCGGCCTGTGCACGGGCCTGTGCGGCGACAGCACCACCACCTCGGTCGGGGCGGGTGCGTACAACGAGTGCACGGGCCTCTGCGGCACCAGCACCAACACCGCTGTCGGCGACGGCGCCTCCAACCGGTGCAACGGCCTCTGCTTCGACAGCGTCAACACGGCCGTGACCGCCGACGTACTGAGCCGTGGCAGCCGTACCGCCGCGAGCTCGACCGGCAGGACGGCACGGGGCGGCGACGGGGGAGGCGGCGGCGACCACCGGGGCGGTGACGCCAGCGCCGTCAGCGGCTCCGCCAACGCCGAGAACACCACGGTCGGCGGAACGGCCACCTCGGGCGACGCCACCTCCGGTGTGGGTACCTGCATCGGCAGGTGCACGATCACCACCGGGAACGCGACGAGCGGAAACGCCAGCGCCGACGCCATCAACAGCGGCGACGCGACCGCCGTGAGCGGCGACGCGACCGCCACGGGCGGCAACGCCTGATACCGGGGCGCACGCCCCACGGCACGGACCACACAACGGCGCCCCCGGGAATCCCGGGGGCGCCGTTGTGCTGGGTGGTGGACGGGTGGACGGGTTGGCGGCTGGGCTCAGTGGCCGAGCTTCGCCTTGAGGTCCTTCTTGACCTGGTTCTTCACGGTCTGCTTGTTGACCTTGTTCAGGTTTCCGCCGGTGCCGGTCCCGTCGCCGCCGACCGCGGTGGCGTCGCCGGTGTTGATGGCGTCGGCGCTGGAGTCGCCGCCCCGGGCGTTGCCGGTGGTGATGGTGCACTTGCCCTTGCAGTTGCCGACGCCGCTGTTCGCGTCGCCGCCGCGGGAGGTGCCGCCGACGGTGGTGTTCTCGGCGTTGGCGTTGCCACCTGTACCGATGCCGTCGGCGCTGTCGTCCTGGAGGAAGGACGCCGCGTGCTGCGGGGCGGTGGTGGGGGCGGCCATGGCCGTGGCGGGGAGGGCTATGCCACCGCCCAGCAGGGCGACGGAGGCGGAGGCGAGGACGATGCGGCGGGTGGAGAGGATCTTGAACATGGTGGTTCTCCATTCGGAAAGGAAAGGGAGGGGAGAGAAAGAGGAGGGATTCGGAGGAATTCCCTGCCCGTTGAGGGCGTACTTCAAATAAACCCGATGCCGGGATGCGCGTCACGCCACTCGGATTCGGGGCTTGACGCCCGCGCTGGATTCCCGTAAAAGCGCCGTCCGGGGCTGCCTGCGCACGCGCCGGAGCCCCGGGTCCGTCGTGCGGACCCGGGGCTCCGGTGCTGTCTCATGTCCTCGCGGCTGCGCCGACCGTGTCGTCCCGCTCCCCCGGGTCGCCGACGACGTGAGTGCCCTCGTCGGGCGGCCCGCAAGGGGCGGCGAAGCACACGTAGTCCGGACGGTCGGGAGCCCGGAAGACGGGCGGGCTCTCGGGGGAGCCGTGCTTGCCGGGGCGCTTGCCGTGCTTCCCGTTGCCCCACTTGCCCTGGCCGTCCTCGGCGGGCCGGTCCTTGCCGATCACGCCCCCGTCGGAGTCGGTGCGGAGCAGGAGGGTGGACTCGTTGCCGGTGTCGTCGGCCCTGACCGCGTGCGCACCCGCGGGGGTGGCGGCGAACGCGGCCGCCGGAGCGAGCACGCCTCCCGCGACGATGGCTGCCGATGCGGCGAACAGGACGAGGCGCGGCTTCCTGGAAACGTGGTTCATGACTGCTCTCCTCTGGTGAGCGGGGCGAATGGGGGTTCCGTCCCAGTACGCCCCGCCGCCCGAGCGGTGTCACGACCCGATAGTTCGCGGCTTGACGGGATCCGGATCCCCGGTTAGGCCAGGTCCCCGCTCCGGCCGCGCCCTGGGCTAGAGCTCGCCGAAGAGCAGGTTGCCCGGGGCGTCCTCGTCGGTGCCGGTGTAGTACTCCCGTACCGCGCCGAGGAGCTCGTCCACGGACAGGAATCCGTCGTGGTCGGCGTCGATCCGGGCGAAGAGCGCTTCCGTGTCCGCGTGGTTCAGCTTCGTGTCGAAGGCGAGCTGCGCCGCGTGGAACTCCTCCGGGCTGATCCGCCCGTCGCCGTCGGTGTCGGCGATCGCCAGGATGGCCCGCATCATCGGGCGGAACGAGCGGTCGTAGGCGGGCCCGCCCTGCGCGTACAGCCGGGTCATGCCGGTCTTGTACTCCTCGGTCGTGACCTTGCCGTCCCGGTCCAGGTCCAGCTCGGTGAACAGGTCCTGCCAGAAGTCGACGAGCCCGCTCATCACCGCGGTTCCCCTGCGGGAGGTGGCCGGCTCGCCGAGGGCCGACAGCAGGCGGGAGCCGAGCCCGATGATGTCGTGCTCGTCGATCACCTGGTCCTCGTTGACGTCGAGGTGGGCGAAGGCGCGGTCCAGCTTGCGGTCGAGCAGGTCGTTCGTCATGTCAAGTGCCTTTCACAGCTACGTAACGGGGTCCTGTGCTCACGTAGCGTAATGTCCTGCACGATCGTGAACTCCCGTTATCCCGCTGGGAAGTTGTGGATGCACTCGTACGAGGTATGGGTCAACGGCGCCGTGCGGGGCGGGCCGGGCGGCGTGGCCGGTGCGGCGGGCTCCGCAGGCCGAGTTCTTGTCCCGGGCAACCAATCGGGGCGGCCCGGCGTCGTACGAACGTACGCACGTGGTACGTACGACGGAATGACGGAATGGGGACAGGGTGCTGAAGGCGCGGAACCGGCGCGGGCGATGGGCCGCCTGCGCCGGGGTGATCACCATGACGCTGTGGCTGGGGGCGGCCGGACTGCTGGCGGCGCAGCCCGCGCAGGCGGCCGGCGGGTGCGCGGGCAGCCTGGTGCGGACGCTGCCCTTCTCCACGGGGGAGGTGCGCGTCTACAAGACCCGCGACCGGGCCTGCGCGATGACGGTCGCCCGGCAGCCCGGTCCGCGGCGGGCGATGTCGGTGAGCATCCAGCCGCGCGGCGGCTTCCCGGTGCGCGACGCGGGGCGATTCACCCGTTACGCCGGGCCCGTCGACGCCCATGCGATCAACCGCTGCGTGTATGTAAAGGGGAGCGTGGGAGCCGGATCCGTCGATTCCGGCTGGATCCTTTGCTGATGGAGCGGCCCAACTAGGTCTGTTCAGCCGCGTGTTCCCCCGGCTAGGTTCACGGCGACCGATGTGAACCCATGGGGAGTGCGAATGCGCAAGAAGCTCGGATGGCTGCTGTCGCTCGCGGTGCTGATCGGCACCGCGGGTGCGGCCGGCACCACGGCGCAAGCGGCCACCGCCGCGGAACCGTCCGCCGTCACGGATACCACCGCCACGGATGCCAAGGCCGCCACGGAAGACATCAAGGACCGGATCCTCGCGATCCCCGGGATGAGCCTGATCGAGGAGAAGCCGTACACGGGCTACCGCTTCTTCGTGCTGAACTACGAGCAGCCAGTCGACCACCGCGCGCCGTGGAAGGGCACCTTCAAGCAGCGGCTGACCCTGCTGCACAAGGACGTCACGCGGCCCACGGTGTTCTTCACCTCCGGCTACAACGTCAACACCAGCCCGCGCCGCAGCGAGCCGACGACCATAGTCGACGGCAACCAGGTGTCGCTGGAGTACCGATTCTTCACCCCGTCCCGCCCCGATCCGGCCAACTGGTCGAACCTGGACATCTGGCAGGCCGCCAGTGACCAGCACCGCGTCTTCACCGCCCTGAAGAAGGTCTACACGAAGAACTGGCTGGCCACGGGCGGCAGCAAGGGCGGCATGACGGCCACCTACTTCGAGCGCTTCTACCCGCGCGACATGGACGGCGTCGTCGCCTACGTCGCCCCCAACGACGTGGTGAACAAGGAGGACTCGGCCTACGACCGGTTCTTCGCCAAGGTCGGCACCAAGGAGTGCCGCGACAAGCTGAACGCGGTGCAGCGCGAGGCGCTCGTGCGCCGCGAGCCGCTGGAGGCCAAGTACGCGGTGGCCGCCGCCGAGAACGGCTGGACCTTCACCACCGTAGGCAACCTCGACAAGGCCTACGAGGCCGTCGTGCTGGACTACGTGTGGGCCTTCTGGCAGTACAGCCTGCTCTCCGACTGCGCCACCATCCCGGCCGCCGCCACCGCGAGCGACCAGGAGATCTGGGACACGATCGACACGATCTCCGGCTTCTCGGCCTACGCCGACCAGGGCCTGGAGACGTACACCCCGTACTACTACCAGGCGGGCACCCAGCTCGGTTCCCCCGACATCAAGCAGCCCCACCTGGGCAACCTGAGCCGCTACGGCTACCAGCCGCCGCGCAACTTCGTGCCCCGCGACATCCCGATGACCTTCCAGCCCGGGGCGATGCGGGACGTGGACAGCTGGGTGAAGAACAACGCGCACCAGATGCTCTTCGTCTACGGACAGAACGACCCGTGGGGTGCCGAACCGTTCCACCTCGGCTACGGGGCCCGCGACAGCTACGTGATGATCGCCCCGGGCGCCAACCACGGGGCCAACGTCTCCAAGCTCATGGACGCCGAGAAGGCGCTGGCCACCGAGAAGATCCTCACGTGGGCCGGAGTGGCCCCGGCCACCACGCCGGGCGGCGCGGCCAAGGCGGCGCCGCTGGCGAAGCCGGACGCGCAGCTCGACCAGCGCGACATCGAGCGCGAGCCGATGCTGCGCCCGTGAGGCCGGCGGGCCGCGGGAGGGCTGCGGGGGACTACCCGTACGCCAGCCCGTGGCCCAGCGGGTAGCGGCCCGGCACCGGGACCGGCAGGCGCCCGGTGGGGCGTACGGTCCCGGTGAGCACCCGGGCCGCCGCCCGCAGCTCGACGTCCGTCCAGGTGTACGTGGCCAGTTCGGCCGCGCAGTCCGGCAGACGGGCCGGGTCGTAGGGGTTGCGGATCGCCACCAGGACCACCGGCACCCCGGTGGCCAGCAGCTCGGTGACCAGCTCGCGCTGCGGGCTCGCCCCCTCGGGGACGTTGTACGTGCACACGAGCACGGCCGCGTTGCCCGGGGCGGCCGCCACGGCGCGGGCGGGCGGCAGGGCCGTGGCCCGGCAGCCCAGCGCGGACAGCTCCCGGGCCAGTACCGCGGTAGGGGGTCCCGTCGTACCCGTGGGGGAGACCGGGTCGGTCCCGGTGACCAGGAGCAGCGGCCGGTCCGCCGGATCCAGTGGCAGCAGCCCCGCCGGATTGGCCAGCAGGGTCGTCGTACGGTCCGCGATCTCCCCGGCGGCCGCCAGGTGCGCGGGGATGCCGACCGCCGCGTCCACCGCGTCCAGCGCCCGCGCCGGATCCGCGTCCCGCGCCGGTGCGTCGAACAGTCCCCGGCGGGCCTTCAGTTCCAGGATCCGCAGCACCGACTCCTCGATCCGGGCCCGCGTCAGCTCGCCCGACTCCACGGCCGCCAGCACGCTGCGGACGGCCAGCCCCAGGTCCGGGGGGTTCAGCAGCTGGTCGCAGCCCGCCTTCAGGGCCAGGACCGGGACCCGGTCGTCCCCGTACTTCTGGCGGACGCCGGCCATGTCGAGGGCGTCGGTGACCACCACCCCGCCGAAGCCGAGGCGTTCGCGCAGGATCCCGGTGACGATGGGCCGCGAGAGGGTCGCCGGATCGCCCGAAGGGTCGAGCGCGGGGAAGACGATGTGGGCCGTCATCACCACGTCCACGCCCGCCTCCACGGCCGCCCGGAAGGGCGGTTCGTCCAGCTCCTCCCACTGGGCCCGGGTGTGCTTCATCAGCGGCAGCCCGACGTGGCTGTCGGTGCCGGTGTCCCCGTGCCCCGGGAAGTGCTTGGCCGTGGCGGCCACCCCGGCGCCCTGATAGCCGCGGATCTGCGCGGCGACCAGGGCCGCCACGGCGTGCGGGTCGGCGCCGAAGGACCGTACGCCGATGACCGGGTTGGCGGGATCGACGT
Source organism: Streptomyces sp. NPDC002104 (assembly GCF_053593795.1). Lineage (NCBI taxonomy): Bacteria > Bacillati > Actinomycetota > Actinomycetes > Kitasatosporales > Streptomycetaceae > Streptomyces > Streptomyces sp. NPDC002104. Next base: position 45,411 of record NZ_JBSFDF010000038.1, on the reverse strand, counting down.
TCACGTCGGCCACCGGGGCGTAGTTGTGCCGGATGCCCATGGCCGCCAGCTCGGCGCCCGCGATGCGCGCGGCCCGGCGGGCCTCGGCGGTGGACCCGGCCGTCCCCCGGGCCAGGGCGCCCAGCGCCATGGCGCCCGGGAGCAGGGTCGCGGGCCGCCCCACGCGGGCGACGGCGCCGTGCTCCTGGTCGATGGAGAGCAGCAGCGGGACGCCCTGACCGGAGCCCGAGGCCGCCTTCTGGAGGCCGGCCGACAGCTCGGCGATCTGGCGCGGGGAGCGGGTGTTGTGCGCCCAGCCGAAGTAGACGATCCCGCCGAGGTGGTAGCGGGCGACCAGCTCGGCGGGGGTGCGCACCCCGAACAGCTCCTGGTTGAGCGCGGCGTCCGCGGGGTCGGGCTCGGTCGCCGAGTGCCCGTAGGCCCGCGACACGAAGAGCTGCCCGACCAGTTCGGCCAGGCTCATCCGCTCCACCGTCTCGCGCGGCGCGGCCCCCGACGAGTGACGGGCGGGGGAGCGCCCCGGTGCGCGGTCGCCGGGCCGGGCGTCGTCGGGGGACGGGCCGCCGGGGCCGCGGTCGGGGCCGCCCGCGGCGGAGGCGGCCCCCGCGGCGGTGACGGCGGCCACGGCGGCCACGGTGAGCAGGGTCCGGCGGGAGGCGTGGTTCGGCACGCGCCGGACGCTACTGCGGGGCGGGCCCTTCGGAGCGGGGGACACTCGCGGAGTCCCCCGGACGGGGGGCGACCCGGGGCCAGTGCTCGCGCAGGGTCCGTACGGCCTCGGTGATGGCCGGCCGGCGGGCGGCCCCGGTCCGCCACAGGGCGTACAGCCGGCGTACGGGGCCCGGTTCCAGCGGTACGGCCACCGCGCCGGGCGGCAGCGTTCCGGTGCCCAGCCGCGGTACGACGGCCACCCCGAGCCCGGCGGCGACCAGCGAGACGATGGTGTGGTTCTCCTCGGCGACGTGCGTGATGTCGGGCTCGAACCCGGCCGTGCGCAGGGTCCGTACGAGCCAGTCGTGGCAGACCCGGCCGGGAGGCTGGCACACCCAGCGCTGCCCGCCCAGGTCCGAGCGGTGGATGACGGTGCGGGAGGTGAAGGGGTGTCCGGCGGGCACCACGAGGTCGCAGCGGTCGTCCCCGATCACCGCCTGCTCCACGCCCTCGGGGGCGGGCAGCGGGGCGATGTCCCAGTCGTGGGTCACGGCCAGGTCGGTGACACCGCGCGAGACCAGGTCCATCGACAGGTGCGGGTTGATCTCCGTGAGCCGTACCTCCAGGGCCGGGTGACGGTCGGCCAGGTCGGCGAGGACCCCGGGGAGCAGGCCGCGGGCGGCCGAGGCGAAGGCGGCGACCCGCAGCCGGCCGACGGGCTGGCCGCGGGACTCCTCCAGCGCGGTCTCCGCCTGCTCCGAGATGTCCATCAGCTGCTGGGCCGTGGCGGCCAGCAGTTTGGCCTCCTCGGTGAGGGCGACCCCGCGGCCGTGGCGCTCCAGCAGGGTGGTGCGGGTCTCCCGTTCCAGCTTGGCGATCTGCTGGGAGACGGCGGAGGGGGTGTACCCGAGGGCGGCCGCGGCGGCGCCGACCGAGCCGTGGACGGAGACGGCGTGCAGGGCGCGGAGCCGGGAGAGGTCGAGCATGTCAGGCAGCTTAGGGCGCGGGCAGGGGAGTTGGATGAAGCAACGCTACATCCGACCCTGAAGACATCCGCGCTGGTGCTAAATGGTTGAGGGGCGGATGCTCGGAGCATGCGCCCCCTTCACATCGCCCTCGCGGTCCTCGTGGCCGCGGTCTGGGGATTCAACTTCGTCGTCATCGAGTTCGGGCTCGGATCGTTCCCGCCGCTGCTGCTGTCCGCCCTGCGCTTCCTGGTCGCGGCCCTGCCGGCGGTGTTCTTCGTCGGGCGTCCCAAGGTGGCCTGGAAGTGGATCGTCGCGGTCGGCGTGGTCCTCGGCATCGCGAAGTTCGGGCTGCTGTTCACCGGCATGGACCGCGGGATGCCGGCCGGGCTGTCCTCGCTGGTCCTCCAGGTGCAGGCGGTGTTCACGGCCGTGTTCGCGGCCGTGGTGCTGAAGGAGCGGCCGGGCCGGCTGCGGATCGCGGGCATGGCCGTGGCCTTCGTAGGGATCGCCGTCGCGGCCGTGGACGAGGGTTCCTCCGGGCCGGTGCTGGGCTTCACGATGGTGATCGCGGCCGCCGCGTGCTGGGGCGTGTCCAACGTGCTGACCCGCAGGGCGTCCCCGCCCGACGCGCTGAACTTCATGGTGTGGGTGAGCGTGGTGCCGGTACTGCCGCTGGCGGGGCTCTCGCTGCTGCTGGAGGGCCCGGAGCGGGACCTCGCGGCGCTGCGCGGGCTCGACTGGAGCGGGGTCGGGGTGATCGTGTACATCGCCTGGATCACCACGGTGTTCGGCTTCGGGGCCTGGGGGTTCCTGCTGCGCACCTATCCCGCCTCCTCGGTGGCGCCCTTCTCGCTGCTGGTCCCGGTCTTCGGGATGAGCTCGGCGGCGCTGGTGCTCGGCGAGCACGTGAACGGGCTGCGCTGGGTGGCGGCCGTCCTCCTGGTGGGCGGGGTGGCGGTGACCTCGCTGGTCCCCTCGAAGCCCCGGCCGGCGGCGGCCGGCCCGCAGCCGGTGGCGGCAACGCAGCCGGTTGCGGCAACGCAGCCGGTGGCGGCGACGGAGCCGCAGCCCGTGGCGGACCCGGCGCCCGCGGAGGGGGCCGGCCCGGGGGTGGCGGAGGGGTCCGCCCCCGGCCCGGCGGTTCCGCTTCCGGCGGCGGGGGGCCGCTAGGCGCCGTCCGCTCCGCCTGCCGGCGGCCCGGGCCGGTTCCCGCGGCCCGGGCCGCCGGCGGGTCAGACGCCGTTGAAGGGCTCCTTCGCCAGCAGGTATCCGGCGTGGAGCCGGTTGCGGGCGCCGATGCTCTTCATGATGTTCGCAATGTGGCGTTGACAATTGCGCAAAGAAATACCGACCACATGGGCTATTCTGTTGTCCGATTCGCCCTGAATGAGCAGCGAAACGATGGTCTGCTGAATGTCGGAGGTAATCGCGGCACGTGCCGGCCGGTCGTTTTCCTGGGTGAATTTCTCCGCCGCACTCCAGGCGCGCTCGAATGCCTCCGAAAGGAATGAGACAAGGTGGCTGTTTCTCGATACCGCCGCTCCGTGCGATCCGTCCGCGAGCGGGATGATCGCCACTTCCTTGTCGAAGATGAGGCAGCGCGGAAAGCCGCCGGCGAGCGTGCACACTTCCGCGCCGAGCGGTGTCACCCGCCCCACGAAGGACGCCGTGGCCGGGCTGAACCGGGCCGTGTGCTGGTAGAGGGTCCGCATGCGCACCCCGCGCCCCAGCAGGCGTTCGGTCCGCTCCAGGCTCTCGGAGAGCACCTCCTCGTCCCGGGCGCCGCCGGGCTGGGAGGTGAGCACCTCGGTGCGGCTGCCGTCCGCGAGCCCGGCGATGAGTTTGCGCACGTCGCCCAGGCCCGGCACCACCTCCAGCGAGGTGTCGTCCCGGAGGTCCGTGGTGGTGAGCGTCAACTCGTCTAATTGCCCGCGTAGTTGATCTACGAGGGTCTGGGTTTCGTTCAGGCTGTGCTGCGCGGGGTTGAGGACCTTGATGCGTGCGTGCTCCACGGGGTACGGGGTGTAGATGCCCGTCACGGGACACACGCTGAGCAGCCCCAGATCGTCGAGCGCGTCCGCCGCTTCCTGCACCTGTCCGGCGCTCATGTCCAGGGCCAGGGCGGCTGTTTCTCGCGTTGTACCCGGTGTTCGGGTGACGAACCGGTAGAGACGGTCCCCGGCGTGGGTGAGCCGGGGCACTGTAAAAGGATGGACTTGTCTGATTGAGTTCAATTCATCCCCCTGTCATGTTTTCGCCAGCGGCAACATGATCCCAGAAAGGGATGGCTCCGGATGGAGCCGAACGGACAGGATGATGCCGAAGCTGATCCGGACCGCAAGACATCTTGAGGGGCAGGCAAGCATGCCACGTATAGCGAGTTTCCTCATCGCCATTGCGGCAACTTTCGCGGTGACCGTCTTCCTCGCCCCGTCGACGAGTGGTGCGGCGCACACCGCCGCCGCCACTGGTCCGGGTCAGGTAGTCAACGATCTCGGCTGGGGATGAGATGCCTCGTAGTAAGTCGTACAACACGTACTCCAACCTGCAGCGCCCTGAGTTCCGCAAGCGCGTCGACGAGCTCCTGCTGAAGTTCGAGCGGGACTTCTACGAGCGCAGCGCGGGCGCCGACGGGATGCTCGACAAGGAGAAGTTCGACCTCGAGCTGTACAAGCGGCACAACGTCGAGACGATGATCCGGATCGGCCTCAAGCGTGCCGTCGACCCGCTCATCGCCAACTACTGGGCCACCCGGGACCCGCAGCTCTGCAAGGAGTGGGGCCTGTACGGCGCGGAAGAGGGCCGCCACGACCGCATGTTCGCCGGCGACCTGCACAAGGTCGGCATGACGGACGAGGAGATCTACGCGATCCGTCCGACCTTCGCCACCGAGCTGCTCAACGGGTACTTCTACTACACGATGGCCACGGAGGGTCCGCTGGCCGCGATGATCAGCGGGTTCTACCTGGAGTACATCGCGGGCAAGACCCAGCCCGACTGGCTCGACATCATGGAGCAGCACGTCGGCGCCGACAAGACCAAGGGCGCCCGCGCCCACCTGGCCCTGGACGACGACGACGACCACGTCGACATGGTCTGGAACCTGATCATGCGCATCATCAAGGACGAGGCCGACGAGGAGCGCTTCGTCGAGCACCTCATCAAGATCAACTCGCTGTTCGTGTCCTACTTCGTCGAGGTCTACGCGGCCACCGTGCTCGGTGCCGGCGCGGACGCCTCGCTGCTGACCCAGGCCGCACCGGCCGCCGCCGTACAGACCAACCTGCAGACGAAGGCCACCGTTTCGGTCTGACCGACCGGCCCGCACCTGCCGACGTCCCCTGAAGGCCCGTAGGGCCGGAGGGACGACACCCCCGCAGTCCGGCGATCCCGGGCATTGCGTTCCAGATGTGCCGCGCCGCCCCCACGGGGGCTGCGCCGCGATGTCCGGGGTCCGGCTGCTCCACCGTCTACTCACCAAGGAAGACGATGCACTATTCATGGCCTCGCGAACTGTCCGAACAGGACATGCGCGAAATGATCGAGCTGATGGACGCCGTCGCCGTCAAGGAGATGACCCTCGGCTTCTACGAACCGGTGGGCCTGGAGAAGGGCCTGCCCCTGATGCGGGCCTTCGAGGCCGATCTGCGCAAGGGCGCCGTCGACCTCCTCCACGTCCGCAACGACGAGGGCCGCATCGTCGGCATGGTCACGCTCGCCCGCGCCCCGCTGCCCGCCCGGCGCCACATCGTCGAGATGCGCCGCTGCGTCGTGGCCCCCGACTACCGCGGGCAGTTCCTGCTCGAAGGCTGGGCCGAGGCCCTGCGCAAGGTCGGCGAGATGGGCTGCGACGTCATCACCCTCGAAGTGCGCGACGACGGCCCCTCCGTGCTCTGGCAGCGCCTCGGCTTCCGCGAGTACGGCCGGCTGCCCGACTACGCCCGTGCCGACGGCCGCCCCGTCACCGGCTTCTACATGCACGCCCGGCTCGCCGACGTCACGGCCCACTTCGAGGCCACCGGCACCTGGCTGCACGAGATCGAGTCCGACCGCGTCGCGGTCGCGAGCTGAGCGCCGACCGCCCGGCCTCCCTCTGATCTCGGCAACCGCACCCGCACCCGCACGCCGTTCGCGCACCACGCCCGAGCCGCGTCCCGCGCACCCGCATCCGCGCCGCCCCTCCTGACCGCCGCGCCGCCCCCAGGGCCGCGCCGGCCCCCGCACCGAGCACGCCGTACACCGCCCCGGGCCGATCCGCCCGTGCGCCACGGCCCCTCGCGGCCGACCGGCCGGTGCGCAGCTCCCCCTCTCCCACCCACCGCCCGCCGGGGCGCACATCGACGTGCGCCGGACGGGCCGCGGGACCACGCCACTCCACCGAAGGGCACAGCCATGTCCAAGATCGCCGTCCTGACCAACGACCTGCAGTACGAACTGGTCGAGAAGAACCCCGAGCGCGTCGCCGCCGTCGAGGCCGCGACCCCGCACTTCACCGGCTTCCTCGACGAGATGCGCAGCCGCGGCCACCACATCTTCCACCTGCAGCTCGTCAACGACCCGGACGACCCGAACGCCGAGCGCTACGACGGCTACCTCCCGGTCCAGCGCGGTACCCACGGCGCCGACATCATCGAGGCCTTCCTGGCCCCCGAGGACGTCGTCATGGAGAAGAGCAAGGACTCGGGCTTCTACGAGACCGACCTGCACGAGCGGCTCCAGGCCCTCGGCGTGGACACCGTGCTGATCACCGGCATGCAGACGCAGATATGCGTCCAGACCACCGCCGCCGACGCCTTCTTCCGCGGCTACAACATCTGGGTCCCCTCCGACTGCGTCGTCTCGGCCCGCCTGGACGACAAGCAGCGCGCCCTGGACTGGCTGGAGGGCTACTGCGCCACGGTGTCCGACTCCGCCGAGGTCATCAAGGTCCTCGACGCCGAGGGCGGACTGCCCCGCAAGAACATCAAGACCCCGTGACCACGCCCCCGACCGCAACGACCCGTTCCAGGAAGGAACCGGCATGACCACGAGCGTGGATCCCACCGAATTCATCGTCCTCGACCACGGCACCGGCGCGAAGCTGAGCCAGGACCTCCTCCAGGTGATCGCCTCGACCCTCGGCGACGTCTACATCGGCATCATGGAGGACAGCGCGATCCTCAAGATCGAGGGCGACCGCATCGCGATGACCACCGACTCCTTCGTCGTCGACCCGCCGTTCTTCGGCAACGGGGACATCGGGAAGATCGCGGTCTGCGGCACGGTCAACGACCTGGCCGTGGCCGGCGCCCGGCCCAAGTACCTCACCCTCGGCATGATCCTGGAGACCGGGCTCCCCATCGCCAAGCTCGTCCGCGCCCTGGAGTCGATCCGCGACACGGCCCGCGAGGCCGGCGTACAGATCGTCGGAGGGGACACCAAGGTGGTCCGCAAGGGCGAGGCCGACCAGATCTACCTGAACACCGCCGGCGTCGGGGTCTTCGAGCGCGAGCCGCTCACCATGACCGACGTGCGCCCCGGCGACAAGGTGATCCTCAGCGGCCCCATCGGCAACCACACCGTGCACCTGCTCTCCATCCGCGAGGGGCTCGGCTTCGAGCAGCGCGTGGACAGCGACTGCGCCCCGCTGAACGGGCTCGTCGACACGGTCCTGTCGGGCACGGTGCCCGGCGCCGTCCGCTCGATGCGCGACGTCACCCGCGGCGGCCTGACCGCCGTGCTCCACGAGTACGCCGGCAAGCTCGGCCGCTCCATCCGCGTCACCGAGGCCGACCTGCCGATCCAGCACGAGACGGCCATGGCCGCCGACATGCTCGGGATCAACCCGCTGCACTGCGCCAACGAGGGCTGCCTGGCGCTCTTCGTGGACCCGGCGGCCGAGGCCGAGGTACTGGCGGCCCTGCGCTCCCAGCCCTACGGCAAGGACGCGGTGACCATCGGCGAGATCTCCGAGGACACCGAGGGCCTGGTGCTGCTGCGCGACAAGGACGGCCGCGAGACCCAGCTGGAGGAACTCCTCGGCGCCGAACTCCCCCGGCTCTGCTGAGAAAGGGACCGAGGAAACCGCCATGAGCAGCACCGAGCAGCAGACCGTCACGCAGCGGCCCGACGGGACCGGCAGCGCCGCCAGCGCTGTCAGCGCCTTCGACGAGTGGCGCATCCGCGTCACCGGCGTGGTCCAGGGCGTCGGCTACCGGCCGTTCGTCTACAAGCTGGCCCGTGAACTCGGCCTCTCCGGCTGGGTTCGCAACGACCCCGAAGGCGTGCTGGTGGAGGCGTCCGGACCGGTCGCCGCCCTGGAGGAGTTCGCGGCGGGCCTCAGCGGCCGCGCCCCCGAGCTCGCCCGGGTGGACGAGGTCCGGCCGACCCGGGGACTGGACCGCGGCACCGTGCCCGCGGGCCCGTTCACCATCGTGCACAGCGAGCACACCGGAGCCCGGTCCGCGCTGCTCCCGGCGGACACCCACGTATGCGGCGACTGCCAGGCGGAACTTCGCGACCCGAAGGACCGCCGGCACCGCTACCCCTTCATCAACTGCACCAACTGCGGGCCCCGGTACTCCATCATCCAGGACCTGCCGTACGACCGGCCGATGACCACCATGGCCGCCTTCACCATGTGCCCGGACTGCAAGGCCGAGTACGAGGACCCGATGGACCGGCGCTACCACGCACAGCCCAACGCGTGCCCGGACTGCGGCCCCCGGCTGCTGCTCCGGGACCGCGAGGGGGGCGCGGCCGAAGGGGACGAGGCCCTCCTGCGGGCCGCCCGGGTGCTGGCCGACGGCGGGATCGCGGCCATGAAGAGCGTCGGCGGCTTCCACCTCGTGGTGGACGCGACGAACGCGGACGCCGTGGCCCTGCTGCGCAGCCGCAAGCGCCGCGACTCCAAGCCGTTCGCGGTGATGGTCCGCGACCTCACCACGGCGCAGGCCCTGGTGGAGCTCTCCGAGGCGGAGATCGACGTCCTGCGCTCGCCGGCCCGGCCCATCCTGCTGGCCCGCAAGCGCGCGGGCTCCCTCCCGGAGTCCGTGGCCCCGCGCAACCCCAACCTGGGGATCATGCTGCCCTCGGCACCCCACCACCACCTGCTACTGGACGAGCCCGGCCTCGAAGCGCTCGTCGCCACCAGCGGCAACATCTCCGGCTACCCCATCGCCTACCGCAACGAAGAGGCCCTGGAACAGCTCTTCGAGATCGCGGACGTGATCCTCTACCACGACCGCGACATCGAGATCCGCGTCGACGACTCGGTCGTCCGCCTCTCCGACCACCCCGAACTCGACGAGCCGCTGCTCCAGTTCATCCGCCGGGCCCGCGGCTACGCCCCCTACCCCGTGGACGTCGGCCGCGAGGTGGCCCCCGTGGTCGCCCTCGGCGCCGAACTGAAGACGACCGTGGCCCTCACCAACGGCTCCCAGGTCTTCCTCAGCCAGCACATCGGCGACCTCAAGAACGACGAGACCTTCGCCGCGCACCACCGCACCGCCCGGCACCTGGCGCAGCTGTACGCGCTCAAGCCGGAGGTCACCGCGCACGACATGCACCCGCAGTTCCGCTCCACCCGGGCCGCCCTGGACGACGACGGCACCGGACCGGCGCTGCCCACCGTGGAAGTCCAGCACCACCACGCCCACATGGCCTCCTGCATGGCGGAGAACCACGTCCGCGGCACCACCCTCGGCGTGATCTTCGACGGCTTCGGCTACGGCGAGGACGGCACGGTGTGGGGCGGGGAGTTCCTCCTCGGGGAGTACGCCGCCTTCCGCCGGGTCGGCCGGATGCGCGGCCTGCCGCTGATCGGCGGGGACCAGGCCGTGCGCGAACCCATCCGCACCGGCTACGCCCTCGCCCTGGACGCCTTCGACGGGGACGCGGACCGGGCCCTGGAGGGCTTCCCCGCCCTCGCCGTCCTCGACGGGCAGCGCCGCCAGGTCTTCGCGAGGATGGCGGCCCGGGGGATCAACTCCCCGGCCACCTCCAGCATGGGCCGGCTCTTCGACGGGGCCGCCGCCCTCGCCGGGGTCTGCGCCAGGGCCGAGTACGAGGCCCAGGGCCCGATCGAGCTGGAAGGGCTGCTCGACCGCGACGCCACCCGCGAGGCGCAGGCCTCGTACCGCTTCGGGTCCTACGCGGCGGACGGACTGACCGAGGTGGACCCGCGGCCCGTGATCCGGGCCATGGCCGCCGACATCGCCGCCGGACTGCCCGTGGACCGGATCAGCCGCCGGTTCCACACGGCCGTGGTCGACATGGTCCGCGAGCGCTGCAAGGCCCTGCGGGAGGAGACCGGCGTCAACCAGGTCGCCCTCTCCGGAGGCGTGTTCCTCAACGAGTTCCTGCTGCTCAACTGTCTGACCGGGCTGACCGCCGACGGGTTCGACACCTTTGTCCACCGGCTCGTTCCGACCAATGACGGAGGAATCGCCCTCGGTCAGGTCATGGTCGCCGACGCCCGCTCACACCTGAGGAAGTGACGACGTGACCACCCTCACGCCGGACGAGATGTACACCTTCGTCGAGGCGCGCGAATCGGGCGCCCGGACCTACGCCAACGCCTTCGGCAAGCTCCTCGCCGAAGGGCACGGCGCACGCATCCGCGACGGGCACGGCCGCACGTACCTGGACTGCCTCGCCGCGGCGGGCACCCTCGCCCTGGGGCACAACCACCCGGACGTGCTGACCGCGGTGGGGGAGTACCTCACCTCCGGTCAGGTCCAGCAGGCACTGGACCTGACCACCCCGGCCAAGTACGAGTACCTCCAGGCGCTCTACGAGCGGCTGCCGGGCACCATGGCGGACACCTTCAAGACGCAGTTCTGCGGACCGGCGGGCACCGACGCCACCGAAGCCGCGATCAAGCTGTTCAAGATCGCCACCGGCCGCCGGACGGTGATCTCCTTCCACGGGGCCTACCACGGCATGACGGCCGGCGCCCTCGCCCTCACCGGCAACCTGGGCGCCAAGGAGTCCGTGCCCTCCCTCATGCCGGACGTCCACCACCTCCCCTACCCCTACGACTACCGCTGCCCCTTCGGCATCGGCGGCGAGGCGGGCATCCGGGCCGGCCTCACCTACATCGAGCGGGTGCTCACCGACCCGGAGAGCGGCATCACCAAGCCCGCCGCGGTCTTCGTCGAAGCGGTCCAGGGCGAGGGCGGGGTGATCCCGGCCCCGGCCGCATGGCTGCGCGGACTGCGGGAGATCACCGCCCGGCTCGACATCCCGCTGGTCCTCGACGAGATCCAGGCCGGCTTCGGACGCACCGGCACCATGTGGGCCTTCGAGGAGTCCGGGATCGAGCCGGACGCCGTCCTCGTCTCCAAGGCGGCCGGCGGCGGCTTCCCGCTGTCGCTGCTGCTCTACCACGGCAAGTACGACGCGTGGACGCCCGGAGCCCACGCGGGCACCTTCCGCGGCAACCAGATCGCCCTGGTCGCGGGACTCGCCGCCATGCGGGTCACCGCGTCCGAGGGCCTGATCGAAAAAGCCGCCGCCAAGGGCGAGTTGATCGCCTCCCTGCTCGGCCGGCTCGCCGCCGGTCACCCCGAGATCGGCCAGATCCGCGGCCGGGGGCTGATGTGGGGCATCGAGATCGTGGACCCCACGGGCCGGGCCGACTCCCTCGGTTCGCTTCCCGCCGACGGGGCCCGGGCCAAGCGCGTCAAGCGCGCCTGCCTGGACCACGGGCTGCTGCTGGAGAGCGGCGGCCGGCACGGCGCCGTGCTCCGGCTGCTCCCGCCACTGGTGATCACCGACGAGGAGATCCACGAGATGGCGGCGGCACTGGAGAAAGCTCTGATCGACTGCGCCTGAGCCGGTCGACCGCGCCGACCCGGAGAAACCGGGGCGGCGCGGCGGAGCACGGATCCACCGAGAGAAGGACAGAGAAATGACCACGGGAACGAACAACAGCGCCGAGTGGCGGGTCGACTTCGACGCGGAGGTCGTCTTCAGCAACGGCGGCGCCCTGCAGATGCAGGGGTTCCGCCTGGACATCCCCGGTGACGACATCACCGACGGGGACCTGGGCGAACTGATCGTCCGCCACCTCGGACTGCTGATGGTCGGCAGCACGAAGATCACCCGCCGGGAACTGCTCCGGGAGCCCCACAAGGGCTCCCGGAACACCGGCGCGGCCGGCTCGGGCCGCACCACCGCGGACCTGACCGGCCCCGCCACCCGGGCCGCCTGGCCGGCCGTCCCGGGCGGCGCCGCCCCGGGCCTGGCCGGCCTGGTGGACCTTCCCGTGGTCCTGGTCCGGCTCCTGGGAGCCGGGCAGCCGGTCGCCGACCGGCTCGCGCTGGCGCCCTTCGACCTCGCCGGGCACGCCGTCGTCGTACAGACCGGCCGCGCGGCCGGCCCGTACCTCACCGAGGACGCGGTGGACCTGCTCGCCGGGCAGGGCGCGCTCCTCGTGGCGACCGACAGCCGCGAGGGCAACGGGCCGGTGGCGGCGGCGCTCGCCGCCGCCGGCCTGCCCGCCCTCACCGGGCTGACCGGCCTGGACGCCCTCCCGGCGACCGGGGTCCGGCTGCACGCCGTGCCCTTCCCCGGGCAGGACACCTCACTGATCAGGGTCTACGGAGTAACAGATGACCAGCATTGACCAAGCCGGCCTCCCGCAGGCCGGTGCGGCGGCGGCCACCCCCGCCGCCGCACCGGCGCCGGCCCGGCGCCCCCGCAGGGAACTGGCCGCCGCCACCGTCGGCTCGGTCGTCGAGGCCTACGACTGGACCATCTACGGCATCCTCGCCCCCTACTTCGCCGAGGCACTGTTCCCCGGCACCTCGCCCACCGCCAAACTCATCGCCGCCTACCTCGGCTTCGCCCTCGGCTTCCTGGTCCGCCCGCTGGGCAGCGTCCTCATCGGCCGCCTCACCGACACCCGCGGCCGGCGCTACGGACTGACCCTGACGGTCGGCCTGATCGCCGCGGGCTCCCTGTTCCTGGCCGTCGTCCCCGGCTACGCCTCCATCGGCCTGGCGGCTCCGCTCCTGGTGGTCGGGGCCCGGCTGGTGCAGGGCCTGTCGGTCGGGGCCGAGAACCCGAGCGTGGCCGCGTACGTCACCGAGACCGCACCGGCCGGACGCCGCTACTTCTACAGCGCCGTCTCCTACGGGGGCGTGGTGCTGGGCAGTGCGCTCTCCTTCATCGTCATGAACGTCCTGCTCGGGGTGTTCGGGGAGAGCGGGGTCGAGGACGGCGCCTGGCGCTTCGGTTTCGTCTTCGGCGGACTGCTCGGCCTCACCGCCCTGTGGATCCGGCGCGGCGCGGCGGAGAGCGCCGTCTTCACCGCCGCCACCGCGGGCGGGGCCGCGCAGGGAGCGGCCCCGCCCGGGGAGGCACCGGCCCGGCCCGCAGGTGCGGCCGCCGCGGCGGCGCCGGTGGCGCCGGCGGCGGAGGCGGCCGCCGGGGCGGCGCCGGCGGCGAAGGCGCCGAGCCCCTGGCCGGTGCTGCGGGCCCATCTCCGGCGGCTCGCCGTGGTGTTCGCCATCACCTCCGGGGCCACCACCGCCTTCTACTTCGTCACCGTCGACTTCCCCTCGTACGCCGAGAGCGCCGGGGCCGCCGGCAAGGAGGAGACCTCCGCCGCACTGCTCCTCGGCATGGTGGCGCTCCTCGCGGCCATGCTCGGCGGCGGCAGGGCCGCCGACCGGTTCGGGGCGCTGCCCGTCCTGCGCCTCGGCTTCGCCGGGCTCGCCCTGGGCACCGTGCCGCTGCTGCTGGCCATGAACTCCGGCCGGGTCCCCGTCCAACTGGTCACCGTGGTGCTGCTCTTCCTGCTGGGCCTCCCGCTCGCGGTGAGCAACGTCTTCGCGGGGCAGCTGTTCCCGCCCGCGGTGCGCGCCGTCGCCGTGGGCCTTCCCACCGCGGCCGCGATCAGCCTCTTCGGCGGCACGTTCCCGATGCTCGCCGAGCTCCTGAGGTCGGCCGGCCACAACGACTGGCTGCCCTGGTGGCCCGCGCTGACGGCCGCGGTGGCGCTGGCCGCCTCGTGGGGAGTGCGGGAACACCCCGGTCGCTGACACCCCGCTCGCCGACACCTCGCTCGCCGACACCTCGCTCGCCGACACCCCGGTCGCGAACACCCCGGGTCCGTAACCCCTCACGCCTGAGAAGGACGTCATGACTGCACTGCTCGAAGGTCTCGACTCGCTGATGCCGGCCCTCGAAGCCGACTACCGCGAACTGCACGCCCACCCCGAACTCGCCTTCCAGGAGAAGCGGACGGCGGCCCTCGTCGCCGAGCGCCTCGCCGCCCAGGGCGGCTGGGAGATCACCACCGGCGTCGGCCGCACCGGCGTGGTCGCGGTCCTGCGCAACGGCGAGGGACCCGTGGCCATGCTGCGCGCCGACATGGACGCGCTGCCCGTCAAGGAGGCCACCGGGCTGCCGTACGCGAGCACCGAGACCGCCACCGACGAAACGGGCGCCGAGGTCCCGGTGATGCACGCCTGTGGCCACGACCTGCACGTGGCCGCGCTGATCGGGTCCTGCGCCCTGTTCGCCCGTAACCGCGAGGCCTGGCGGGGCACCGTCGTCGCCGTGTTCCAGCCGGGCGAGGAGAGCGGCTACGGAGCCCGCGAGATGGTCGAGGACGGGCTCTTCGAGCGCTTCCCGCGCCCCGACGTGATCCTCGGCTCGCACGTGGGACCCGGTCCCGCCGGGCTCGTCGCGACCCTGCCCGGCGTGGTCATGGGCGCCACCGACTCGATCACCGTCACGCTCTTCGGCCGCGGCGGCCACGGCTCCAAGCCCGAGGCCGCGGTCGACCCCGTCGTGATGGCGGCCTCGCTGGTCATGCGGCTCCAGACGGTGGTCTCCCGCGAGATCTCCGCCCAGGAGCCGGTGGTGGTCACCGTCGGCAAACTGCACGCCGGCACCACCGCCGCGGTCATACCCGACACCGCCGAGCTCGGCATCAACGTCCGCACCAGCTCGGCCCCGGTCCGCGAGAAGGTCCTCGCGGCCATCGAGCGCCTCGCCCGCGCCGAATCGGCGGCGGCGGGCGCGACCGCCGACCCGGAGATCACCTCCGTCTACCACCTGCCGATGACCGTCAACGACACCGCGGCCGCCGAGCGGGTGGCCGACGCCCACCGCGAGCACTTCGGGGCCGGGGCCGTCATGACGATGGGCCCGACCACCGCCAGCGAGGACTTCGGCCTGCTCGCGAGCGCCGCCCAGGTCCCCTCGGTGTACTGGTTCTACGGCGGCCTCGACCCGCAGGCCTTCGGCGAGGCCTTCGCGGCCGGAAAGCTGGAGGAGCTCCCGCAGAACCACTCCTCCACCTTCGCCCCCGTCGCCGGACCCGCGCTGTCCGTCGGCGTCCGCACGATGGCCACGGCGGCGCTGCCCTGGCTCACCACTGCCGCCGGTGGTGCCGATGTCTCCGCCGACGTCTCCGCCGACGCGGGTGAGGAGGGCGGGACGGCATGAGCACCGACCGGCCGCACATCGTCGTCCTGCACCGCTGGCGGGACACCCACGCGCACTACGCCGACTACATCGACCACGGCGCCGCCCACGTCACGTACGTGAGCACCGAGCTCGGCCGTGCCTCGTTACCCCCGGCCGCCGCCGCGGTCACCACCGTCGCCCTGACCGACGACCTGCCCGCCGTCCGCGCGGCCGTCACCGGGCTCGTGGCCCGCTTCGGCGCCCCGGCGCGGCTGATCGCCCTCAACGAGGGGGACCTGGACACGGCCGCGCTGATCCGCGAGGAGTTCGCGATCCCCGGCCAGCACAGTGCCGAACTGGCCGTGTTCCGCGACAAGCTGACCATGTGCCGCACGGCCGAGGCCGCCGGACTGCCCGTGCCGGCCTTCGCCCCCGCGCCGGACCCGGCCGCCGTGCTCGCCTTCGGCGAGGCCCACGGCTGGCCGCTGGTCGTCAAACCGCACCGCGGCACCGCCAGCCGGGGCGTGGTCCAGCTCGACTCCGCCGACGCACTGGCCGAGCCGGCCGAACGGGACGCTCTGGCCGCCGCCCTGGCCGCCGAACCGCACCTCGTCCAGAGCTACGTCGACGGGCCGATCCTGCACATCGACGGCCTCTGGGAAGGCGATTCGCTGGGCAGCTGGACCGTCTCGCGCTACGTGGGCGGCACCTGCGCCGATTTCACCCAGGGCACCTGGCTCGGCTCCGTGGAGGAGGACGATCCCGCGCTGCTGGAGGCCGTCGAGGCCTTCGCCGCCGCGGTCGGCCCCGCCCTCGGCGGCTCCCAGCCCTGGGTCTTCCACCTGGAGGCCTTCGTCACCCCGGCCCCCGGCGGCGGGCCCGCGCTGGTCTTCCTGGAGTGCGGGGCCCGGGTGGGCGGCGGAGAGATCCCCTTCACCTGGCGCGACGTCCACGAAGTCGACCTGATGGCCGCCGCCGTGGACATCCAGCTCGGCCTGACCCCCGTCCTGCCGCCGCTCAAGACCAGCGAGGTCGGCGGCTACCTCCTGCTCCCGCTCCCGGTCCCCGCCCCCTGCCGCGTCGAAGCGGCCGGCTGGGTACGGGAACCCGCGCCGGGCCGCCTCCCGTACGCCGTCAAGCACACCCCGGTCGGCTCCACGGCCCCGGCGATCAGCGGCTACGAGCACGTCGGCACCCGCTTCCGCTTCCGCGGCCCCAGCACCCGGGAGGTCGAGGCCGCGATCACCGAGTCCGCGAACTCCTTCCGGCTGACCTGCGTCCCGGCCGACTCCCTGCCCGCCGACCCCCTGCCCGCCGACGGCCCGTCCACCGAGGGACCGTCCACCGAGGGACCGTCCGCCGACGGCCCGACGGGCTGACCCACCCCACGTCTCGCACCCCCTGTTCTCCGGGGCGAACCCGCACCAACGCCCCGTACCGGAAAGGAATCCACCGTGGTCTTCATGACCTCCGAACGCCAGCGCGTCATCCTCGTAGGCAGCCGCATACAGCAGTACCGGGAATACGCCCTGGCCTCCCTCGCCCAGCACTACGAGGTGACCCTCGTCGCGCCGGAGGCCCCCACCTGGCAGGCCCGCTACGTGGAGACCCACCGGATCGCCGACACCACGGACGCCGCGAAGCTCTACGCCCCGGTCGCCGACCTGCGCGGCGAGGTCGCCGACGCCGCGATCGTCACCTGGGACGAGTGGTCCCTGGTCGCCGTCTCCTCCGTCGCCAAGAAGCTCGGCATGCGCGCCATGGACCCGGCCGCCGCCAAGATCTGCCGCGACAAGTACGCCACCCGCCAGGCCCTGGAAGCCGCCGGCATGGCCGCCGTCCGCTACGTCCCGGCCACCACCGAGGACGAGGCCGTCGCCGCCGCCGAGTCCATCGGCTTCCCCGTCGTCGTCAAGCCCCGCACCCTCGGCGGCAGCTTCGGCGTGATGATGGCCCGCGACGTCGACGGCCTGCGCCGCGCCTTCCGGCTCGCCTCCACCAGCCGGCTGCGCGGCGCCGGCACCACCGCCTCGGTGCTGATCGAGGAGTTCATCGAGGGCCCCGAACTGAGCGTGGACAGCGTCG
Organism: Streptomyces sp. NPDC002104; assembly: GCF_053593795.1. Taxonomy (NCBI): domain Bacteria; kingdom Bacillati; phylum Actinomycetota; class Actinomycetes; order Kitasatosporales; family Streptomycetaceae; genus Streptomyces; species Streptomyces sp. NPDC002104. The sequence continues at coordinate 28,303 of NZ_JBSFDF010000038.1, read as the reverse complement.
TCGTGGACGGCCTGGCCACCCCGGTGTGCGTGGCCCGCAAGCGCCTCGGCGCCCACCCGTACTTCGAAGAGGTCGGCCACCTGGTCACCGACTGGCGCCACGAGCCCTGGGCGGAGGCCGTCACCCAGCTGGTCCAGGACTCGCACCGGGCCGCCGGAGTCGACTACGGGGTCACCCACACCGAACTGCGCGTCGCCGCCAACGGCCCCCGCCTCATCGAGCTCAACGGCCGCCTCGGCGGCGACCTCATCCCGCACCTCAACAAGCTCGCCACCGGCGTGGACCTGCCGCTGGCCGCCGCCCGGATCGCCTTCGAGCAGACCCCGGACGTCACCCCGACCCGCGCGCTCAGCGCCGAGGTCCGCTTCCTCTACCCGGCCTACGACGGCGCCGTCGACCGCGTCGTCCTGCCCGCCCCCGAGGACGTGGAGGACCTGGCCGAGGCCGTGGCCCTGGTCGAGCCCGGCGACGAGCTGCTGCTGCCGCCCCGCGGCCTGACCCCCCGCTCCGCCGCGCTCATCGCCGTCAGCGAGACCCCGGCCGGCACCCGCCGCGCCCTGGACCGCGCCGAGGCGCTCTCCCGTACGGAGGTCTCCGGAGTCGCCGCGCACCGGCTCGGCGCCCGCGTCGAGAACGCCGTGACCCGCCGCTTCTTCGACCACGAGCGCACCGCGGCCCGTCAGAGCGTCTCCGGCGTCCGGGGCGTGGAGTGGTTCCGCTACGGAGCCGGCGGCGGCGAGGGCCTCAACCGGCCCGTCTTCCTCAGCGAGGCCGACGTCACCGGCCTGGAGAACGACCTGAACGGCCTCTTCGAACTGCTCAAGGCGGTCCCCGCCCGGCTCTACGGCGGCGACCTGCGCGCCTTCGCCACCGCCGTGGGCATGTCGCCCACCCAGGCCGACCTGGTGCTGCGCGGCTCCGTGGACGAGCTCGCCCCGCTCTCCCGCGCCGACCTGTACCGCGAGACCGGCGGCTTCCGCGTCATGGAGCTCAACACCGGCTCCTCGCTCGGCGGCTGGCAGATGGGCGAGTTCGCCCGCGCCCTGATCCAGGACGAGGAGTTCGCGAAGTTCGCGGCCACCGAGAACCTGGTCTACCCCGACCCGCTCGCCCGCATCACCGAGGTGCTGCGCCGCCAGGCGCCCTCCCTCGAAGGCATCGAGCGACCGTTGCTGGCGATCACCGACTGGCCCGAGGGCTTCGAGAAGTCCAAGTGCTGGATGGAGTTCGTCGTCCCGGCCTTCGAACGGCTCGGCTTCGAGACCGTCGTCTGCCACCTCGGCGACTTCACCTACGACAACGGCGGCGTCCTGCACGCCGGCCGCAAGGTCGACGTGGTCTACCGGATGTTCCTGCCCGGCGAAATGCCCGACGAGCCCCGCACCTACGACCTCGTCAACCCGCTCCTCGACGCCGTCGAGGCCGGCACGGTCGAGCTGTTCGCCCCGCTCGACTGCGAGCTGTACGGCAACAAGGGCAGCCTCGCGATGCTCAGCGACGAGCGCAACCGGGCCGTCTTCACCGAGGCCGAGCGCGAGCTGATCGACCGGATCCTGCCCTGGACCCGCTTCGTCCGCGACGAGAAGGTCACCTTCGGCGGCGAGAAGATCGACCTGCTGCCCTACGCCATCGCCAACAAGGACCACCTGGTCCTCAAGCCCACCCTGCTCTACGGCGGCGTCGGCGTCACCCCCGGCTGGACCACCGACCAGAAGGACTGGGTCGCCAAGCTCCGCCAGGCCGTCGACGGCCCGTACGTCCTGCAGCACCGCCTGCTGCCGACCACCGAGCGGTTCCTCTCCGAGGACGGCGAGACCTGCGAGGACATGGCCGTCGCCTACGGAACGCTGATGGTCGACGGACGCTACGCCGGCACCCTGGCCCGCGGCGTCACCGACCCGGCCGTCGGCATCGTGAGCATGCTGCGCGGCGCCCAGATCGGCTGCGCGTTCCACGTGGACCCGGCCGCCGAGGGAGTGGAAGCGAAGTGACCGACATCGGGAACGGGGCCGCCGAGCCGGTGGAGGAGACGGCGGCCGCAGCACCGGCCGCCGCCGCACCCGCCACGCTCTGGCGGGACCCGGAGTTCCTCAAGTTCTGGTCGGGGGAGGCGATCTCACAGGTCGGGGCCCAGGTCACGACCCTGGCGCTGCCGCTCACCGCGGTCCTGACGCTCGACGCCAGCTCCTCCCAGGTGGGCTTCGTCAACGCGGCCTCCTACGCCCCGTTCCTGATGGTCACCCTCCTGGTCGGCGTCTGGGTCGACCGGGTGCGCCGCAGGCCCCTGATGATCATGGCGAACGTGGGGCGGGCGCTGCTGGTCAGCGCGGTGCCGCTGCTGGCCGTGCTCGACCTGCTGCGCATCGAGTACGTGTACGTCGCCGCGCTGCTCGTGGGCACCCTCACGGTGGTCTTCGACGTCTCCTACCAGTCCTACCTGCCGACCCTGGTCGGCAAGCAGCACCTGGTGGAGGGCAACAGCAAGCTCCAGGGCACCAGTTCGCTGGCCCAGATCGGCGGTCCCGGCCTGGCCGGCCTGCTCATCGGCTGGGTCACCGCCCCCTACGCGCTGCTGATCAACGGGATCTCGTACCTCGTCTCCGTGCTCACGCTCCTCGCGGTACGGCGCGTCGAGCCGGAGCCGGTGCCCCAGCAGGAGCGGACCGGGATCCGCACGAGCATCGCCGAGGGCATCCGGATCATCTGGGACAGCGCCCACCTGCGGGCCTGCGCCCTCCAGTCGGGGCTGTACAACCTGTGCTGGATGTCGCTCCAGACGGTGTTCGTGCTCTACGCGGCCCGCACGCTCGGCATCTCGCCCGGCGGGATCGGCCTGCTGCTGGGCACCGGCGCGGTCGGTTCGCTGGTCGGCTCGATGCTCGCGCAGTGGCTCAAGCGCAGGATCGGGCTCGGCCACGCCATCCTGGCGGCCCTGCTGCTGTGCTGCCTGGCCCCCGCGGCCATCCCGGCGGCCCCGGCGAACGGCGGGGCGCTCTCGCTGGCCCTGTTCGTCGCCGCCTTCGGCCTGATCGGGGCCGGCGGCACCATGGCCAACATCCACATCATCAGCCTGCGCCAGTCCATCACCCCGGACCAGCTGCTCGGCCGGATGAACGCCGGCTACCGCTTCGTCTCCTGGGGGACGCTCCCGCTCGGCGCCCTGCTGGGCGGCTGGCTCGGCGACCTCATCGGACTGCGCGAGACGCTGTTCGTCACGGCCGGACTGTTCCTGACCGCCGTCCTGGTGGTCCTCAACTCGCCGGTGTGGCGCCTGAAGGAGTTCCCGCCCCAGCTCGTCGCGCAGCCGCGGAAGGTGGACGCAAGGTGACCCCCGTGGAGAAAACGCCCGCCGTCGGAGCGCCGGCGATCGAAGCGCGCGCCATCGGGAGCCTGCTGGCCCGCCGCACCGGCTGGGGCCGCTCCGACGCGGTGAGCCGGATCCTGGCGGCCGCCGCCGCCCCCGGGGTGCTCTCCATGGCCGGCGGGATCCCGGCCCCCGACAGCTTCCCCGTGACCCGGCTCGCCGAGGCCACCGACCGGCTGTTCGCGGGCTCGGCGGTACGGGCCCTCCAGTACGCCCCCACGGACGGCATCGCCCCGATGCGCGAGGTGATCGCGGCCCGGGCGAGCGCGACCGGGGCCCCCGTCGGCCCCGACCGGGTGATGGTCACCGCGGGCAGCCAGCAGGGCCTGGACCTCGTCGCCCAGACCCTGATCGACGAGGGCGACGAGGTGGCGCTGGACGACCCGAGCTACCTGGGCGCCGTCCAGGTCTTCCGGCGGGCCGGGGCCCGGCTGCTGCCGGTGCCCGGCGACGCGGAGGGGATGCGCACCGACGTACTGGAGCAGCGGCTCCTCGCCGGGGCCCGGCCCAAGCTGGTCTACGTCGTACCGCACTTCCACAATCCCACCGGGGCCGTGCTCTCCGAGGAGCGGCGCCGTCACCTGGCCGCGCTGGCCGAGCGGTTCGGCTTCCTCGTCGTCGAGGACGACCCGTACGGGGACCTGGCCTTCGAGGGGAGCCGGCTGCCGTCGACCGACGTCCACAGCGGGCGCGTGGTCCGGCTGATGAGCCTCTCCAAGACGGTCTGCCCGGGGCTGCGGGTGGCCGGTCTGGTCGCCCCCGCCGAGCTGATCGGGGAGCTGGTCGCCGCCAAGCAGTGCGGGGACCTGCAGACCAACACCTTCGGCCAGTACCTCCTCGCCGATCTGCTCGGTGACCCGGAGTTCCTGCCGGCCCACCTGGCGGGCCTGCGCACGCTCTACGGCGGCCGGGCCCGCGCCATGGAGACGCTGCTGCGCGAACAGCTGCCCTGGCTGGACTTCGAACGGCCGCGCGGCGGGCTCTTCTTCTGGTGCCGGCTGACCGACCCCCGGGTGGGCTCGGACGCGCTGTACGCGCACGCGCTGGCGCAGGGCGTCGCCATCGTGCCCGGCACGCCCTTCTGCATCGACGAGGACGGCTCGCGGGTCCTGCGGCTGTCCTTCGCCTCCCTGGACGGCGCGCAGCGCCGGGAAGGCGTCTCCCGTCTGGCCGCGGCCTGGGAGAAGGCCCTGACCGACGGGGTGTGATCCACCCCGCGGGCGGGGCCCTGCGCACCGTCTTTTTCCTCCACACCCCCTAGGAGCAAGACCGTGACAACGACGACGCACGCACCGGTGACCGCCGAATCCCTGGTGGCCCGGCTGTTCGAGGTGATCGACACCCGCTCGTGGGACCGGCTCGGCGAGGTCTTCGCGCCGGACGCCGTGTACGAACGGCCGGGCTATCCGGCGCTGGAGGGCCTCGACCGGATCCGCCGGTTCTACGAGCACGAACGGATCATCACCTCGGGCGCCCACGAGGTGAGCCAGGTGACCGGCGGCCTGGCCGCGGCCGCCTGCTGGGGGCGCTTCCAGGGCGCCGACAAGGACGGCAAGGCCCTCGACGAGGCCTTCGCCGACACCTATCTCGTCCGCGACGGCAGGATCGAGCGCCGCAAGACCTTCTTCTACCGTCCGGCGATCTGACGGCCGGGACGCCGGGCAGGCCGCCGGCCCGGGTCCGGGCCGCCGGGGGGCGGTCCGGACCCGGGCCGGGGTGGTTTCGGCCGAACGGGTGAGGGCGGCTCCTGGGGGCGGCTACTTCTTGCCGCCGCCGAGGATCTGGCCGAGCAGGTCGCCGAGTCCGCCGCCGGCCGCCGGGGCTCCGCCGGCCGGACCCGCCGGGGCGGCGCCGGCCGCGCCGGGTACCGCTCCCGGCGACGGGATGGGGGACTCGCCGCCGGCCGCCGCCGGCGCCCCTGCGCCCGCGCCGCCGGCCTTCCCGGCCGCGCGCTTGGCGAAGACCGCCAGCAGGACCGGGATCAGCAGTTCGATGACCCGGGCGATGGTCGGGGCGGGGATGCCGGTCTTCTTCGAGACGGCGTTGGCCACGGGCTTGCTCACCTTGGCGAGCACTCCGGCCATCATCCCGCCGCTGAGCATGCCGCCCAGGCCGCCGCCGAGGGTGGCCACGCCTTCCAGCGGGGCCTGGGTGACCTCCGCGAAGGCCTGGCGGACCTCGTTGCCGTCGTCGTCATCGGCGTCGGCCTTCTGCTGGAGGTCGCCGGTCATCGCCCCGACCGTGGCCGCGACGGTGTCACGGGCGCCGTTCGTGTCGGTGCCGAGGAGGCCGGCGATCTCGGTCAGCCTGTCGTCGCCGAGTTCGGTCAGCACGTCGTCCTGGAAGGAAGGTTCGCTCATGTCTGAAACGCTACTTCTGAGGTGATTCGGCGGCACCTCGGACGGCCTCCCGGACCCCCCGAGGTAATGGAAAGGTAAAGTTCCGGATCCGCGTGCAACCACGGGCGGGGGTCGCGGGTCGTATGGTGCGTCGGGACTTCCGGGGGGGATCCGGGGGGATCGGGAAGTCCGACGCGGGAGGGGTAACCGTGAGGGGGTCCGGCCGGAAGGCGGGACCCCTTCTGGTTCGCCGCCGAGTTGTCCACAGGCCCGCCGGACTGTCGCACCAGGGCTGTAGTTTCGGGCCATGACGACGAACGCGGCCGTGGCGCCGGCGGTGGTCGAAGGTGTGCTGGAGCGCATCACCTACGCCAACGAGGAGAGCGGGTACACGGTCGCCCGGGTGGACACCGGCCGCGGCGCCGGTGACCTGCTCACGGTCGTCGGATCCCTCCTCGGGGCCCAGCCGGGTGAATCGCTGCGCATGGAGGGCCGCTGGGGCTCGCACGCCCAGTACGGCCGGCAGTTCACCGTGGAGAACTACACGACGCTGCTCCCCGCGACCATCCAGGGCATCCGGCGCTACCTCGGCTCCGGCCTGATCAAGGGCATCGGCCCGAAGATCGCCGACCGGATCGTGGAGCACTTCGGCCTCGACACCCTCGACGTCATCGAGGAGCAGCCGAAGCGGCTGATCGAAGTACCCGGCCTCGGCCCCAAGCGCACCCGGCTGATCGGCGCGGCCTGGGAGGAGCAGAAGGCCATCAAGGAGGTCATGGTCTTCCTCCAGGGCGTCGGCGTCTCCACCTCCATCGCCGTGCGCATCTACAAGAAGTACGCCGACGCCTCCATCTCCGTGGTGAAGAACCAGCCGTACCGGCTCGCCGCCGACGTCTGGGGCATCGGCTTCCTCACCGCCGACCGCATCGCGCAGGCCGTCGGGATCCCGCACGACAGCCCCGAGCGGGTCAAGGCCGGGCTCCAGTACGCCCTGTCCCAGTCCGCCGACCAGGGGCACTGCTTCCTGCCCGAGGACCGGCTCATCGCCGACGGGGTCAAGCTGCTCCAGGTGGACACCGGGCTGGTCATCGACTGCCTGGCCGAGCTCGCGGGCGATCCGGAAGGGGTCGTACGGGAGTCCGTGCCCGACCCGCAGGGCGGCCCGGACCCCCTCACCGCGGTGTACCTGGTGCCCTTCCACCGCGCCGAGCTGTCCCTGGCCGGCCAGGTGCGTCGCCTCCTGAACGCGGACGAGGACCGGCTGCCCGCCTTCCGGGACGTGGACTGGGACAAGGCCCTGGGCTGGCTCGCGGGCCGGACCGGAGCCACGCTCGCCCCCGCGCAGCGGGACGCCGTGCGCCTCGCGCTCACCCGCCGGGTCGCGGTGCTCACCGGCGGGCCGGGCTGCGGCAAGTCCTTCACCGTCCGCTCGATCGTGGAGCTGGCCCGGGCCAAGAAGGCCAAGGTGGTCCTCGCCGCCCCCACGGGCCGGGCGGCGAAGCGGCTGGCCGAGCTCACCGGCGCCGAGGCCTCCACCGTGCACCGGCTGCTGGAGCTGAAACCGGGCGGGGACGCGGCGTACGACCGGGAGCGGCCGCTCGACGCGGACCTGGTCGTCGTCGACGAGGCCTCGATGCTCGACCTGCTGCTGGCGAACAAGCTGGTCAAGGCCGTGGCACCCGGTGCCCACCTGCTGCTGGTCGGCGACGTGGACCAGCTCCCCTCGGTCGGGGCGGGCGAGGTGCTGCGCGATCTGCTCGCCGAGGGCGGACCGGTCCCGGCGGTCCGGCTGACCACCATCTTCCGCCAGGCCCAGCAGTCCGGTGTGGTCACCAACGCCCACCGGATCAACACCGGCCTGCCGCCGATCACCGACGGGCTGCCCGACTTCTTCCTCTTCCCCGAGGAGGACACCGAGGAGGCCGGAAAGCTCACCGTCGACGTCGCCGCACGGCGTATTCCGGCCAGATTCGGCCTCGACCCGCGGCGGGACATCCAGGTCCTCGCCCCCATGCACCGCGGTCCGGCCGGCGCCGGGAACCTCAACGCGCTGCTCCAGCAGGCCGTCACCCCGGCCCGGCCGGGGCTGCCCGAGAAACGGTTCGGCGGCCGGGTCTTCCGGGTCGGCGACAAGGTCACGCAGATCCGCAACAACTACGACAAGGGCGCCAACGGGGTCTTCAACGGCACGGTCGGCGTGGTCACCGGCCTTGACCTGGAGGAACAGCGGCTGACGGTGCGCACGGACGAAGACGAGGACGTGGCCTACGAGTTCGCGGAGCTCGACGAGCTGGCCCACGCCTACGCCGTCACCATCCACCGCTCCCAGGGGAGTGAATATCCGGCGGTGGTGATCCCGGTCACGACCGGCGCTTGGATGATGCTCCAGCGGAACCTTCTGTATACGGCCGTCACCCGGGCGAAGAAACTGGTCGTCCTGGTCGGGTCCCGCAAAGCCCTGGCCCAGGCGGTGCGTACCGTTTCCGCAGGCAGGAGGTACACGGCCGTCGCAGCCAGGCTCTCCGGCCGCATACCGGTGGGAAACATCACCTAGATGATCGATCATTTGGGGTTCCTACAACGGTTGCGGAGGGGGCAGGATGTGCACGCTGGCGGCACTGAGTGCCGTCAAAAACACCAAAGCTCGACCCCGAGTGCACTCACCTGCGCCAAATGGGGGAAGGTAGAGGCAGTCAGGGCACCTCGAAGAAGAGGCACTACGTCGGTGAGGGATGACGTGAGCGACAACTCTGTAGTACTGCGGTACGCGGACGGTGAATACACCTACCCGGTGGTCGAGAGCACCGTCGGTGACCAGGGCTTCGACATCTCGAAGCTCAGGGCTCAGACCGGGCTGGTCACCCTGGACAGCGGCTACGGAAACACCGCCGCCTATAAGTCCGCCATTACCTACCTCGACGGTGAGCAGGGCATCCTGCGCTACCGCGGTTACCCGATCGAGCAGCTGGCGGAGCGCTCGACCTTCATCGAGGTCGCCTACCTGCTGATCAACGGGGAGCTGCCGACCGTCGACCAGCTCGCGTCGTTCCGCAACGAGATCACCCAGCACACGCTGCTGCACGAGGACGTCAAGCGCTTCTACGACGGCTTCCCGCGCGACGCGCACCCGATGGCGATGCTGTCCTCCGTGGTCAGCGCGCTGTCGACGTTCTACCAGGACAGCCACAACCCGTTCGACGAGAAGCAGCGCAACCTCTCGACGATCCGGCTGCTGGCCAAGCTCCCGACGATCGCGGCCTACGCGTACAAGAAGTCGGTCGGCCACCCGGTGGTCTACCCGCGCAACGACCTCGGCTACGTCGAGAACTTCCTGCGCATGACCTTCTCCGTGCCGGCCCAGGAGTACGACCTGGACCCGGTCGTGGTCGCGGCGCTCGACAAGCTGCTGATCCTGCACGCGGACCACGAGCAGAACTGCTCGACCTCCACCGTGCGCCTGGTCGGCTCCTCGCAGGCGAACATGTTCGCCTCGATCTCCGCCGGCATCTCGGCCCTGTGGGGCCCGCTGCACGGTGGCGCCAACCAGTCCGTTCTGGAGATGCTCGAAGGCATCAAGAACGACGGCGGCGACGTCGACGCCTTCATCCGCAAGGTGAAGAACAAGGAGGACGGCGTCCGCCTGATGGGCTTCGGGCACCGCGTCTACAAGAGCTTCGACCCCCGGGCGAAGATCATCAAGGCGGCGGCGCACGATGTCCTCTCGGCGCTCGGCAAGGACGACGAGCTCCTCGACATCGCCCTGAAGCTGGAAGAGCACGCGCTGGCCGACGAGTACTTCGTCGAGCGCAACCTCTACCCGAACGTCGACTTCTACACCGGCCTGATCTACCGGGCCATGGGCTTCCCGACCGAGATGTTCACCGTGCTCTTCGCGATCGGCCGGCTGCCCGGCTGGATCGCCCAGTGGCACGAGATGATCAAGGAGCCCGGCTCCCGCATCGGCCGCCCGCGCCAGATCTACACCGGCGAGGTCCTGCGCGACTTCGTCCCGGTCGAGTCCCGCTGACCCGAGGGCAGAGCCGCACTACCCGCAGCACCCGCAGGACGCGCAGTACAGGAAAAGCGCCCCGCCATCGATCCCCCCACGGGTCGAAGGTCGGGGCGCTTTCCTTACCCCGGAACGGATTCCCCCCACGGGACCCGGACCGGGTGTCTGCGTGCCGGCGAAACGTGTAGTCGTCCCAACACGTTTTCGGCATCGCCCCATTAGACCCATGGGGGTGTCCGATGGTTACGTCGGGGTCCCTGTGATCTGCGTCTCGTGTGAAGAGGGTGTGCGCGGATCGTGAAGGGTGATCACTAGCGGAAGGACCGCAGCCGCAGGCTGTTGGTGACCACGAAGACCGAGGAGAAGGCCATCGCGGCGCCCGCGATCATCGGGTTGAGCAGTCCGGCGGCGGCCAGCGGAAGCGCCGCGACGTTGTAGCCGAAGGCCCAGAAGAGGTTGCCCTTGATGGTGGCCAGGGTCCGGCGCGAGAGCCGGATCGCGTCCGCCGCGACCCGCAAGTCGCCCCGTACGAGGGTCAGATCGCTCGCCTCGATGGCCGCGTCGGTGCCGGTGCCCATGGCCAGGCCCAGGTCGGCCTGGGCCAGCGCGGCCGCGTCGTTGACCCCGTCGCCGACCATGGCGACCGTACGGCCCTCGGCCTGCAGCCGGCGCACGACGTCCACCTTGTCCTGCGGAAGGACCTCGGCGATGACCTCGTCGATGCCCACCGCGCGGGCCACCGTCCGGGCGACGGCCTCGTTGTCACCGGTCAGCAGGACCGGGGTCAGGCCCAGGGCCCGCAGCCGGGACACGGCCTCGGCGCTGGTCTCCTTGACCGCGTCGGCCACGGTCAGCACGCCGCGGGCCTCCCCGTCCCAGGCGACCAGGACGGCGGTGGAACCCTCGGCCTCGGCGGCGGCCTTGACCTCGGCGAGGCCGGCGGGCAGCACGATCGACCAGTCGGCGAGCAGCTTCTCGCGGCCCACCAGGACGGCGTGTCCGTCGACCACGCCCTGGACGCCGAGGCCGCCGTGGTTCTCGAAGCCCTCGGGGACCGACAGGCCGCCGGGGAGCTCCGCGGCGCCCGCCGCGACGGCCCGGGCGATCGGGTGCTCGGAGGCGTGCTCCAGGGACCCGGCCAGGCGCAGCAGTTCGTCCGCGTCCACGCCCTCGGCGGGGTGGGTGGCGGTCAGGGTCATGCGGCCGGTGGTCACGGTGCCGGTCTTGTCCAGGACGACGGTGTCGACGCGGCGGGTGGACTCCAGTACCTCGGGGCCCTTGATCAGGATGCCGAGCTGCGCACCCCGGCCGGTGCCGACCATCAGCGCGGTCGGGGTGGCCAGGCCCAGGGCGCACGGGCAGGCGATGATCAGGACGGCCACGGCGGCGGTGAAGGCGGCCGTCGGGTTGTCGGTGATCAGCAGCCAGGTGACCCAGGTGCCCAGGGCCAGGACGAGCACGACGGGGACGAAGATCCCGGAGATCCGGTCGGCGAGGCGCTGCACCTCGGCCTTGCCGTTCTGCGCGTCCTCGACCAGCCTGGCCATCCGGGCGAGCTGGGTGTCCGAGCCGACGCGGGTGGCCTCGACGACGAGGCGGCCGGAGGTGTTGACGGTGGCTCCGGTGACGGCGTCGCCCACGGCGACCTCGACCGGGACGGATTCACCGGTCAGCATGGCGGCGTCCACGGCGGAGCTGCCCTCGACGACCGTGCCGTCGGTGGCGATCTTCTCACCGGGCCGGACGAGGAACCGGTCGCCCACCGCGAGCGAGCTCACGGGGATGCGCACCTCGGCGCCGCCGCGCAGTACCGCCACGTCCTTGGCGCCGAGCCGCATCAGGGCCTTGAGGGCCGCGCCGGCCTTCCGCTTCGAGCGGGCCTCCAGGTACCGGCCGAGCAGGATGAAGCTGACGACTCCGGCCGCCACCTCCAGGTAGATCGCCGAGGAGCCGTCCGTGCGGGAGACCGAGAAGTCGAAGCCGTGGCGCATGCCGGGCATTCCGGCGTGGCCGAAGAACAGGGCCCACAGCGACCACAGGAAGGCGGCCCCGGTGCCGACCGAGACCAGGGTGTCCATGGTGGCGGCGCCGTGCCGGGCGTTGGTCCAGGCGGCCTTGTGGAAGGGCAGGGCGCCCCAGACGACGACGGGGGCGGCGAGGGTCAGCGAGAGCCACTGCCAGTTGTCGAACTGGAGGGCCGGGATCATCGCGAGCACGACGACGGGCAGCGAGAGGGCCACGGAGACCAGGAGGCGCTGGCGCAGGGCGGCCAGCTCGGGGTCCGGGGCCTCCTGCGCGCCGGACGCCTGCGCGCCGGCCTCCTGCGTTTCCGGTGCCGGTTCGGGCGCCGGCGGCGGGGGCTCCTGGGCGGTGTATCCGGTCTTGACGACCGTGGCGATGAGGTCGGCGACCGCCACGCCCTCGCCGTAGGAGACCTTGGCCTTCTCGGTGGCGTAGTTCACCGAGGCGCTGACCCCGTCCATCCGGTTCAGCTTCTTCTCGATGCGGGCCGCGCAGGAGGCGCAGGTCATCCCGCCGATGGTCAGCTCGACCTCGGCGGTTCCGGCGGCCGCTGCCGCTGCCCCGGCCACCGCTATGGGCCCGTCGTGCACTGTGCTGCTGCTCATGTTCCGGCTCCAGGGGGAGGGCCGGGCCGTACGGAACCAGTATGAGCTGGCCGGAACGGCCCGGCGGGGTACTGCGGGGTACTGCCGAAGAGGGGGACTCAGGCCTGGCCGGCGAACTCGTAGCCCGCCTCGTCGACGGCGGCGCGCACGGCGGCCTCGTCGAGCGGGGCGGCCGAGACCACGGTGACCTCGCCGGTCGCGGCGACGGCCTTGACCGAGCTGACGCCCGCCAGCTCGGAGAGCTCGGCGGTCACCGCGCCCTCGCAGTGCCCGCAGGTCATGCCGGTCACCCGGTAGACGGTGGTGGTCTGGGTGTCCGTGTCGGCACTCATGTCGTTCTCCTCTTCAAGGGCGTTTCCGGTCGGCGGGGCGGCGGCGGATCGCTCGTGGATCGCCCGTGGCGGGTCCACCGTTCACCCCGGCCTTTCGAGATTATACCCCTAGGGGGTATCAAAGCGAGGAATCGGCGAGATCTTTTGCGGTGGACAATCACCGTGAAGCGTATGTAAATGGCACACATGGCGCACACGGGGACCACTCTCATCCTGATCATGTCGATCGCCGTCCTCGCGCCCCTGCTCGCGTACGGGGTCTCGCGCTGGCTCCCCGTCCCCCTGGTGATCTTCGAGATCGTCCTGGGCGTCCTGGTCGGACCGGACGTCCTGGGATGGGCGCACTCCACCGACGTCGTCGACGTGCTCAGCGAGCTCGGCCTGGCGATGCTGATCTTCCTGGCCGGCTACGAGATCCAGTTCGCCCAGGTCAAGGGCGACACCCTGAAGCGGTCGGTGTGGGCCTGGCTGGCCGCCCTCGCGCTGGGGCTCGGACTCGGACTGCTGCTGTCGGGCGGCGGGTTCGAGAAGGGCGTCTACATCGGCACCGCCCTCACCAGTACCGCACTCGGCACGATCCTGCCGGTCCTGCGGGACTCCGGGGACCTCCAGAGCCGGTTCGGCTCCGTGATGATGGCGATGGGCGCGGTCGGCGAGTTCGGGCCCATCATCGCGATGGCCCTGCTGCTCAGCGGGCGCGCCCCGGCGCAGTCGGCGGCGCTGCTGATCGGCTTCGCGGTGCTCACGGCCGCGGCCCTGTTCTGGGCGATGCGGCCCAAGCCGCCCTGGTTCGCCCGGGTCATCGCCAAGACCCTGCACAGCAGCGGCCAGTTCGCGGTGCGCCTGGTGGTGCTGATCCTCGTGGCGTTCCTGGCGCTGTCCGAGGTGCTCGGCCTCGACGTCCTGCTCGGCGCCTTCGCCGCGGGACTGATCACCCGGCTCGTGCTGCACGGGGCCGCCCCGGAGAGCAGCGAGACCGTGCTGTCGAAGGTGGAGGCCATGGGCTTCGGCTTCCTGGTGCCGCTGTTCTTCGTGGTCACCGGGATCGAGTTCGACCTGTCCGCGCTGCTCGGGGGCGGGCGGGTGCTCCTGCTGCTGCCGGTGTTCCTGCTGCTCTTCCTCGTGGTGCGCGGGCTCCCGATGTGGCTGCTGGCCCCCCGGGACCTCGGGCGCAAGGACCGGTCGGCGCTCGTGCTGTTCGGCTCCACGGCGCTGCCGCTGGTGGTGGCGATCACCACCCTGGGCGTGCAGGCCGGAAAGCTGGGGTCCGGGGAGGCGGCGGCGCTGGTCGGGGCCGGGATGGTCTCCGTACTGGTCTTCCCGCTGGTGGGGCTGCGGTTGCGGGCGGGAACCGGCGGCGCCCCGGCCCCGGGAGCCGGGGAGATGGTCAGTGAGGAGGAGGCGTGGTGATCATCGGGTCCAGGTAGCGGAACAGGACGGTCTTCAGCTCCGCGACGTACGCGGCGCGTTCCGCTCCCTCGCTGGCCAGGATCAGTTCGAGCGAGACCTGCACGATCCCGAGCACCATGTGGGCGACGTGGGTGAGCTCCGCGTCGGTGGCGGGGGCGCCGGAGGCGGTGGGGGTGACGCAGGCGCGCAGCAGCGCCTCGACGCGGGTCTGCATGCCGACGTGCAGCTCGTCGTGCTCCTGCGCGATGCCGGGTACGCCGGAGCCGTGCATGAGCGCCCAGAAGGCCGGGTTCTCGCAGTTGAAGGCGATGACCGGATCGAGGACGGCGTCGAGCAGCTCGGGCAGGGGCCGGTCCAGGTTCTCGGGGAGGAAGGCCTGTCCGTGCGCCTCGTGGGCGCGCTGGAGGAGCTGTCCGCCCAGCTCGACGGCGATCGCCTCCTTGTTCGGGAAGAACTGGTAGAGCGTGCCCGGGGAGACGCCGGCCTCGCGGGCGATGGCGTTGGTGCTGGCCGCCGCGTAACCCGTACGGCAGAACACCCCGGCGGCGGCGGCCAGGAGCTGGGCGATCCGGCGCTCACCGCGGGCCTGGCGGCGGCGGGGGGCGGCTTCCGCCGCCGGTTCCGGCGCTGCCTTCTGCGCTGTCTTCTGTGCTGCCTTCGGTGTCGTCTCCTTCAGCGCCGTCTCCGCGGTTGATTCACCCGCTTTGTCCGCACTCGTGGTCCGAGAGGTCTGCCGCATGTCCCATCCCTTGCTTCCTGTTGCTTCCCATGGGTGATTGACAAACACGAGAGATCGCTCGCATTCTTGAAAAACGCGAGCGACTGCTCGTGTTTGCCAGTCTAAGTTGCCTGGCAATCACGGTGAAGGGGACACCGAGACATGTCGGAAGTCAAAAGACCGCCGTCGCCCGGGGAGGGCGGCCGGTGGACCGGGCTCGTCACCACACGGCCGCGGCTCTCGCTGCTGCTCGCCCTCGTGGTCACGGCCCTGGCCGTCTTCGCCGGCGGAGGCGTCGCCGACCGGCTGGGAAGCGGGGGCTGGGAGGATCCCGCCGCCCGCTCCACCTATGCCACCAAGGCGCTGGAACGCGAGTTCCCGGGGTCCCAGCCCAATCTGCTGCTCCTCGTTGACGTGGGGACCGCAGCGGCCGCGGGGACCGCGGGTACGGCCGCGGTGGACGATCCGGCCGTCGCCGCCGAGGCCGAGCGGCTGACGGCGCGGCTCGCCGCAGAGCAGGGCGTGACCGGCGTGGGCTCGTACTGGCGCACCGGGCTGCCCACCCTGCGCTCCCAGGACGGCCGGCAGGCCCTGATCGCCGCCCGCGTCCCGGGCGACGAGAAGACGGCCAACGCCGTCGTGGACCGGATCGTCCCGGAGTACCGCGGCCAGCACGGACCGTTGACCGTCTCCATCGGCGGCCCGGCCGCCGTGCAGCGCGAGGTGACCTCCACCATCCAGGAGGACCTGCTGCGCGCCGAGCTGATCGCCCTGCCCGTGACGCTCGTCCTGCTCGTCCTCGTCTTCGGCAGCGCCGTCGCCGCCCTGCTGCCCCTCGGCGTCGGCATCATCGCCATCATCGGAACCAATGCCGTACTGCGCGGGCTCACCGAGTTCACCGACGTGTCCGTCTTCGCGCAGAACCTGACCACCGCCCTGGGGCTCGGCCTCGCCGTCGACTACGCCCTGTTCATCGTGCGGAGGTTCCGTGAGGAACTGGCCGCCGGGCGCGACCCGGTGGCGGCCGTCGGAGTCACCCTGCGCACCGCCGGGCGGACGGTCCTGTTCTCGGCGCTGACCGTGGCCGTCGCCCTCTCGGCCATGCTCTTCTTCCCGATGTACTTCCTGCGCTCCTTCGCCTACGCCGGAGTCGCGGTGGTGCTGCTCGCCGCGGCGGCCGCGCTCATCGTGCTGCCCGCGGCGCTCGTGCTGCTGGGCGAGCGGGTCAACTCCTTCGACCTGCGCCGGCTGTGGCGCAGGTCCGGGCCGGCCGGGAGCGAACCGGCCGGAGCCGGGCCGGGCGCAGGGGCCGGGGGCGGGAGGGGCTGGGCACGGCTCACCGGCCTGGTCATGCGCCGCGCCCCGGTGTTCGCCGTGGCCACCACGGCCGGGCTGCTGCTCCTCGGACTGCCCTTCCTCGGCGTGAAGTTCGGCACCGTGGACGACCGGCAGCTGCCGGCGACGGCCGCATCGCACGTGGTGCAGCAGCACATCCGCGAGGGGTTCCCGGGCAGTCCTGGCGGAGCGCTGACCGTACTGACCGAGGGGGCCCCCGGCGCCGCCGGCCTCGACGCCTACAAACGGCGGGTGGAAGCCCTGCCCGGAGTGGTGGGGGTGGAAGGCCCGGTCGGTTCGGCGGGCGGTACCGGATACGCCTACTTCTCGGTGCTCACCGAGGGCGAGGAGGTGGGGGAGCAGGCCCAGGACCTGGTGGGCCTGATCAGGGCCGTGGACGCGCCCTTCGACACCGCCGTCACCGGACAGGCCGCGGTGCTCGTCGACGCCCGCGACGCCATAGCCGAGAAACTGCCCCAGGCCCTGGCCGTCGTGGTGCTGGCCACGCTGCTCCTGGTCTTCCTGCTCACCGGGAGCCTGCTGATACCCGTCCAGGCCGTACTGCTCAACGCGCTGAGCCTGACCGCGATGTTCGGGGCGGTGGTGTGGGTGTTCCAGGAGGGCCACCTCTCCGGACCGCTCGCCTTCACCTCCACCGGGGACATCGAGACCACCCTGCCGGTGCTGATGTTCTGCATCGCCTTCGGACTCTCCATGGACTACGGGGTGTTCCTCATATCCCGGATCAAGGAGGAGTACGACCGGACCGGGGACCAC
Source organism: Streptomyces sp. NPDC002104 (assembly GCF_053593795.1). NCBI lineage: Bacteria > Bacillati > Actinomycetota > Actinomycetes > Kitasatosporales > Streptomycetaceae > Streptomyces > Streptomyces sp. NPDC002104. The sequence goes on along the minus strand of NZ_JBSFDF010000038.1, from coordinate 11,392 downwards.
GAGGGCGCGGTGCGCGCCGGGCTGACCCGCACGGGCGGGCTGATCACCGCGGCGGCCGTGATCCTCGCGGTGGTGATGGTCGCCATCGGCAGCTCGCGGGTGACCAACACCAAGATGCTGGGCCTGGGGATCGCGCTGGCCGTCCTCATGGACGCGATGGTCGTACGGAGCCTGCTGGTACCGGCGGTGATGAAGCTGACCGGCAAGGCCACCTGGTGGGCGCCGGCGCCGCTGCGCAGACTGCACGAACGGTTCGGGCTGAGCGAGGGGGAGCCGGCCCCGGCCACCGAGCCGGCCGCACCCGAGCCGGTACCCGCCGGGAGCCGGTAGCCGGCGGACAGGAGCCGGCGGCGGACAGGAGCCGCTGGCGGACGGGGCCCGCTGGTGGCCGGGAGCCGCTGGTGGACGGGGCCCGGGAGGGTCCCGTCCCTGGACCGGACGCCGCGTCAGTCCTCGCGGCGTCCGCGGTTGCCGGGACGGCGCGCCACCCAGGCGCGGATGGTGTCGGCGTACCAGTAGGGCTTGCCGCCCTCCACATGGTCGGGTGCGGGCAGCAGCCCGTGCTTGCGGTAGGAGCGCACCGTGTCCGGCTGGACCCGGATGTGAGCGGCGATCTCCTTGTACGACCACAGCTGTCGGTCGCTCATCCTCGACACCTCCTTGTCCACGCCGCGGGGCCGGCCGGGAGGCCGTCGGGGGAGCCGGCGCGTGGACACTGACGATCACTCAGGTTGTGCCCGGAGAACGACGCAGGGTGATGTCAGGGGAGGGGCTGTCGTCCGCCTGTGACGGAAGACCCGCGTAATGCGGACATGTGTGACACGGCCACGACCCCCGTGACACGGGTGGTACACGGCGCCCCGTCACATCGGGAGGGAGAGCAGCCGTACCGGCCCCGGGGGCCAGGCCGCGTCGTCGTGCAGGGGGGTCACCATGGTGCGCAGCGGCATGGTCACCAGGCGGTCCCCGGGCTGTTCGACGAGGACGTCCTCGTCGAGCGGGTGCCACCCGAGGCGCTCGTACAGCGCCACGAGCGGCGGCCGGCAGAACAGGAGGGCGTGCCGCGGGCCCATCGTGCGCGCGTGGCCGAGTGCGGCCGCGAGGACGAGCCGCGCCAGCCCGCGGCCCCGTACGTCGGGCGCCACGGCCACCCCTCCGACGCCCACCACCTCCGTCGCGGCGCCGCCGCCGATCGCGAGGGGCAGCCGGAGCAGGCCCGCGTGGGCCAGCAGCCGGCCGTCGCGGGCGACGCCGAAGTGCTCCTCCTTGGGCAGCCAGGTCAGGCCGGCCGCGCTCACCCCGAAGGGGTCGGCGCCGCCGCCGAGGATCTCGTCCTGCTCCGTCTTCGTGTACCGGGGGAGCCGCATCGCGGCCGGGGCCGCGGCGGAAGGTATGTCGGGCATTCCCCCATGATGCCCCCGGGGCGGGCGGATCAGCTGTACAGGGGCGGGCGTTCGGCCATGTCCACCGGGGTCCGCACACCGCTGCGCGCCGCGGCGAGGCCGGCTTCGGAGACGGCCGCCGCCGCGTAGCCGTCCCAGGTGTCGGGGCCGTCCACCCCGCCCCGCGCCGCCGCCGCGACCCAGCGGCGGAGCTGGCGGTCGTAGGCGTCGGCGAAGCGGACCGTGAAGTCCTGGTCGATCTCCCCGCCCCACCGGCCCGCCGACTGGACGACCATGGCGTGCCCGTCACCGATCCGGGCGGACCCGGACTCGCCGACCGCCTCGCACTGCACCTGGTAGCCGAAGCCGCAGTTGACGAAGATCTCCACGTCGACGACGGCCCCGCCCGAGGTCTCCATGAGGACCAGCCGGGGGTCGCGCAGCCCCTCGCGGGCGGCCGAGGTGGGCGTCGGGGAGAGCACGGTCACCGCGGTGATCTCCTGGCCCAGCAGCCAGCGGGCCGCGTCCACCTCGTGCACCACCGAATCGCTGATCAGCATCTCGCTGGTGAAGAACGACGGTGAGGAGGCGTTGCGGTGCCGGCAGTGCAGGAACAGCGGCCGCCCGATGCCCCCCGCGTCGAGCAGCTCCTTGAGCCGCGCGTACTCGGCGTCGTAGCGCCGCATGAAGCCGACCTGGACGAGCCGGCGGCCCAGCCGCGCCTCCGCCTCCATGATCCTCAGGGCGCCCGCCGGATCGGGGGTCAGCGGCTTCTCGCAGAGCACGGGCAGCCGCCGCTCCAGCGCGTGCAGGATCGCTTCCTCGTGGGCGGGCCCGGGCGAGGCGATCAGTACGGCGTCCACCCCGGGCGCCGCTATCGCGGCCGCCGGATCGGTGTGCGCGCCCGCCCCTTCCAGACCGGCCGCGACCTCCTTGACCCGGTCCCCGTCCGGGTCGGCCACGGCCACCACCCGGGCCCCGCCGACCGTCCGGCCGAAGCGCCGGACATGGTCGGAGCCCATCTTCCCGGTACCGATGACGGCGATGCCGAGCGTGCTGGTCATGTCGTGTTCCTCCACGAGGGTGCGTACGGCCGGAGTTCCGGTTCGGCGGAGTTCCGGTTCGGCGGGGTTCAGCGGGCGCCGCAGGAGCGCAGGTGGGCGCGGGTGCGGCGGGCGATCGGCAGCGGCCGGTCGGGCGGGCACGGGTACATGTCCTGCTCCACGATGGCGAACAGGTCCACCCCGAGCCGCTCGGCGGCCGCCAGCACCGGTTCCAGCGCGGGTACCCCCGATGGCGGCTCGCACATCACCCCGCGGGCCACGGCGGGCCCGAAGGGGATCTGGTCGCGGACGACTTCGGCGAGGATCCGCGGGTCGACCTGCTTGAGGTGGAGGTAGCCGATCCGCTCACCGAAGGTCTCGACGGCTTCGAGGCTGTCGCCGCCGCAGTACGCGTAGTGCCCGGTGTCCAGGCAGAGGGAGACCAGCGCGGGATCGGTGGCGTCGAGGAAGCGCGCCACGTTCTCCGGGGTGTCGATGTGCGTGTCCGCGTGCGGATGGACGACGATCCGCAGCCCGTACTCGTCCTGGACCCGCTTCCCCAGCCGCTCGGTCTGCGTGGTGAGTTCGCGCCAGCCCTCCGGGGTGAGGGTGCGGTCCTCGAGCACCTCGCCGGTCTTGTCGTCCCGCCAGAACGACGGGATCACGACGAGGTGCGCCGCACCCATGGCCCGGGTGAGCTCAGCGATCCGCGACACGTGCTCCCAGGTCTGCTCCCACACGGCCGGCCCGTGATGGAGTCCGGTGAAGACGGTTCCCGCGGAGACCCGCAGCCCGCGCGCCGCGACCTCGGCGGCGAGCCGGACGGGATCGGTGGGGAGATAGCCGTACGGGCCGAGCTCGATCCACTCGTACCCGGCTTCGGCGACCTCGTCGAGGAACCGGTCCCACGGTGTCTGCAGGGGATCGTCGGGGAACCAGACCCCCCAGGAGTCCGGAGCCGAACCGACGCGGATACGGGTCAACGCGGGCGGTGAGGACGTCATACGGCCACCTTAGGGTGCGAGGCTCTGAGGTGCGGGGAGCACTCGGTCGGGAGGAATGGTGTGGTGATGGCTGCGGATCCGTTGGCGTTCGACCTGATCACGATGGGCCGGATCGGGGTGGATCTCTACCCCCTGAAGACGGGCGTACCGCTGGGCGAGGCGGACACCTTCGGGAAGTTCCTGGGGGGTTCCCCGACCAACGTCGCCGTCGCGGCGGCCCGGCTGGGCCGGCGGACGGCGGTGATCACCCGGACCGGCGCGGACCCCTTCGGCGTGTATCTCCGGTCGGAGCTGCGCGGGTTCGGGGTGGACGACCGGTGGGCGGGCGAGGTCGCGGCCTACCCCACGCCGGTCACCTTCTGCGAGATCTTCCCGCCCGACGACTTCCCGCTGTACTTCTACCGGTACCCGAAGGCACCCGACCTGGAGATCGGCGCGGACGAGCTCGACCTCGACGCGGTGCGGGCGGCGCGGGTGTTCTGGATGACCGGTACCGGACTCAGCGCGGAGCCGAGCCGGACGGCCACGCTGGCGGCGCTGGAAGCGCGGGGCAGGAGCCCGCTGACGGTGTTCGACCTGGACTGGCGGCCGATGCTGTGGCCCTCCGGGGACGATGCCACCGGGCCCGGGGAGTGGTACCGCCGGGCGCTGTCCCTCGCCACCGTGGCCGTGGGCAACGCCGAGGAGTGCGCGATCGCCACCGGCGAGACCGAACCGTACGCGGCCGCGCGGGCGCTGCTCGGCGCCGGCGTGGAGCTGGCGGTGGTGAAACGGGGCCCGGCGGGGGTGCTGGCCGTCCACCGGGACGGGACGGCGGTGGAGGCCGCGCCGGTGCCGGTGACCGTCGTCAACGGGCTCGGCGCGGGCGACGCCTTCGGCGGCGCCCTGTGCCACGGGCTGCTCGCCGGATGGGAGTTGGAGCGGGTGATCCGCTACGCGAACGCGGCCGGGGCGATCGTGGCCTCGCGGCTGGCGTGCTCGACGGCGATGCCGTTCGCGGAGGAAGTGGAGGAGGTGCTCGGCCGTGCCGGTGGTGTCTGAGTGGACGATGGAGTGGACGAGGCTGCTCGTGCTCGACCTCGGGCCGGGAGAGGTGTACGCGCACCCGTGCGGGGAGTCGGAGTGGATCGTGCTCCCCCTGGCGGGTGGCTGCGAGGTCCGCTGCGCGGAGCCTTCTCGTGCGGACGCGCGGGCCGGCGCCGGTCGCAACGCAGCCACTCCGGCGGGTGCGGGGCGCAGTCCCGGGAGCGGGCCGGAGGTCTTCCGGCTGCGCGGGCGGCGCGGGGTGTTCGACGGGCCCACCGACTTCGCCTATCTCCCCCGGGACGCCGGCGCGGAGATCCGGTCGGCCGGCGGCGGCCGGTTCGCGCTCGCCGGGGCCCGCTGCGAGCAGCGGCTGCCCGCGCGGTACGGGGCCGCCGCCGGGGTTCCCGTAGAGCTCCGCGGGGCGGGGCAGTGTTCCCGGCAGGTCAACAACTTCGCCGCCGCCGGGGTCTTCGCCTGCGACCGGCTCATCGCCGTGGAGGTGCTCACCCCCGGGGGCAACTGGTCCTCGTACCCGCCGCACAAGCACGACGAGCACCACCCCGGGGAGGAATCCCGGCTGGAGGAGATCTACTACTTCGAGATCGCCCGCCACGGGGACACGCCCGGCCTCGGCTATCAGCGTGTCAGCCCCTCCCCGGCGGGGAACACCGACATCCTCACCGAGGTGAGGACCGGTGACGCGGTCCTGATCCCGGACGGCTGGCACGGCCCCTCCATCGCCGCGCCCGGCCACGACATGTACTACCTCAACGTCATGGCGGGACCCGGCGCCACCCGGGAGTGGCTCATCCGGGACCACCCCGACCACGGGTGGATCCGCTCCACCTGGACCGGCCGGGACGTCGACCCCCGGCTGCCCTTCCCCCACCGAGCGGAGGACCCCGCATGACGCAGCCCCAGACGCACACGCACACCGTCCGGCTCACCGTCGCGCAGGCCCTCGTCCGCTTCCTCGCCCGGCAGTACACCGAGCGCGACGGGCACCGGCAGCGGCTGATCGCCGCCACCTGGGGGATCTTCGGGCACGGGAACGTCGCCGGCATCGGCCAGGCCCTGCTGGAGAGCGGCCGGGGCGAGATGCCGTTCCTCCAGGGCCGCAACGAGCAGGCCATGGTGCACGCCGCCGTCGGATACGCACGGCAGAGCGGGCGGCTCTCCGCGCACGCCGTCACCACCTCCATCGGGCCGGGCGCCACCAACCTCGTCACCGGGGCCGCCCTCGCCACCATCAACCGGATCCCGGTGCTCCTGCTGCCCGGGGACGCCTTCGCGACCCGGCCCGCCGACCCCGTGCTGCAGCAGCTGGAGGTCCCTCATGCGGGTGATGTCTCCGTCAACGACACGCTGCGGCCCGTCTCGCGCCACTTCGACCGCGTCACCCGTCCCGAGGCGCTGATCCCCGCCGCCCTCCAGGCCGTACGGGTCCTCACCGACCCGGTGGCCACCGGCGCCGTCACCCTCGCGCTGCCCCAGGACGTCCAGGCCGAGGCGTACGACTGGCCGGAGGAGTTCTTCGCCGAGCGGGTGTGGGGCGTACGCCGGCCCCGGCCCGACCGGGCCGAGCTGGCGGCGGCCGCCCGGGCCGTACGGGGCTCCGACCGGCCGCTGATCATCGCCGGCGGCGGGATCCGGCACAGCGCTGCGGGCGCCGCCCTGGCGGAGTTCGCCGGGGCCACCGGGATCCCCGTGGCCTCCACCCAGGCGGGCAAGGGGGCCCTGCCCTGGGACCACCCCGCCGACGTGGGCGGGATCGGGCACACCGGCACGGCCACCGCCGACGCGCTGGCCCGCGAAGCCGATCTGGTGATCGCCGCCGGGACCCGGCTCACCGATTTCACCACCGCCTCCGCGACGCTGTTCCAGCACCCCGGCGTGCGCTTCCTCGGGCTCAACCTCGACCCGTACGACGCCCACAAACTCGCCGCCCGCCCCCTGGTCTGCGATGCGCGGGCGGGCCTGGAGGAACTCCTGGCGGAGGTCGCCGGGTACCGGGTGGACCCCCCGTACGAGGCGGCGTACAAAGAAGGGAAGAGGGCGTGGGAGCGGCTGGTCGACGGGGCCTTCGCGGCTCCCGACGAGGACGCCGTCCCGACGCAGGCACAGGTGCTGGGCCTGCTGGACGGCCTCGTCGACGGTGACGACATCCTGATCAATGCCGCCGGTTCGCTCCCCGGGGACCTGCACAAGCTGTGGCGGGCCCGTTCCGCGGACCAGTACCACGTCGAATACGGGTACTCCTGCATGGGTTACGAGATCCCCGCCGCGATCGGCACCGCCCTGGCCGCCCCCGGTCGGCCGGTGTGGGCCCTGGTCGGCGACGGGACGTACCTGATGAACCCGACCGAGATCGTCACCGCCGTGCAGGAGGGCGTCCCGGTCAGGCTGGTGATCCTCGACAACCACGGCTACGCCTCGATCGGCGGCCTCTCGGACGCGGTGGGCGCCGAGGGGTTCGGTACCGACTACCGCTTCCGGGCGGCGGACGGCTCGTACAGCGGTGCCCCGCTGCCGCTGGACCTGGCGGCCAACGCGGCCTCCCTCGGGATGGCCGTCATCCGGGCCCGCACCCTGGGTGACCTGCGCAAAGCCCTCGCCCGGGCGCGGGAGGCGGACCGTCCCACATGTGTCTACGTGCAGACCCGAACACCCGACACTGTGTCGGGCCCGCCCCCCGCACAGGCGTGGTGGGATGTCCCTGTGGCCGAGACCGCGACCCGTGCGTCGGCGGTCGGAGCCCGCGAAGAGTACGACCGGCAAGCCGCGCAGCGACGTCGCCATCTGTGAAGGAGTTAGGCATGAAGACCGTCAACCACTGGATCGGTGGCAAGACCGTCGAGGGCGCGTCGGGCAACTACGGCCCGGTCACCGACCCCGCCACCGGCGAGGTCACCACGCAGGTCGCCCTCGCGTCCGCCGACGAGGTCGACGCCGCCGTACAGGTCGCCAAGGAGGCGTTCCTGTCCTGGGGCCAGTCCTCGCTGGCCGCCCGCACCAAGGTGCTGTTCGCCTACCGCGCCCTGCTGGACGCCAACCGCGACGCGATCGCCGAGCTGATCGTCGCCGAGCACGGCAAGGTGCACTCCGACGCGCTGGGCGAGGTCGCCCGCGGCCTGGAGATCGTCGAGCTGGCCTGCGGGATCACCGTGCAGCTCAAGGGCGAGCTGTCCACCTCGGTGTCCAGCCGCGTGGACGTCTCCTCGATCCGCCAGCCGATCGGCGTGGTCGCGGGCATCACCCCGTTCAACTTCCCGGCGATGGTCCCGATGTGGATGTTCCCGCTGGCCGTGGCCTGCGGCAACACCTTCATCCTCAAGCCGAGCGAGAAGGACCCCTCGGCCTCCACGCTGCTGGCGCAGCTGGCGAGCCAGGCCGGTCTGCCGGCGGGCGTGCTGAACGTGGTCCACGGTGACAAGGTCGCCGTCGACGCGCTCCTGGCGCACCCCGACATCGCGGCCGTCTCCTTCGTGGGCTCGACCCCGATCGCCCGCCACATCCACACCACCGCCTCCGCCAACGGCAAGCGCGTCCAGGCCCTGGGCGGCGCCAAGAACCACATGCTGGTGCTGCCGGACGCCGACCTCGACGCCGCCGCGGACGCCGCCGTCTCGGCCGCCTACGGTTCGGCCGGCGAGCGCTGCATGGCCATCTCGGCCGTCGTCGCCGTCGGCTCCATCGGCGACACGCTCGTCGAGAAGATCCGCGAGCGCGCCGAGAAGATCAAGATCGGCCCCGGCAACGACCCGACCTCCGAGATGGGCCCGCTGATCACCGCCGCCCACCGCGACAAGGTCGCCTCCTACGTGACCGGCGCGGCCGCGCAGGGCGCCGAGGTGGTCCTGGACGGCACCGGCTACACGGTGGAGGGCAAGGAGAACGGCCACTGGATCGGCCTCTCGCTGCTGGACCACGTCAAGACCGACTCCGACGCCTACCGCGACGAGATCTTCGGCCCGGTGCTGTGCGTGCTGCGCGTCGACACCTACGAGGAGGGCGTGGCGCTCATGAACGCCTCGCCGTTCGGCAACGGCACCGCCATCTTCACCCGCGACGGCGGCGCCGCCCGGCGCTTCCAGCTGGAGATCGAGGCGGGCATGGTCGGCGTCAACGTGCCGATCCCGGTGCCGGTCGGCTACCACTCCTTCGGTGGCTGGAAGGACTCGCTCTTCGGCGACCACCACATCTACGGCAACGACGGCACCCACTTCTACACCCGGGGCAAGGTCGTCACGACCCGCTGGCCCGACCCGTCGGACGCCCCGGCCGGCGTGGACCTCGGCTTCCCGCGCAACCACTGACCGCCGGGTCCCGCCGACAGCCCTCGCGCGCCTCGCGGGACCTCGCACGCTCCGCAGTACCTCGCACGCTTCGCAGGACCCCGTAGGACCGCTCGCCCCCCGCAACCCTCACCGCGGGGGGCGAGCCCGTTCTCCGGCCGGGCTCAGAGCAGCGACCAGACGTCCGCCGCCGCCGTCTGCGACCAGAGCGGGTCGCCGTGCCCGTAGCCCGGGACGACGGTGAAACGGACCCGTTCGTTGCCGCCGGCGCGGATCAGCCGGGGGCCGCGCGAGTGGTCGCCGCGGCCCAGTTCGGCATTGATCCACACCACTTCGGCGGAGATCGCCGCCCAGTCGATCGCGTACGTCTTCTCGTCGCCCGCCCAGATCGCGGCGAGGTCCCGCAGCAGCGCGTTCGGAAGCAGCCCGCTGCCCAGGGCGGAGGTGACCGCGCGCACGGCGGCGAGCGTCGTGTGGGCGAGCGCGAAACGGTCCCCGGCCGGGGCGGCTCCGAAGGAGTACGAGCCCGCGGCGTGGCCCTGGGTGTAGATCCAGTCCGCCGGTCCCGGCAGCAGGGACGTGCGGACCAGCGCGAAGTGGGCGAGCCCGGCGTGGGTGAAGCGGAGCCCGGGATCCGGGGGCCAGGGGACCTCCGAGGAGCCCCCCGGGTCGGTGACGGCCCGGGCGAGCAGCCCCGCCAGGCCCGGGTCCGTCGCGTACGCGCCCTCCGCGATCCGGGCCTCGTACGCGTCCCGGGTCTGGACCGCCCGGACGGCCAGGTCGCCCGAATAGGGGCCGGTCGTGTCCAGGGCCACCACCCGGGTCAGGCGGGGCGAGTCGTCGTGCGCGGCCGCGTCCAGGGCGAGCAGGGCCCCGGCGGAGTGCCCGACGTACTGGTACGGCAGCCCGAGCGCCCCGTCCAGCGCCTCCACGACCGCGGCCAGATCCCGGCGGTGCGCCGCGAGTCCCCAGCCGGGGCCGATGTCCTGCGCGGTCGCGGCGTCCTCGCGCGGGGTGACGCCGACGACGAGCAGGCCCTCGCGGCGCATCCGGTGGGCGAGGTTCAGGTCGGACGGGGTGAAGAAGGAGGAGCCGAAGTTCAGCCCGCCGCCCGGCAGGAGGTACGCGATCGCGTGCGGGGTCCGCCGGGTGTCCGCTACCACGTCCACCGTGACCGGGGCCGGACCGCCGTCGTCGAGCGGGAGCGTGAGCCGGATCCAGCCGTCGCCCGGGACGTACACCGCGGTGCCCGTGCCCAGCGTCCGCTCGACGAGGGTCAGCAGTCCGATCCCCGAGGCGGCGGGATCCGCCCCGGCCCCCGCCCCCGCCCCCGGGTCCAGGTCCGGGTCCGGGTCCGCGGGAGCGGTTCCGGGCGCCGGCCGGCCGGGCCCCGCTTCGCCGTGCTGTCGTGCCATGTGTGGTGCCTCCCGGCGGCCGCCGCCGCTGCCCGGCGATGGCCGGATGCCGTCACCTGGGGACACCTTGGCCGATCAGCGGGCTTCAGCCAAGTCCGGTGCCGGTTCCGGCCGTTCGGTGTCGCCGGCCCGGCGGCGCCGGCGCAGCACCCGGGCGGCGATGGCGGCGCCGACCAGCACCAGCAGGGCGCCGAGCGCGGGCCACGGCACGGCGAGGAACTCGGTGGCGGAGGTGGAGGTGAGGTCGGGGTAGGCCGAGGCGCCGGCGGTGATGTCGACGGTGACCCAGTCCGACTGGGGCGCGTCCGCCCAGTCCTCGGTCAGCTCGATCCGCTGGCCCGGCAGCAGGACGAGCTTCAGCTCACGGGCCGGCCGGTCGAGCACCCGGCGGCCGAACAGCCCCTCGGCGGAGATCTTCACCTTCGGCTCGACGACCACGTTGCCCCGGTTGACCAGGGAGTACGTGATCTTGGCGCGGGCGTCCTTGACCCAGGGCAGCAGCGGAGCCGCCCGGCTGACCCTCACGTCCTCCACGCTCAGCCCAGGGGTCACCGGCCCCGGAACCCGGAAGTACAGCCGGGCGCCGACCTGGCGCTTCACCCCGACCTGGACCTTGCCCTCCTGCTGGATGCCCTCCACAGCGGTGTTGAGGGCGACGATCCCGCCCACGTGGTCACCGGGCGTGGCGTCCGCCGGGACCTTCACGGAGAACGGGACGTCCTTGCGGCCCTTGGGCGGCACGGTGACGGTGTTCCTGGTCTCGGGCGGCAGGACCACCCAAGTCCCGACGTCCTTGGGCTTCGTCTCCACCGGCAGCAGCGCGAAGCCGCCGCCCACCGGGGTGTTGACGGCGTCGGTGGCGAAGATCTGGAACGTCAGCTCCTTGTCGGAGGAGTTCACGATCGTCGCGCTGTCGCTGAGGGTGGTGCCGGCCTCGCCCTGGTGGAAGAAGTACGCCCGGTCGGTCATCGCCGCACCGGCCGGGGGCGTCGGGAAGACGCCCCAGGTGCCGTTGTCCGCGGCCGTCGCGGGGAGGGCGGGGAGCAGCAGGGCGGCGAGGCCGAGGAGCAGGCCGAGGAGGAGGGTGCGGGTGCGCATGGGCGGTTCTCCAGTCGGGCCGGACGGGGCGGGGCGGGGAGGGGTGGTGCGCGGAAGGGTGGTGCGGCGCCGGGGCGGTGATGGCCACGGTGATGACGTCGCCGCGGACCACGTCGCCGCCGACCACGG
>NZ_JBSFDF010000037.1:0-73448 GCF_053593795.1 Streptomyces sp. NPDC002104 | reverse complement strand
CGCGGAGGCGGGCGCCGACCCGGGCGCCGAGCCGGGCTCGGAGGCGAGCGCCGAACCGGGCGCCGAGCCGGGCTCGGAAGCAGGCGCGGAAGCGGCCCCGCTGGGTGCGCCACAGGAGCTTCTGGGCGAGCAGGGTCAGGACACCGGCCAGCATGATGCCGAAGAGGTTCAGCAGCAGCTGCTTGATGGAGCCCGACATCTGGGCGAACTCGCCGTAGCCGAGCGCGACGGCCGCGTTGGCGGCCGCCGGGACGGTGGTCACCGAGATCGCGACGCCGACCAGGGCGCCGGACTTCGCCGAGGTCAGGGAGAGCACCCCGGCGATGCCGGCGAGTACCGCGACGACGAACGAGAACAGGTCCGGCTGCCAGATGAAGCTGGTGTTGGGGCGGGGCTTGTCGAGCATGTCGTGGTGGAACAGCCCGAGGGCGTCCATGGCCAGGCTGAAGGCGGTGGTGGCGACCATCGCGGCGGCGAAGCCCACGAGCAGGGCGATCAGCGAGCGCGCGGCCAGTCTGGGGGTGCGCTGCACCAGGCCGGTGCAGACGCCGGCGAGCGGGCCGAACTCCGGGCCGACGGCCATCGCGCCCACGATCAGGATGGCGTTGTCGAGGACCACACCGCAGGCGGCGATCATCGTCGCGACGATCATGAAGGCGCTGTAGGTGATGCTGAGGGTGGACTCTTCGTGGGTCGCCTCGCTCAACTGCTCCCACAGGACGGCGTCGGCGGCCTCGCCCGGAGCCTCCTCCTCGGCCCGGTCGGCGCGGTCCGACAGGGAGAGGTCGATGTTCTCGACGGCGATCGAGCCGTCCTTGTCGATGCCGAGCGCCCGGAGCTCCTGCAGGAGCTCGTCGCCCGCCTCGCGGGCGACGTCGCACAGCACGATGTCGCCCGCCGGGATGCGGGCGGCGCCGGGCAGCACGGCCAGATGGGTGGTGCCGACCGTCCCCTCGACGATCCGGACCACGGCGTCGGTCCGGTCCGACGGAATGATCATCCGTAGATGCAGCATGGCCGCACCCTAGCCTCCGGCGGCGGCCCGCGAACGCCCGAGGTTTCCCGTGGCGCTCAGAGCTTGCGCAGGCTCAGCTTCTGCACCTTGTGGTCCGGGCCCTTGCGGACGACGAGCGTGGCGCGGCCGCGGGTGGGGGCCACGTTCTCCAGCAGGTTGGGCTTGTTGATGGTCCGCCACATCGTCTGCGCGTACTCCAGCGCCTCCTCCTCGGAGACCTGGGTGTACTTGCGGAAGTAGGAGAAGGGGTTCTGGAACGCGGTCTCGCGCAGCTTGCGGAACCGGTTGAGGTACCAGCGCTCGATGTCCTCGGGGCGGGCGTCCACGTACACGCTGAAGTCGAAGTAGTCGGCGAGGCCGACCCGGGTGCGGCCGTCCTTGCCGGGCATGGCGGGCTGCAGGACGTTGAGCCCCTCGACGATCAGGATGTCGGGACGGCGTACGACGAGCCGCTCGTCGGGGACGATGTCGTAGATCAGGTGGGAGTAGACCGGTGCCGTGACCTCGTCCTTGCCCGCCTTGATGTCGGCGACGAAACGGGTCAGCGCGCGGCGGTCGTAGGACTCCGGGAAGCCCTTGCGGGCGGTCAGGCCGCGCCGCTCCAGCTCCTTCATCGGGTAGAGGAAGCCGTCGGTGGTGACCAGCTCCACGCGCGGGTGCTCCGGCCAGCGGGCCAGCAGGGCCTGGAGGAGACGGGCCACGGTGGACTTGCCCACGGCGACCGAGCCGGCGACCCCTATGACGAAGGGGGTGCCCGTCTGGGCGCCGTGGCCGTTGCCCGCGTCGCCGAGGAAGGTGTTGAGGGTGCCGCGCAGGTTGCTGGTGGCGCCGACGTACAGGTTGAGCAGGCGGGAGAGCGGCAGGTAGACGTCGCGGACCTCGTCGAGGTCGATGACGTCGCCCAGTCCGCGCAGCCGCTCGACCTCGTCGGCCGTCAGCGGGAGCGGGGTGCGCTCGCGCAGCGCGCTCCACTCGGCTCTGGTCAGGTCGACGTAGGGGGAGGCCTCGTGGCCCCGGCGGCGCGTGGGGTGCGCGGCGTGGTCGGGGTGCTGGGTCGGCTGGGCCTGCTGGCTCTGTGCAGGGTCCTCCGATCCGTCGGGGCGCTCCGTTGCGCGGTCCGGCGTGCTTCGTGGCGGCGAAGAGATCACACGGCCATTGTCACGGGTCGCGGGCCGCAGTGGGTGGTGTGGTCGGTCACGTGGAGCGGGGTCTTATGGCACGGGGTGGGCGGGGTTGTACGGGGGGCGGTATCGATTGGAGGGACGTGGGGTCTCGGCGGCATCACGATGCGTGAGGTGGCCGGTTAATCGGTGGGGTGCTGTCAGTGGGACCCCGTACGGTGTGGATCACCGCAGCCCAAGACGCCGATCCCGGTACCGGGACGCCTCGGCTGCCCTTTTCCGATTTGTCCCGTGGGGGGAACCATCGTGCGCAACGCGCTGCTCCGTCGTACCGTCCTGTCCGCATCCGCCGCGTCCCTGGCGCTGCTCGCCACCGCGTGCGGCGCCTCCGACAAGGGCGACGCGAAGGCGTCCGGACCTGCTTCCTCGTCCGCCTCCGCTCCGGCCGCACAGTCCGCCAAGGGCAAGTCCGACGCGGAGCTGGCGCCCCTGCTCGTCGCCCAGGCCGACCTGGCCGACCACGTCCTCAAGCCCGTCTCGGCGGAGGACGCCAAGGGGGGCGAGGCCTCCAAGAGCGACAAGCCCGAGTGCGTGCCGCTGGTCAAGGCCCAGTCCACGGCGGCCATCGGTACCGCCTCCGGCATCGCGCGGATCGCCGTCGTGGCCAAGGGCAAGGAGCCGGCAGCGGGCGCCAGCCCCGAGGAGAAGGTGAAGGCGGCGATGGACGCCCTCAAGGCGACCGCCACCTCCGTCACCCTGCAGTCGTACGACGGGAAGGGCGCGGCCGAGGCCTTCGGGCAGCTCAAGAGCGCGGCCGCGCCGTGCGCCGGCGGCTACACGGCCGACCAGGGCGGCGAGTCCGGCAAGATCACCAAGCTGACCCCGGCAGCGCCCGTGACCGGCGGCGACGAGGCCCTCGCCTACACCGTGGTGGGTGACGCCGACGGCGAGCCGTTCACGACCCAGCTGGTGGTCGTGCGCAAGGGCAACACCCTCGCCACCTTCTCCGCGATCAGCCTGGGCGGCGTGGCCGAGCAGCCGACCGCGGTCGTCGCCGCGCAGCTGAAGAAGCTCGGCTGACCGTTCGGCAGAACGCTCGACGGCCCCGCCCCGGCGCATTCGCCGGGGCGGGGTTTTTCGTCCGGTTCAGGTACCGGGCAGACGGCCAACTACGGCGTACCCTGCGGCTTATGTGCGGAATCGTGGGTTACGTGGGAGCGCAGTCGGCGCTCGATGTGGTCATTGCCGGACTCAAGCGGCTGGAGTACCGCGGCTACGACTCGGCGGGTGTCGCCGTGCTCGCCGACGGGGAACTCGCCGCCGTCAAGAAGGCCGGCAAGCTGGTCAATCTGGAGAAGGAGCTGGTCGGGCACCCACTGCCGGCCGGTTCCACCGGGCTCGGACACACCCGGTGGGCCACCCATGGGGGGCCCACCGACGTCAACGCCCACCCGCACCTCGACAATTCGGGGCGCGTGGCCGTCGTGCACAACGGGATCATCGAGAACTTCGCCGCGCTGCGGGCCGAGCTCGCCGAGCGCGGGCACCGGCTGGAGTCCGAGACGGACACCGAGGTCGTGGCGCACCTGCTGGCCGAGCGGTTCGAGGGCGCCGGCGGGGACCTGGCGGAGGCGATGCGGCAGGTGTGCCGGCGGCTCGACGGGGCCTTCACGCTGGTCGCCGTGCACGCGGACCAGCCGGACGTGGTGGTCGGCGCGCGCCGCAACTCCCCGCTCGTGGTCGGCGTGGGGGAGGACGAGAACTTCCTCGCCTCCGACGTGGCCGCCTTCATCGCCCACACCCGCTCCGCGATCGAGCTGGGCCAGGACCAGGTCGTCGAGCTGCGCCGGGACGGGGTCACGGTGACCAACTTCGACGGCACGGCCGCGGACGTGCGGGCCTACCACGTGGACTGGGACGCCTCCGCGGCCGAGAAGGGCGGCTACGACTACTTCATGCTCAAGGAGATCGCCGAGCAGCCGAAGGCCGTCGCCGACACCCTCCTGGGCCGGATCGACGCGAACGGCCTGCTGACCCTCGACGAGGTGCGCATCCCCGACTCGGTGCTGCGCGAGGTCGACAAGGTCGTGATCGTGGCGTGCGGTACGGCCTACCACGCGGGCATGATCGCGAAGCTGGCCATCGAGCACTGGACGCGCATCCCGTGCGAGACGGAGCTGGCCAGCGAGTTCCGCTACCGCGACCCGATCCTGGACCAGCGGACGCTGGTCATCGCGATCTCGCAGTCCGGCGAGACGATGGACACCCTGATGGCGCTGCGCCACGCCCGCGAGCAGGGCGCCAAGGTGCTGGCGGTCTGCAACACGAACGGCTCGACGATCCCGCGCGAGTCGGACGCCGTGCTGTACACGCACGCCGGGCCCGAGGTGGCCGTCGCCTCGACGAAGGCGTTCCTGACGCAGCTCGTGGCCTGCTATCTGGTCGCCCTCTACCTCGGGCAGGTCCGGGGCACGAAGTGGGGCGACGAGATCCGGTCGGTGATCCGGGAGCTGTCGGACATCGCCGCGGCGGTGGACACCGTACTGGAGACCATGGAGCCGGTACGGGAGCTGGCGCGCTCGCTCGCGGACAAGAACACCGTGCTGTTCCTGGGGCGGCACGTCGGCTACCCGGTGGCGCTGGAGGGGGCGCTCAAGCTCAAGGAGCTGGCGTACATGCACGCGGAGGGCTTCGCGGCGGGCGAGCTCAAGCACGGGCCGATCGCGCTCATCGAGAAGGACCTGCCGGTCGTGGTCGTCGTACCGTCGCCGCGCGGGCGCTCGGTGCTGCACGACAAGATCGTGTCGAACATCCAGGAGATCCGGGCGCGCGGGGCGCGGACCATCGTGATCGCCGAGGAGGGGGACGAGGCGGTGGTCCCGTACGCCGACCACCTCATCCGCATCCCGGCCACCCCCACGCTGCTCCAGCCGCTCGTGGCCACCGTGCCGCTGCAGGTGTTCGCGTGCGAGCTGGCGACGGCGCGCGGGAACGAGGTGGACCAGCCGCGTAACCTCGCCAAGTCGGTGACCGTGGAGTAGTTGGCTGGGCTGGAGCGGGTGTTGTGATTATCGGCGTGGGAATCGATGTGGCGGAGATCGAGCGGTTCGGAGCCGCCCTGGAGCGCACGCCGGGCCTGGCCGGGCGGCTGTTCCGCGACGCCGAGCTGACCCTGCCGGGCGGCGAGCGGCGCGGAACCGCCTCGCTCGCCGCCCGGTTCGCGGCCAAGGAGGCGCTCGCCAAGGCGCTCGGCGCGCCCGCCGGGCTGCTGTGGACCGACGCCGAGGTGTACGTGGAGGCCAGCGGGCAGCCGCGGCTGCGGGTGTCGGGGACGGTGGAGGCGCGGGCGCTGGCGCTGGGCGTGAAGTCCTGGCACATCTCGCTCAGCCACGACGCGGGCGTCGCCTCCGCGGTGGTGATCGCCGAGGGGTAGGGGCCCGCGTGGGGCAGGCTGGTGGCATGCGTACTGCTTACAGCGTGGAGACCGTACGGGCCGCCGAGCGCGAGCTGATGGCCCGGCTGCCCGAAGGCACCCTGATGCAGCGGGCGGCGGCCGGACTGGCCGCCGTCTGCGTGCGGTTGCTGCCCCGCGTGTACGGGGCCCGCGTGGTGCTGCTGGTCGGCCCGGGGGACAACGGCGGCGACGCCCTGTACGCGGGCGCGAAGCTGGCCCGGCGCGGGGCGGGGGTGACGGCCGTCGCGATGGATCCCGCCCGGGTGCACGCGGGCGGACTGGCCGCGCTGCGGGCCGCCGGCGGACGCCTGGAGACGGCCGTGCCCGAGCGGGCCGACCTGGTGCTCGACGGGCTGGTCGGCATCGGCGGCCGGGGCCCGCTGCGGCCGGCCGCGGCCGCGCTGGCGGCACGGATCCCGGCGGGCGCGGTGGTGGTCGCGGTGGACCTGCCGAGCGGGGTGGACGCGGACACCGGGGAGGTGGCCGGAGCGGCCGTGGCGGCGGACGTGACGGTGACCTTCGGGGCGTACAAGCCGGGGCTGCTGATCGACCCGGGGGCCTCGCGGGCGGGCGCCCTGCACCTGGTGGACATCGGGCTGGCCTTCGGGACCCCCGAGCTGCAGGCCCTGCAGCACGCCGACGTGGCGGGACTGCTGCCGGAGCCGACGGCGTCGAGCGACAAGTACCGGCGCGGCGTGCTCGGGATCGTCGCCGGCTCCGCGCGCTACCCGGGCGCCGCCGTGCTCGCCGTGGCGGGGGCGCTGCGGGGCGGCGCGGGCGCGGTGCGCTACGTGGGGCCGCCCGCGGCGGCGGACGCCGTACTGGCCCGGTACCCGGAGACGCTGATCGGGACCGGCCGGGTGCAGGCCTGGGTGGTCGGGCCGGGACTGGGCGACGAGGGCGCCGAGGAGGTGCGGGAGGCGCTGTCGCAGCCGGTGCCGGTGCTGGTGGACGCGGACGGGCTGCGCGGGCTGGACCCCGGGGAGCTGCGGGCCCGGGCGGCCCCGACCCTGCTGACCCCGCACGCGGGGGAGGCGGCGGCGCTGCTGGGGCTCTCGCGGGAGACGGTCGAGGCGGGGCGGCTGGAGGCCGTCCGGGCGCTCGCCGAGCGGTACGGGGCGGTGGCGCTGCTGAAGGGGTCGACGACCCTGATCGCCCCGGCCGGGCGCGGCCCCGTCCGGGTGAACCCCACCGGGACCCCGTGGCTGGCCACCGCCGGGAGCGGGGACGTGCTGTCCGGGCTGGCGGGGTCCCTGCTGGCGGCCGGACTGCCCGCCGCGGACGCCGGGCCGGTGGCGGCGTACCTCCACGGCCTGGCGGCCCGCCTCACGGGCGGCCCCCTCCTGGCCCACGAGATCGCCGAGGCCCTGCCGCGGGCGTGGCGCGATGTCACTGGCCGCTAGTTGAACCCGGGGCGCCCTGGTGCTCGGCCGTGGCCGGGTGCGGCCCCGTCGCCGGGGCCCCGGGTGCGGGCCGGTGGTCCGCACGTCCGGTGGCGGCGGGTTCGGGCCCGAGCGTGCGGCCCCGTCGCCGGGGGCTCCGCCCCCGGTCCCCGGGCCACCGCTCCGCCGCAGGCGGTGGCGGGGCTGGATGTGGCCGGCTGGGTGGCTCGGTGCGGGCCGTGTGACCGGGCGGGGCCCGAGGGCGGCGTCGGCAGGGTGCCCGGGCCGGGCAGGACATGGCCCCCGCCTGTTCGGCCTGTCCGGCGGGGCTCTGAGAGACTGTGGGGGATGAACGAGACAGCCGCGCGCGTGTACGCCGAGATCGATCTTGACGCCGTCCGGGCGAACGTACGGGCCCTGCGCGAGCGGGCACCCCGCTCCGCCCTGATGGCCGTCGTCAAGGCGGACGCCTACGGGCACGGGGCCGTGGCCTGCGCCAGGGCCGCCCAGGAGGCGGGTGCGAGCTGGCTCGGGACCGCCACGCCCGAGGAGGCCCTCGCGCTGCGCGCCGCCGGGCTCGAAGGGCCCGTCCTGTGCTGGCTGTGGACGCCCGGCGGACCCTGGCGGGAGGCCATCGAGGCCGGTATCGACGTCTCCGTCAGCGGGATGTGGGCCCTGGACGAGGTACGGGCGGCCGCCCGCGCCGCCGGACGGACGGCCAGGATCCAGCTCAAGGCCGACACGGGCCTCGGCCGCAACGGCTGCCAGCCCGCCGACTGGGAGGCCCTGGTCACCGAGGCCGTCGCCGCCCAGTCCGAGGGGACCGTCCGCGTCACCGGCGTCTGGTCGCACTTCGCCTGCGCCGACGAGCCCGGCCACCCCTCCGTCCAGCTCCAGCTGGCCGCCTTCCGCGACATGCTCGCCTACGCGGAGAAGGAGGGCGTCGAGCCCGAGGTCCGGCACATCGCCAACTCCCCGGCCACGCTCACCCTCCCCGAGTCCCACTTCGACCTCGTCCGCTGCGGCCTGGCCGTCTACGGGGTCTCGCCCGCGCCCGAGCTCGGCACCCCCGCCCAGCTCGGCCTGCGGCCCGCGATGGCGCTCAAGGCCACCGTCGCGCTGGTCAAGGCCGTCCCGGCCGGGCACGGCGTCAGCTACGGGCACCACTACGTCACCGAGCGGGAGACCAGCCTCGCGCTGATCCCGGCGGGTTACGCCGACGGCGTCCCGCGGCAGGCCTCCGGCCTCGGACCGGTGCTCGTCGGCGGCCGCATCCGTACCGTCGCCGGGCGCGTCGCCATGGACCAGTTCGTGGTCGACCTGGACGGTGACGAGGCCCGCGCCGGCGACGAGGCCGTCCTCTTCGGGGACGCGGAGCGCGGTGAACCCACCGCCGAGGACTGGGCTCAAGCGGCGCATACGATCGCCTATGAGATCGTCACCCGTATCGGGAGCCGGGTCCCCCGCGTGTACCGGGGCGGCTGAGTGAGCAAGGGGTGGCGGCGTGAGTGAGAACTGGCGCAAGGCGGGCTGGGCCGGCGCCGCCATTGGCGTGATAGCCGCCGGTGCGGCGGCCGGGGTCGCGGTCGAGCGGATCACCGTCGGCCGGGGCATGCGCATGAAGGCGCGCCTCGCGCTCGACGCGACCGCGGACTTCGGAGCCCTGCGCGGTGCCCCCGGCACCGCGCGGGCCGAGGACGGCACCGCGCTCTACTACGAGGTCGACGAGCTGCCCGAGGAGGGCCGGCGGCGCCGGCTGCTGCGCAAGGCCCCGCGCCGTCCGACCGTGGTGTTCTGCCACGGCTACTGCCTCTCCCAGGACTCCTGGCACTTCCAGCGCCTCGCCCTGCGCGGCCTGGTCCGGGCCGTCTACTGGGACCAGCGCAGCCACGGCCGCAGCGCGCGCGGCCTCTCCCAGGCCGCGGGCGAGCCGGTCACCTTCGAACAGCTCGGCCGCGACCTCAAGGCCGTCATCGACGCCGCAGCCCCCGAGGGCCCGCTGGTCCTGGTCGGCCATTCGATGGGCGGGATGACCATCATGGGCCTGGCCCAGGAGTGTCCCGAGCTCTTCCGCGACCGGGTGGCCGGGGTGGCGCTGGTCGGCACCTCCAGCGGCCGGCTGGACGAGGTCACGTACGGGCTGCCCGCCCTGGGCTTCTCGACCGTGCGGCGCCTGCTGCCCGGGGTGCTCAAGGCGCTGGGCTCCCAGGTGGAGCTGGTGGAGAAGGGCCGGCGGGCCACCGCGGATCTGTTCGCCGGCATGGTCAAGATGTACTCCTTCGCCTCGCGCGACGTCGATCCGGGCGTCTCCCGCTTCGCCGAACGGCTCATCGAGGCCACGCCCATCGACGTGGTCGCCGAGTTCTACCCGGCCTTCCAGTCGCACGACAAGACGGCCGCCCTCCAGCGGTTCGCGGACCTGCCCGTCACGATCATCGCCGGGGCCGGTGACATGGTCACCCCGCCCGATCACAGCGAGGCCATCAAGGAGGCGGTGCCCTCCGCGGAGCTGGTCGTCCTGGAAGGCGCCGGGCACCTGATGATGCTGGAGCAGCCGGACACCGTGAACCGGCTGCTCACCGAGCTCCTCGCGCGCACCGGGACGGTGCCCGCAGCGGCTAACGTTGGCGGGCATGGAAGAAGTACCTGACTCGGAAACGCACGTCACCGTCGGCTCGCCCGACGCCATGCAGGACCTCGGGCGCCGGATCGCCGCCCTGCTGCGCCCCGGAGACCTCGTCCTGCTGACGGGGGAGCTCGGCGCCGGGAAGACCACCCTGACCCGCGGCCTCGGCGAGGGCCTGGGCGTGCGCGGGGCCGTGACCTCGCCGACCTTCGTGATCGCCCGGGTCCACCCCTCGCTGACCGGCGGTCCGGCGCTGGTGCACGTGGACGCGTACCGGCTGGGCGGCGGCCTGGACGAGATGGAGGACCTGGACCTCGACGTCTCGCTGCCCGAGTCCGTCGTCGTCGTGGAGTGGGGCGACGGCAAGGTCGAGGAGCTGTCCGACGACCGGCTGCACGTGGTGATCCAACGGGCGGTCGGTCACGAGGAGGTCCTCGACGACGTGCGCGAGGTCCTGGTCCGCGGGATCGGCCCCCGCTGGTCCGCCGGGGCGGGCCTGGAGAGCCTCGCGGGAGTCCTGTCGCCGGAGTAGGCGCGGTGCGGCGCCGCGGGAAACGTTCCGACAAGTCGTCGGGAAGATATTGCGCGGGCGGTGGGGCGCGTGGTCACATGGTACCGAGGGCTGGTTAGGCGTACCTAAGTACGGGCCGGCCCCGGCCAGGAGGCAGCCATGTCGGCAAGAGGAGCAGCGGGCGTACCCCGTCCGTCCGCCGTGTCCATGGGGGCGCTGCTCGCCGCGGGCGCGGCCGCCAGCGCCGTGTCGACGCCGCCCGCGCGCGAGCACGCCCCGGAGCCCGGTCCCGTACGGGAAGGGGCGGCGGGCGGCGGGGGTGCGGAGGGTTGTGCCCAGGCCGCCGCGGAGTCCGAAGCGGCCTGAAGCGCCGTGAAGCGGCCTGACCCGGAGACCGCCGCACCGCTGGCGGGGTCCCTCTTACGGGTGAACTCGGCGTGTCGAGGCGGGCATGCCGGCCCGGTCAGGGAACGACGACGACCTTCGAGCCGATCGTCGCGAAGGCCCACATCGCGTCCCCGTCGGTGCGCAGCATGCGGACACCACCGGTCTTCTTGGCCGGATCGGGCGCCGGCAGGGTGTTGTCCACGCGGGCGCTGAAGCCGACGGTGACGCCCTGCGGGCTGGCGAACCGGACGACGTGCTCGATCGGCACTCCGTCCGAGCCGGTCACCTTGCCCGTGCGGCCGCTCACCGTGTAGGTGCCCGGCACCGGGTGCACCGTGCTCGGTACGACCGTGAAGGACTTCGGTGCCCCGGTGGGTCCCACCAGCCACACGCGCTTGGCGCTCAGCGCGTACACGACGCGGACCCCGGTGCCGGAGCCGGCCGGGAGGGCCGTCGCCTTCGCCGGGTCGGTCTTGGCCGGCCCCGAGTCGCTCGGAGCGGGCACCGGGCTCTGCGCGACGGCCTTCGGCGGGAGCGCGGGAGCGGAGGCGGAGGCCTGGTAGCCGAGGAAGCCGACGACGGCGAGCGCCCCGACGGTGAGCCCGGCCACGATTCCCGAGCTGCTGCGTGCCACCTTGCTCCACCTCTCCGCTTGGTCAGTCGAATTCGGTCAGTCGGACGATCACGACCTGACACCTGGTCCGAAGGTAGCAGCCGGGGTGCCCGCAGACCGGCCGCAAGGGCCGGGGCCCCCGGAGTCGTAGGCTGTTCGCGTGCTCTTGCTCGCTGTAGATACCGCCACGCCCGCCGTCACCGTCGCCCTGCACGACGGCGAGTCCGTCCTCGCCGAGTCGAACCAGGTCGACGCCCGCCGTCACGGGGAGCTCCTGCTGCCCTCCGTGGACAAGGTCCTCGCCGAGGCGGGGGTGAAGCTCGAAGCCGTCACCGGCATCGTCGTGGGGGTGGGCCCCGGCCCCTACACGGGGCTGCGCGTCGGCCTCGTCACCGCGTCCACCTTCGCCTCCGTCCTCGGCGTGCCCGTCCACGGGCTGTGCACGCTGGACGGCCTGGCCTACGCGGCCGGCGAGGCCGGGATCGAGGGGCCCTTCGTCGTCGCCACCGACGCCCGGCGCAAGGAGGTCTACTGGGCGCGCTACGAGGACCCCCGCACCCGGGCCGGCGAGCCCGCGGTGGACCGGCCGGCCGACATCGCCGAGCGCGTCGCGGGACTGCCCGCGGTCGGGCAGGGTGCGCGGCTGTACCCCGAGGTCTTCACCGACGCGCGGGCCCCCGAGCACCAGAGCGCCGCGGCCCTGGCCGCCCTGGCCGCGCGGCGGCTCGCGGCGGGGGAGCCCTTCGAGAACGCCGACGGGCGGCCGCCGGCCCCGCTCTACCTGCGCCGTCCCGACGCCGAGGTGCCCAAGAACTACAAGGTGGTCACCCCGAAGTGACAGCCACCTCAGCAGCCACCCCGGCGGTCGTCCTGCGCGAGATGCGCTGGTGGGACATCGAGCCCGTGCTGGAGCTGGAGCACGAGCTGTTCCCCGAGGACGCCTGGTCCGCCGGGATGTTCTGGTCCGAGCTCGCCCACGCCCGCGGCCCCGGCGCCACGCGCCGCTACGTCGTCGCGGAGGAGGCGGGGCGGCTGGTCGGCTACGCCGGGCTGGCCGCCGCCGGTGACCTGGCCGACGTACAGACCATCGCCGCGGCCCGCGACCAGTGGGGCACCGGGCTCGGTGCCCGGCTGCTGAGCGAGCTGCTGCGCGCCGCGACCGCCTTCGAGTGCGCCGAGGTGCTGCTGGAGGTGCGGGTCGACAACGTCCGGGCCCAGAAGCTCTACGCCCGCTTCGGCTTCGAGCCGATCGGCTTCCGGCGCGGCTACTACCAGCCCGGCAACGTGGACGCCCTCGTGATGCGGCGGCTCAGCGACCCCGCGGATCCCGCGGCCCCCGCGGACCCAGCCGACCCCGCCGACCTCGCGGACCCCGCCGACCTCGCGGACCTCGATTCCGCACTCCCCGACTCCGCACGTTCCGTACCCCTGCAAGGTGAGACGACCCATGGCTGACGAACCGCTCGTCCTCGGCATCGAGACCTCCTGCGACGAGACCGGCGTCGGCGTCGTCCGCGGCACCACGCTGCTCGCGGACGCCATCGCGTCGAGCGTCGACGAGCACGCCCGCTTCGGTGGGGTCGTGCCCGAGGTGGCCTCCCGCGCGCACCTGGAGGCGATGGTCCCCACCATCGAGCGCGCCCTGAAGGAGGCCGGGGTCAGCGCCCGCGACCTCGACGGCATCGCCGTCACCGCCGGCCCCGGCCTCGCCGGTGCCCTGCTGGTGGGCGTCTCCGCGGCGAAGGCCTACGC
Source organism: Streptomyces sp. NPDC002104 (assembly GCF_053593795.1). Classification (NCBI taxonomy): domain Bacteria; kingdom Bacillati; phylum Actinomycetota; class Actinomycetes; order Kitasatosporales; family Streptomycetaceae; genus Streptomyces; species Streptomyces sp. NPDC002104. Next base: position 60,587 of record NZ_JBSFDF010000037.1, on the reverse strand, counting down.
GTACGCGCTGGGCAAGCCGCTCTACGGGGTGAACCACCTGGCCTCGCACATCTGCGTCGACCAGCTGGAGCACGGGCCGCTGCCCGAGCCGACGATGGCGCTGCTGGTCTCCGGCGGGCACTCCTCGCTGCTGCTGGCCCCCGACATCACCTCCGACGTACGGCCGCTCGGCGCGACCATCGACGACGCGGCGGGCGAGGCCTTCGACAAGATCGCGCGGGTCCTGCAGCTGGGCTTCCCCGGCGGACCGGTCATCGACCGGCTCGCACGCGAGGGGGACCCGAAGGCGATCGCGTTCCCGCGCGGGCTGACCGGGCCGCGCGACGCCCCGTACGACTTCTCCTTCTCCGGGCTCAAGACCTCGGTCGCCCGCTGGATCGAGGCGAAGCGCAAGGCGGGCGAGGACGTGCCGGTGCGCGATGTGGCGGCCTCCTTCCAGGAAGCCGTGGTGGACGTGCTGACCCGCAAGGCGATCCGCGCGTGCAAGGACGAGGGCGTCGACCACCTGATGATCGGCGGCGGCGTCGCGGCCAACTCCCGGCTGCGCTCGCTGGCCCAGGAGCGGTGCGACGACGCGGGGATCATCCTGCGGGTGCCGCGGCCGAAGCTGTGCACGGACAACGGCGCGATGGTGGCGGCGCTGGGCGCGGAGATGGTCAAGCGCAACCGGGCCCCCTCGGACTGGGACCTGTCGGCGGACTCCTCGCTGCCGGTGACCGACCCGCATGTTCCCGGCCATTCCCACGGCCATTCTCACGGGGACGGCGAAGGCGGAGGGCACGGCCACGGGCACGGTCACGCACACGATCACGACCACGTGCACGAGCTGAGCAAGGACAACCTGTACTCGTGAGCACCGTCGCGCTGATGTGGGAGGCCCGGGCCGTGCCCGGGCGGTCCAACGAGCTGCTGGAGTGGGCCCGTTCGCGGATCCTGGCCCAAGACCCGGTGCGGCGCGAGGTGTTCAGCGCCCCTCAGGACCGGGTGCTCGTCATCACCTGGTGGGAGACCGCAGAGGGGATCGGCGCCGATCTGCCCGAACTCCCGGAGCCGGCGGCCGATTTGATCACGCGGGCGGTGCACCGCTGGCGCTTCGAATCGGTGGAGGTCGGGGGGACCGGCGGAGGCTGAGCCTCCGCTCGGCGGCCCTCCGGACGGCGTGGCGTGCGGATATGGTCATGCGCATGCCCCGCCGTGACCTGCCGCCGCCGCCCCCTCCCGCGCACCTGCGCGCCTGGCTCGACGCGAATGCCGTACGGGCCGACCGCGCCCGTTTCCTGGGGGAGCTCGGGCGGCGCAGCCTGGGGTACGGCCGGCTCCTGCTCCTGTGGGCGGTCTCGGGGGTCTTCGCCCTGGGGTGGTCCTTCGTCGGCATGGCCCTGATGGCCATCGAGACGCACGACCCGTTCGCGTACCTCTTCGGCCTGATCTTCGCCGTGCTCGGCGTGGGCGTGCTGATACCGGCCGGGTTCTGGTTCGCCTGGGGCGCCAAGCGGGACCGGCAGGTCCGCCGGCTGCTGTGCGCCTGGGCGGAACTGGACCGGGACCCGCCCGTGGACGCCACCGTGCGCGCGCCCGGGCGCAGCCTGGTCTGGCTGCTGGCCTCCTGCGCCCTGGGCGGGCTCGGACTCTGGGTGACCTTCGGCTCGGCGGCGACGGCCAGCCCCGGAGACGACACCTACGGAGAGGTCGCCTACACCATGGGCCTCGGCATGATCCTGTGGATCACCGCCCTGCTGGGCCTCGGCAAGGCGGGCGCGCACTACCGCTGGGCACTGCGGGTCTTCGGGCCGGGGGTGGGGGCCGGGGCCGAGGGACGCGGCCGGCCGTCAGGGGCGGGGCGTCGGTGAGCCGATCAGCATCGAGGGGGCGCCGGCGACGCGGGTCAGGAAGACCGTGGCGGAGTTCGGGCCCTGCGGCTTCACCTTCCTGCGCAGTTCCTCGGGCTCGATCGCGGAGCCGCGCTTCTTCACGGTGAGGATGCCGACCCCGCGCTCGCGCAGCAGCGCCTTGAGCTTCTTCAGCCCGAACGGCAGGACGTCGGTGATCTCGTACGAGGTCGCGTACGGGGTCTCGCGCAGCTCGTCGGCGGTGATGTACGCGATGGTCGGGTCGATCAGCCGGCCGCCCAGCTGCCCGGCGACCTCGGCGACGAGGTGGGCGCGGATCACGGCGCCGTCGGGCTCGTAGAGGTAGCGGCCGACGGGGCCGGCCTCGGGGTCGGGCAGCGGATCGGCGGTGGCCAGGGCGCGCGGGCCGGGCAGCAGGGTGGCGCGGATCTCGCCCGGGGCCGTCCCGAACCACAGCACGGCCTCCTTCACGTCCCCCTGGTCGGAGATCCACTCGGCCTGGGCCTCGGCGGGCACCGCCTCGTGCGGGATGCCGGGCGCGATCTTGATGGCGGCGATCTTGGCGGCGCGGGCGGTGGCGATCGCCCAGGACAGGGGCGGGGAGTAGGACTCCGGGTCGAAGATGCGGCCGCGCCCGCCCCGGCGGGCCGGGTCGATGAAGACGGCGTCGTAGCCCGTGGTGTCGACCTCCGTCACATCCGCTTCCCGGACCTCGATCAGGTCCGCCAGTCCGAGCGCCTCGGCATTGGCGCGGGCCACGGCGACGGTCAGCGGGTCGTGGTCCACCGCCAGCACGCGGATGCCGAGCCGGGCCAGGGCGAGGGCGTCGCCGCCGATCCCGCAGCAGAGGTCCGCGAGGCTCCGTACGCCCAGGGCGGCGAGCCGCTCGGCGCGGTACGAGGCCACCGAGGCGCGGGTGGCCATCTCCCCGCCGCCGGGGGTGAAGTACATCCGCCGGGCGTCCTCGGCCCCGAACTTCGCCACCGCGCGCTGCCGCAGCCGGGCCTGTCCGAGGGCGGCGGAGACCAGCGGGGCGGGGTGTTCGCGGCGCAGCCGGGTGGCGACGGCGAGCTCCTGGGCGGGGTCGTAGTCGCGGAGCGAATCGAGGAGGGCGTGGCCCTCGGGGGCGAGGAGCGCGGCGAAGTCTTCGGGGGTCACGGGTCCATTGTCGGCCACCGTGGGCCACTCGGAGGAAGGTCGGATTCCCCTCGCGGTGTCGTCCCGGGCGCGTGCGTGAAGGGTGTAAGGATCCCCAGCTATGCAGCTAGTCCGACAAAAGGAACATAAGACGCTACACGGTCACCGGATCGCGGCAGTCGCGCGCGGCCGGCTGGGTACGGCCGCGATGGCCGCACTGCTCCTCGCCGCACTCGGCACGGGTTGCTCGGCCGGCGGCTCCGACGCGCCGGACAAGGCCGCGAAGGCGAAGGCCGCCGCCGGCGCCGCCGGGGAACAGGCCGGCGCGGCCGGCGCGCTCGGCGGCTACGCCGAGCAGCTGAAGGCCCTCCAGCAGGCGCGGATCGTCGCGGCGAAGAAGTGGGGGCTGAAGAAGCCGCCGCTCGTCGCCCCGCAGGCGCCGAAGCAGAAGCCGGAGATCACCACCCGTGACGGCTTCGAGGTCGAGGGCCAGGACGAGCTGCCCCCCGTCTTCACCACCGTCCCCACGGAGGAGAAGGTCGTCTTCCTGACGATCGACGACGGCGCCGAGAAGGACCCCGAGTTCCTGAAGATGATGCAGGAGCTGAAGCTCCCCTACACCGCCTTCCTCAGCGACTACCTGGTGCGGGACAACTACCCGTACTTCAAGGAGATGCAGGCGGCGGGCGTCACCCTCAACAACCACACGCTCAACCACCGCTACATGCCGGCGCTCTCCTACGACAAGCAGCGCGAGGAGATCTGCGGGCAGCAGGACACCATCGAGAAGACCTTCGGCAAGCGCCCCACGCTCTTCCGCCCGCCGTACGGGAACTACAACGAGGACACGCTGCGCGCGGCGAAGTCCTGCGGGATCAAGGCCGTTCCGCTGTGGAACGAGGAGGCCTTCCCGAACCGGATGGACTGGCGGGAGTGGGACAAGGACCTGCACCCCGGTGACATCATCCTGACCCACTTCCGGGGCAAGGAGGACTGGAAGGGCAGCATGACTGACATGATCCGTCATGTCATGAAGACCGTCACGGACAAGGGGTACGCCGTGGCTCGCCTGGAGGACTACTTGTGAAGCACGCGCGCCGGTTCGTGGCCGGAACGCTGACGGCCGGCGCGCTCGCGCTGTCCCTGACGGGGTGCGGGGACGGCGCGGACCCCATCGAACGGATGGGGCCCAGGACCACGGAGGCCGGGGTGACCCCGTCGCCCTCGGGGGCGGCCTCCCCCTCCGCCCCGGGCCGGGGACCGGCGGACGAGGCGTACAAGAAGTGGGGCCTCAGCGGCCCCCTCCAGTACGCGCCCAAGCCCGCCGTCCCGCCCCGGATCCCGCCGGCCAAGGCGGGCCGGGTCCAGGTCATCGACCGGATACCCGTCCCGGCGGACGACAAGGTCGTCTTCCTGACCTTCGACGACGGCGCGGAGAAGAACCCCGAGTTCCTGAAGATGGCCGCCGATCTGAAGCTGCCGATCAGCATGTTCCTGACGGACGACATCGCCTCGTCGGACTACGGCCACTTCGAGAAGCTCCGCGACAACGGCTCCGGCAGCACGGTGAACAACCACACGCTGACGCACCCGAATCTGCGCACCCTGTCCTTCGAGGCGCAGAAGAAGGAGATATGCGGGCAGCAGGAACGCCTGGAGAAGCGATTCGGCACGAAGCCGACCCGCTTCCGCCCGCCGTACGGCAACTACAACGACGACACCCTGCGGGCCGCGCACGAGTGCGGGATAGCGCAGCTCCTGCTGTGGCGGGTGTCGATGCAGATCAACAACTTCCAGTACGCCGAGGGCTCCGCCCTCAAACCGGGTGACATCATCCTGGCCCACTTCCGCGGCCCCTCCGAGCTCAAGGGCGCGACGGAGATCCAGATGGCGACCCGGATGCTCCAGCGGATACAGGAGCAGGGCTACCGGATAGGGCGGCTGGAGGACTACCTCGACCTCCCGACGCCCCCGCCGGCCCCTTAAGGACCGGCTCCCGGGCCCGCTGCCGCCATCGCCGGGGTGATCGTCGTTTCCGCCGGGCCCCGGGCGTCCGCCTCGCGTTGCCGCTCGGTGCTGTCGGAGATGCGCAGCAGCAGCGCGATCATGATCCAGTTGGCCAGCAGGGACGAACCGCCCGCGGCCAGGAACGGCAGGGCCTTGCCCGTCAGCGGGATCAGCCCCGTGACGCCGCCCGCCACGATGAAGACCTGCAGGGCCAGCGCGGACGACAGACCCACCGCCAGCAGCTTGCCGAAGGGGTCGCGGGCGCCGAGCGCCATCCGCAGCCCGCGCTGCACGAGGAGCGCGTAGAGGATCAGGACGGCCATGACCCCGGCCAGGCCGAGCTCCTCGCCCACCGTCGTCAGGATGAAGTCGCTGCGGCCCGCGAATTTGATCAGCTCGGGATGGCCCAGGCCGAGGCCCGTGCCGGAGATGCCGCCCGTGCCGAAGCTGAACAGCGCCTGCGCCGACTGGTCCGAGACCACGCCCGGCGGCCGGTCCTTCCAGTAGTACGACAGCGGGTTCAGCCAGGAGGCCACGCGTGCCTTCACGTGCGGCTCCGTGGTGCCCACGACGAAGGCGCCCGCCGAGGCGAGGACCAGCCCGCAGACGATCCAGCTCGTGCGTTCCGTGGCCACGTAGAGCATGACCACGAAGACGCCGAAGAAGAGCAGCGAGGTGCCGAGGTCGCGCTCGAAGACCAGCACGAGCAGCGAGATGATCCACACCGTGATGAGGGGGCCGAGCTGGCGCATCGGCGGCAGCCGCATGCCGAGGAACTTGCGGCCCGACAGGGCGAGGGCGTCGCGGTGGATCACCAGATAGCCCGCGAAGAACACCGCGATCATGATCTTCACGAACTCGCCGGGCTGCACCGAGAGCCCGCCGAACTTGATCCAGCGCTTCGCCCCGTAGGTGTCCGCGCCGAAGAACGCCGGCGCGATCAGCGCCACCAGCGCCACGGCCATCGTGATGTAGATGAACCGCTGCAGCAGCCGGTGGTCGCGCAGGAACGCCAGCACCGCGATGCAGGCCGCGACGCCGACCACCGTCCACATCAGCTGGCCGGGAGCCGTCGCCGGGGAGTTGTACCGCTCCAGGTATCCCTGGTCGAGGCGGTGCAGCAGCACCAGCCCCAGCCCGGTCAGCAGCAGGGCCAGCGGGAAGATCAGCGGATCCGCGTACGCCGCGAACCGGCGGATGGCCAGGTGCCCCACCAGGGCGAGCAGCGTCAGGCTGATCACGAAGCCGGTGAGGCCGGCCGGCAGCTCGTCGTTCATCGCGAGGCCGGCGGCGATGTGGCCGGAAATGGTCACCGCGAGGACCAGGAGCAGCAGCAGTGCTTCCGTACGGCGGCGCGCACCCGCCGTGGTCAGGGGCTTCAGTCCACGCACGGGACGCCGCCGCCGTCGATGGCGGGGGTTCCGCTGCCGCTCCGGGACGGTGAGGGGGCGGGGGCCGGTGCGGAGCCCGCGGAGCTCCGCGGTGCGGCGGGCGTGCCCGGTGAGGAGGGAGCGGTGCCAGGCGCGCTCGGGCTCGCAGTGGCCCCGGGCCCGATCCGCTCGGCTATGAACCGCTTTATCTTCATATCGTCTACGACGTTTATCTCGGCGCCATGGTTCCGGCCGAAGCCTTCGATGGGAAGGGTCACAAACTCCACGTTGCCCCCGGACAGGTTCTTCGCCTGCTTCACGAACGACAGCAGGTCCCATCCCCGGTCGGTCACCACGTCCTGCTTCGCCGAGTCGATCAGCTTCAGCAGCTTCACCGGATCGGTGAAGGTCCCGGCCTGGTTCAGCTTGTGGGTGGCCCCCGCCAGGAACGCCTGCTGCCGCCTCGTCCGGTCCAGGTCGCCCCCGTCCAGCCCGTGCCGCTGCCGTACGAAGGCCAGCGACTGCTGCCCGTCCAACGTCTGGCGCCCCGCCGGGAAGTCGGCCCCCGAGTAGCCGTCCTTCGCCGGCTTCCTCAGGCACACCGGTACACCGCCCAGGGCGTCGGCCAGGTGGTAGAAACCGGCCAGGTTCAGCTCGGCGAAGTGGTCGACCGGCACGCCCAGGAAGGTGCGCACCGTGTCGATCTCCGCCGTGCGGCCCGCCTCGCGCCCCTCGCGCTCCAGCCGTCCCCGGTCCTTGACCCCCTGGGCGGTGAGCCGGTCCTCGGTCGCGGCCTTCGCCCGCCCGTACGCCTCCTTGATCTTGGCCTTGCCGGTGAAACCGGGCACCCCGCGCAGCTCGACGAAGTCGTCGCGCGGCACAGAGAAGGCCTTCGCCCTGCCCCCGTCGCCGGGGACGTGCAGCAGGATCAGGGTGTTGGTGTTGTAGCCGCCGACCTCGGAGCTCGCGCCCGCGTGCAGCTTGTCGAGCACCTCCGGGGGGAGGTCCCGGCCGTCCTGGTCCCGGCGGCTGTCCAGACCCATCAGCAGGATGTTCACATCGCCGTGCTCCGACTTCTCGGCCCCGTCCAGGGCCTTGGAGCTGCCGATGCTGGAGGCGAGGTCGTCGTACAGGTACCAGGCGCCCGCCCCGGCGAGCACCAGCAGGGCGCAGCCGGACGCCAGCAGGGTGCGGGTGAGCCTGCGGCGGCGGGACACGGGCATCGGCGGCTGTCGTTTCCGCGGCTTCCTGCGGTGGGCGCTCATGCCTGTCGATGCTGGGGGAGCGGTGCTGAAAGAAGTCTGAGGGTCCTGAAACCGCCTTCAGGAACGCGGGCGCCCCGGCACGCGCAGCACCAGCCGGGCGCCCCCGGCGGGCGCCGGGAGCGCGCGCACCCCGCCGCCGTGCGCCCGGGCGATCTCCCGCGCGATGGCCAGCCCCAGACCGGTGCCGCCGCTGGCCCGGCCCCGGTCCGCGTCCAGCCGTACGAACCGCTCGAAGACCCGGTCCCGGTCCGCCTCCGGGATGCCCGGCCCGTCGTCCGTGACCTCCAGCAGCGCCCAGCCGTCCTCGGCGAAGGCCCGCACCACGACCCCGGTACGGGCGTACCGCAGGGCGTTGTCCACCAGGTTCGCCAGCGCCCGCTCCAGCCGCGCCGGATCCCCCGAGGCCGGTACGGGAGCCCGCGCGTCCAGCCGGAGCGGAACCCGGGGCCCGGGGCGCCGCGCCGCGTCCTCGGCGGCCAGCAGCGCGAGGTCCACCGGCTCGGTGCGCGGCGCGGGCCCGCCGTCGAGGCGGGCCAGCAGGAGCAGATCGGCCGCGATGCCCTGCAGCCGCTCGGTGTCGGCCAGCGCGGCCGCCACCGACTCCCGGTCGGGGTCCCGCAGCGCCACCTCCAGCCGGGACCGGACGGCCGCGAGGGGGTTGCGCAGCTCGTGCGAGGCGTCGGCGGTGAACTGCCGCTGCCGGGCGTCGCTGCGCTCCAGCCGGTCCAGGGTGTCGTTGACGGTCCGGGCCAGCTGCGCGATCTCGTCGGCGCCGCCCGGGTCCGGGACCCGCCGGTCCAGCTCGCTCCCGGTGACCGCCGCCAGCCCGGTGCGGATCGCGGTGACCGGGCGCAGCGCGTGGCCCGTCACCCACCAGGCGAGGGCCGCCGAGAAGGCGATCAGCGGGGGCGCGCCGGCGAGCAGGCCGAGCGCGACGGCCCGGTTGGCGTCGTCGACGTCGCCGAGCACGGTCGCGGCGTAGACGGTGTGCGGGTCGTGCGCCCCCGGCGGGCCGGGGGCGTCCACGGCGACCACCACGCGCCGCTGCGCGCCGGGGCGTGCGGGCGGCAGCACGGCCGAGCGCATGTCCCGGCCGGCCGCGGGGCTCAGCTCCGTGAGCTCCGGGGTGTCCTTCAGGTCCCCGGTCGTGGCCACGACGGTCCCGGCCGCGTTCCGTACGAGGACCAGGTCGACCCCGCCCTCGGGCGCGGGCAGCCGCGCCCCGGCCGGGAGGCTCCCGGTGTCGTACTGGGCGGCCACCTTGCGGGCGGCGAGCTCGGTGCGGCCGGTGGTGTTCTCGATGAGGTTGGCGCGCAGCAGGGTGTACAGCCACAGCCCGCCGGCGGCCAGCACGGCGGCCATCGCGAGGGCGGCGGCCGCGGCGGCGCGGGCCCGGAGACTGCCGAGGCGGCGGATCCGACGGGGTGCGGGCTCAGCCACCGTCGGGGGCCATCCGGTACCCGGTGCCGTGCACGGTGAGGATCGAGCGGCGCCCGAAGGGGGCGTCGATCTTCCGGCGGAGCGAGGAGACGTAGACCTCGACGATGTTCGGGTCGATGCCGTGCGGGGTGTCCCAGACCTCGTCGAGGATGTCCTGCTTGGCGACGGCCCGGCCCGGCTGCTCCATCAGGCAGCCCAGGACGCCGAGCTCACGGGAGGTCAGCTCGATCTCGTGCGTGCCCCGGCGGCAGCGGCGGCCCTGGGCGTCGAGCACGAGATCGCCGGCCTGCAGCACGCCGCCCGTCCGGGCGGTGGCGGCGGTGGCGGTGGCGCGGCGGGTGAGCGCGCGGAGGCGGGCGGCGAGGACGACGAAGGAGAACGGCTTCGTCAGGTAGTCGTCCGCACCCGAGTCCAGCCCCTCGGCCTCGTCGTACTCGCCGTCCTTGGCGGTCAGCATCAGCACGGGGGTGGTGACGCCGTGGGAGCGCATCCGGGTGCAGATCTCGTAGCCCGAGAGGCCGGGGAGCATCAGGTCGAGGAGGACCACGTCGTACGGGCCTCCGGTGAGGGCCAGGTCCAGGCCGCGGTGGCCGTCGTGGGCGAGGTCGACCCAGTGGCCGTCGGCGGAGAGGCCGCGCCGCAGTGAATCGGCGAGGCTGACTTCGTCTTCGACGACCAGAATCCGCATGCCCCAAGCCTCACATACCGGGCGGATCTCCTTTTTGACGCGCCGCTCGCGCGGTGCGGCCCCTGGGGCCTCACCGGCTTCGCGTCGCTGCGCCGGACTCCGTCCGGCGGTGACCGGTCGGGGTGTTCGCCACCGCAGTCCCGGCGCGGGGCCCGCCGACCGCGTGCGGCTGGGCGGCCCTGCGGGGCGGAGTTCCCCTACCCGCCCTTCCACCGTTCCCCGGGCGCTGCCCGGACCCGCGCCTCATACGCCGGCGGGGCTGGGGGGGGTGCCGGGCTGCGCCCGGACCCCCCCTGGGGCTCCGCCCCAGACCCCACGCCTCACGCGCCGGACGGCTGAAAAGGCCAGGCCCCGGCCGGGGCCGGAAGCCCCGCCGGCGCTTGAGGCGCAGGGATTCGGGGGCCCCCGCAGGCGGCTCCGGCTGCGAAACCAGCGGCGCGTTCTGGCACTCCGCTTGACCGAGTGCTAATCCCCGGAATAGTCTCGCGTCTGGCACTCGCCCCTGGTGAGTGCCAACACAGCGACAGGCAGATCCGGCACCCGCGACGACGGATCGACCTGGTCGCCACCTCAGACAGTTAACCCCGGATCTCCGAAGGGGGAGGTCGGATCGTGACGACCACCAGCTCCAAGGTTGCCATCAAGCCGCTCGAGGACCGCATTGTGGTCCAGCCGCTCGACGCCGAGCAGACCACGGCCTCTGGCCTGGTCATCCCGGACACCGCGAAGGAGAAGCCCCAGGAGGGCGTCGTCCTCGCGGTGGGCCCGGGTCGCTTCGAGGACGGCCAGCGTCTCCCGCTGGACGTCACCGTCGGCGACGTCGTCCTGTACTCCAAGTACGGCGGCACCGAAGTGAAGTACAACGGCGAGGAGTACCTCGTCCTCTCGGCCCGCGACGTGCTCGCGATCGTCGAGAAGTAATCACTTCTCCAGTTTTGCTTTGAGCTGCGCCCCTGGTCACCCCTGCTGATGCCGGGCGGCGAGGGGCGTAGTTCGTTCTAGACAGGCGGTCGCGGTGAGCGGCCGGGGATAGCAACGAGAGGGCTGAACCGCTCCCATGCCGAAGATTCTCAAGTTTGACGAGGACGCCCGTCGCGCCCTTGAGCGTGGCGTCAACAAGCTTGCCGACACCGTCAAGGTGACGATCGGCCCCAAGGGCCGCAACGTCGTCATCGACAAGAAGTTCGGCGCTCCCACCATCACGAACGACGGTGTCACCATCGCGCGTGAGGTCGAGCTCGACGACCCGTACGAGAACCTTGGCGCGCAGCTCGTCAAGGAGGTCGCGACCAAGACCAACGACGTCGCGGGTGACGGCACCACCACCGCCACCGTCCTGGCGCAGGCGCTGGTCCGCGAGGGTCTGCGCAACGTCGCCGCGGGTGCTTCCCCGGCCGCCCTGAAGAAGGGCATCGACGCCGCGGTCAAGGCCGTGTCCGAGGAGCTCCTCGCGACCGCCCGCCCGATCGAGGACAAGTCCGACATCGCCGCCGTGGCCGCGCTCTCCGCGCAGGACCAGCAGGTCGGCGACCTCATCGCCGAGGCGATGGACAAGGTCGGCAAGGACGGTGTCATCACCGTCGAGGAGTCCAACGCCTTCGGCCTGGAGCTGGAGTTCACCGAGGGCATGGCCTTCGACAAGGGCTACCTGTCCCCGTACATGGTCTCCGACCAGGAGCGTATGGAGGCCATCCTCGATGACCCGTACATCCTGATCAACCAGGGCAAGATCTCCTCCATCCAGGACCTCCTGCCGCTGCTGGAGAAGGTCATCCAGGCCGGCGCCTCCAAGCCGCTGCTGATCATCGCCGAGGACGTCGAGGGCGAGGCGCTCTCCACCCTCGTCGTCAACAAGATCCGTGGCACCTTCAACGCCGTCGCCGTGAAGGCGCCCGGCTTCGGTGACCGCCGCAAGGCGATGCTCCAGGACATGGCCACCCTCACCGGTGCCACCGTCATCGCCGAAGAGGTCGGCCTCAAGCTCGACCAGGCCGGTCTGGACGTACTGGGCTCCGCCCGCCGCGTCACGATCTCCAAGGACAGCACCACCATCGTCGACGGTGGCGGCTCCTCCGACGAGGTCCTCGGCCGCGTCAACCAGATCAAGGCCGAGATCGAGTCCACCGACTCGGACTGGGACCGCGAGAAGCTGCAGGAGCGCCTGGCGAAGCTCGCCGGCGGCGTCTGCGTCATCAAGGTCGGCGCCGCCACCGAGGTGGAGCTCAAGGAGAAGAAGCACCGTCTCGAGGACGCCATCTCGGCGACCCGCGCCGCGGTCGAGGAGGGCATCGTCTCCGGCGGTGGCTCCGCCCTCGTCCACGCCGTGAAGGTGCTGGAAGGCAACCTCGGCCTGTCGGGCGACGAGGCCACCGGTGTCTCGGTCGTGCGCCGCGCCGCCGTCGAGCCGCTGCGCTGGATCGCGGAGAACGCCGGCCTCGAGGGCTACGTGATCACCGCGAAGGTCGCCGAGCTCGAGAAGGGCCAGGGCTTCAACGCCGCCACCGGCGAGTACGGCGACCTGGTCAAGGCCGGCGTCATCGACCCGGTCAAGGTCACCCGCTCCGCCCTGGAGAACGCCGCTTCCATCGCGTCGCTGCTGCTCACGACCGAGACCCTGGTCGTCGAGAAGCCGGCCGAGGAAGAGGCCGACGCCGGTCACGGCCACGGCCACAGCCACTGACCTCGTCAGTCAGCACGGCAAAGCCCCGGTCACCGCTGCCAAGCGGTGGTGACCGGGGCTTTCCCGTCCGTCGTCGGGCCGCCGTGCGCTATCCGGGCATCATGCCCATCTGACGCATCAGGCCCGGGGCGTCGTAGTACCACCAGTCCTCGGCGATCTGGCCGTTCTCGATCCGGCAGGTCGTGCAGCCCGACATCGTGCATTCCTTGCCGGTCGGCGCGACCCCCATGAACTCGCCCTTGTGCGTGCCCTTCCAGTCCCACAGGGTGGTGACGCAGTCGCCTTCGGCGATCTGCCGCGTCATTTCCATGGTCATGTCGAAGGCGTCGCGCCACATGCCGACGGTCTTGCGGATGCCTTCGCGGCCGCCGCCCTCGCCGGCGCTCTCCATGATGTCGTGGGTGACGTAGTCGGCGGCGATGCACTCCTCGACGGCGTCGAAGTTGCCCTTGCCCACGACCTCCTCCATGAAGCGGTTCACGACGAGCTTGTTGAGGTACTCGTCGCGGACCACGTCGAGGTTCATGAACTTCGGCATGCCGTCGCAGAGCGCCACCATCTCCTGGAACATCCGGTCGGTCTCCGGGAGCTGAGAGTTCCTCATGGCCTCTTCGTACGAGGGGAATTCGACGAGGTCCACGTAGTGGGTCCCGGAGTCGCGGTCCCGGCCGATGAGCGTGTGGGTGACCGTGCGCCTGCCGGCGGTCTGCTCGGCATAGCGGTCGATGAGACTGTTCATCTCGTCGAAGCGCTTGGTCTCGTAATCAATCACTTGTACGAATGTCATCGCGTCGCCTCCCGCGCTGGATGGGACACATCCAGTCTAGGGAGATTTCACCCATATGCCGCGTTTACTCGCAGGTCACCAAGGGGCCCGGCCCCCGACCGGTCACTGGGGCCCGTACTTGCGCCCGGTACGCGAGGACACCCCGCCCAGCAGCCCCCGCGGGGTCAGCTTCACCACGCCCATCAGCGCCTTGTACCGCGGGTCCGGAATCGACACCGTCCTGCCCCGCGCCAGGTCGGCCAGCGCCGCGGCCACCAGCTTGTCGGCGTCGAGCCACATCCAGCCGGGAATGTTGTCCGTGCCCATGCCGGCCCGCTCGTGGAACTCGGTGCGCACGAAGCCCGGGCACAGCGCCATCAGCCGTACGCCCGAGCCGGTCAGGTCCTTGGCCGCGCCCTGGGTGAACTGCACGACCCAGGCCTTGCTCGCCCCGTACGTGCCGCGCGGCAGGAAGGCGGCCACCGAGGCCACGTTGATCACGCCGCCGCGCCCGCGCGAGCGCATCGGCCCCACGGCCGCCGAGGTCAGCCGCAGCACGGCCTCGATGTGCACCTTCAGCATGGTCAGCTCGTCGGCCATGGAGACTTCGAGGTAGCGGCCCTTGTTGCCGAAGCCCGCGTTGTTCACCAGCAGGTCCACCGGGTGCTTGCGGTCGGCGAGGCGCTCCTCCACCGCCGTGATGCCCTCCTCGGTGGACAGGTCGGCGGCCAGCACCTCGGCCTCGATGCCGTGCCGGTCGTGCAGCTCGGTGGCCTGCTCGCCCAGGCGCTTGGTGTCCCGCGCCACCAGGACGAGGTTGTGCCCCTGGGCGGCGAGCCGCCGGGCGAAGGCGGCGCCGATGCCCGCCGTGGATCCCGTAATCAACGCAGTCGTCATAGGCGCAACCTAGTCGCCCGGCTTCCCGTACTTCTCCACGTGGGCCAGCGCCTTGTCCCGGGCCTCCGGCTCCAGAGCGTCGCCCGCCGCCAGCGTGCGCGGCAGCAGTGCGCGCTCGGTGGTGAAGGCGCGGAACCAGAACCCCACCGTCACCTCGTGGTCCGGGCGGTGCACGACCTCGATGGTGTCCCCGGGGGAGACCGATCCTTCCCGCACGACCCGCAGGTAGGCGCCCGGCCGGGCCTCCTGGGTGAACCGCTTGACCCAGGCCCGCTCGCCGAGGATCCCCTGGAAGGTCCGGCACGGGATGCGGGCCGAGGCCACCTCCAGGAGCAGGTCGGGGCCGACCCGCCAGCGCTCGCCGAGCAGCGCGCCGTTCACGTCGAGGCCGGAGGTGGTGAAGTTCTCGCCGAAGGTCCCGCCGGGCAGTTCGCGGCCGAGCTCCCGCTCCCACCACTCCAGGTCCTCGCGGGCATACGCGTACACGGCCTGGTGGTCACCGCCGTGATGGCGCAGATGGCAGACGTCGTCCCCTTCGACGCCGCTCCCGCCGATGCCCTTGGGGCCCGGCGCGAAGACCCGTACGGGGCCCGGCGCGGGGATCTTGCCGTGACCGGTCCGCCCGTCGGGCGCGTCGGTGTAGTCGACGGCCGTCGCGCGGCCGAGGTTCACGGAGATCAGATGCATGGGGCCACGCTAGCCGAATGGCCTCAAAGCGGCCGGAGATTATTCGCGCCGACATCAAAGCACCCCTTATGCTCGAAGGGTGATCGAGGCACGTCATCTCCGAGTTCTGCGCGCTGTCGCCGGAACCGGGTCCTTCTCCGCCGCCGCCCGCGAGCTCGGCTGCACCCAGCCGGCCGTCTCCCAGCAGATGAAGGCGCTGGAGCAGTCCGCCGGCACCCCCCTGCTGATCCGCACCGGGCGCGAAATGCGCCTCACCCAGGCCGGTGAGGCGCTGGTCCGGCATGCCGCCGGGATCCTCGCCGGGCTGACGGCCGCGGAGGAGGAGGTCGCGGCCATCGCCGGGCTGCGCGCCGGGCGGGTGCGGCTGGTCTCCTTCCCCAGCGGCAGTTCCACGCTGGTGCCGACCGCGCTCGCGGCGATGCGCGCCGAGCATCCGGGGACCCGGATCTCGCTGGTGGAGGCGGAGCCGCCGCGCTCGGTGGAGATGCTGCGCGAGGGGGACTGCGATCTCGCGCTGGCCTTCCGCTACGGCGGCGACGGCGACGGACGGGGCTCGGCGGCCGAGTGGGAGGACCTGGTGGTCCGGCCGCTGCTGACCGACCGGCTCGTCGGGCTGGTTCCCGAAGGGCACCGGCTGGCGGGCGCGGAGCGGGTGGGCATGGCGGAACTGGCCGACGAGCCCTGGATCGCGGGCTGTCCGCGCTGCCGCCGCCATCTGGTGGAGGTGTGCGAGGCCGCCGGATTCACCCCGCGCATCGACTTCGCCACCGACGACTACCCGGCCGTGGTCGGCCTGGTCGGGGCCGGGCTCGGGGTCGCGGTGCTGCCCGAGCTCGCGGTGGAGTCCGTACGGGCCAAGGGCGTGAGCACCCTCGTGGTGGAGCCGGCCGTCGAGCGGGAGGTCGTCGCGCTGACCCTGCCCGACCTGGCCCGGGTCCCGGCCGTGGCCGCGACCCTGACCCAGCTCGAGCGGGCCGCCCGGCGGTGACGCCCGGCGCCGGACGGGGCGCCACGCGAAGGACCGTACGGCGGTACGGCCGGTCGGGTGGCGGCCCGGTCCGGTACGGGGCACGCGCGAGCGTGCCGGTGCAGGTCGGAGAAACGTTCCTTCGGTCGTTTCGTGTGGAGCCCGCTCAGTGCGGAGCGATCGGCGTGCTCGGTCCGATCGCGGTCGTCGCCGGGATCAGGCGATGGCGGGCGCGGCCCATCAGTTCTTCGCGTTCGTCCTCGGTGAGGCCGCCCCACACCCCGTAGGGCTCGCGGACGGCGAGTGCGTGCGCGGCGCATTCAGAACGCACCGGGCATCGCATGCAGACCTCTTTAGCCGAGGTCTCGCGCGCGCTCCTGGCCGCGCCCCGCTCGCCTTCCGGGTGGAAGAAGAGGGAGCTGTCGACCCCGCGGCAGGCGGCGAGCAGCTGCCAGTCCCAGAGGTCGGCGTTCGGTCCGGGGAGGCGGGAGAAATCTGCCATTGGTAGTCCTCTTGGTGCCGGTACTGAGGCGGATACGGTCCATGTCTCCACACCTACTGTCGTAGTAGATGTAAATATGACTCATGGGCGAATCTAGCCTCAGACATGTGCCAAACGGAAGGAAAGCCGCCAAATAGGGCATACCGTCATCTGGAGGACACGCGGCGAGTGGCTCCTGCCTTGTGTTCGCTTCCTCACGTAGAGTGCCGAAGGTGTCCGTCCGACCCGTAACTCTTTCGAGTGACCATCGTTGAGAGTGCGAAGGCGGTTGAACCAAGAAGTTCTCGGACATGTGTCCGGGGGCATCGACCGCACAGGTGACGATACGTACCAGCCTGGAGGCTCAAGGTGACGCGCATCAGCAGCTGCGGAGGGCGGTCATGACATCCGTCCTCGTCTGCGACGACTCCCCGCTTGCCCGAGAGGCGCTCCGTCGCGCGGTTGCCACCGTGCCCGGCGTCGAGCGTGTGACGACGGCTGCCAACGGCGAGGAAGTCCTCCGCCGCTGGGGTGCCGACCGTTCCGACCTGATTCTGATGGATGTACGGATGCCCGGGCTCGGCGGTGTGGAGACGGTGCGCCGGCTGCTCTCGGCCGACCCCGGCGCCCGCATCATCATGCTGACGGTCGCCGAGGACCTGGACGGCGTGGCCCTCGCGGTCGCCGCCGGAGCCCGGGGCTATCTGCACAAGGACGCCTCGCGCGCCGAACTGCGGGCCACGGTCACCCAGGCCCTCGCCGACCCGACCTGGAGGCTGGCCCCGCGCCGGCTCCGCTCGGCCGAGATGGGCGCCGCGCCCACGCTCACCGCACGCGAGATCCAGGTACTGGAGGGCATGAGCCATGGCCGGTCCAACGCGGAGATCGGGCGCGAGCTCTTCCTCTCCGAGGACACGGTCAAGACGCACGCCCGCCGGCTGTTCAAGAAGCTGGGCGCGTCCGACCGGGCGCACGCCGTGGCGCTCGGGTTCCGCTGGGGCCTGGTCCGCTGACCGCGGGTCCGCCGGCCCTCACCGGCCGGCGGAGCCTCGGGCGGGCCGTCCCGGCGCGCCCGGTCCCCGGCCCCCGGACCAGCGGCCCCGGCCGCCCTCCGGAATCTCCCGCCGTCCGATCCGTCGCACCCTGATGCGCACCGGGGATTGACGGTGCACAATCCGGGGGACGTGTCGCTTCGGGCGCGATGCCGCATGCTTGAGGGTGTGGCGCATCCTGGAGATGTCGCCGCGGGGACGATTCGGCCGAGCGGGAGGGGAGGGGCCAGACCATGAGTTCCGGTGCACCCACCCCGCACAACCCGTCGACGCATAACGCTTCGACGCACAACACGGGCCGCAGTGCCGCGAATGCTCCTGCGCCAAGGCACCATGGATTGATGCGCGACGACGAGGCCCCGGGGTCACCCGCGACCACAGGGGGCGGCGGCGCCTCCCGGAACAGCGGCGACGGTACCGTCAGCGCGCTCGTACGCCGTGCGGTCGAGGGCGACGAGCAGGCCACCCACGATCTGCTCGCCTTCGTCCACCCCCTCGCCATCCGCTACTGCCGCTCCCGCCTGTCCCGGCTTCCCGGTGACGCTCGTCACTTCGTGGAGGACCTGGCGCAGGAGGTCTGCGTCGCCGTCCTGATGGCCCTGCCGCGCTACCGCGACACCGGACGCCCCTTCGAGGCCTTCGTCTTCGCCATCGCCGCGCACAAGGTCGCCGATCTCCAGCGGGCCGCGATGCGCCATCCGGGCAGTACGGCCGTCCCCTCGGACGAGATGCCGGAGCGGCCCGACGACTCCCTGGGCCCGGAGGAGCGCGCGCTGCTGAGCAGTGACGCCGCCTGGGCCAAGAAGCTGCTCGCGAACCTTCCGGAGAACCAGCGCGAGCTCCTCGTCCTGCGCGTGGCCGTCGGGCTGACCGCCGAAGAGACCGGGCAGATGCTCGGCATGTCCCCCGGGGCGGTGCGCGTCGCCCAGCACCGGGCGCTGAGCCGGCTCCGCGCGCTCGCCGAGCAGTAGGCCGCGCAGGTGGCCGCGCGGATCTCGCGTGGGCCGTACGGGGTTCTTCCCGTAGGAAGATACGAATCTTGGCATCGATCTTCGTCGTGGAATGAGAGGCGCCGCGATCCCGTTAGCATGGACATCCGCGCTGAGCAAGACCATCTTGGAAGGTGTCATGACTGTGAACGCCGACGGAGTGCCCGACAAATTCGCCACGCTCGGCCTCACATATGACGATGTGCTCCTCCTCCCCGGGTCCTCGGACATGTCCCCGGACGCCATCGACACGTCCTCGCTCATCTCCCGCAACGTCCGCGTGAACGTCCCGCTGCTCTCCGCCGCGATGGACAAGGTCACCGAGGCGCGCATGGCCATCGCGATGGCCCGCCAGGGCGGCGTCGGCGTCCTGCACCGCAACCTCTCCATCGCCGACCAGGCCAACCAGGTCGACCTGGTCAAGCGCTCCGAGTCCGGCATGGTCACCGACCCGATCACCGTGCACCCCGACGCGACCCTGCGCGAGGCCGACGAGCTGTGCGCGAAGTTCCGCATCTCCGGCGTCCCGGTCACCGACCCGGCGGGTAAGCTGCTCGGCATCGTCACCAACCGCGACATGGCCTTCGAATCGGACCGCAGCCGCCAGGTGCGCGAGGTCATGACCCCGATGCCGCTGGTCACGGGCAAGGTGGGCATCTCCGGTGTGGACGCCATGGAGCTACTGCGCCGCCACAAGATCGAGAAGCTGCCGCTCGTCGACGAGGCCGGCCTCCTCAAGGGCCTCATCACGGTCAAGGACTTCGTCAAGGCCGAGAAGTACCCGAACGCCGCCAAGGACAAGGACGGCCGGCTGCTCGTCGGCGCCGCCGTCGGTGTCGCGGGCGACGCGTACGAGCGGGCCCAGGCCCTGATCGAGGCGGGCGCCGACTTCATCGTCGTCGACACCGCCCACGGTCACTCCCGCCTCGTCGGCGACATGGTCTCCAAGATCAAGTCGAACTCGGCGGTCGACGTCATCGGCGGCAACATCGCCACCCGCGACGGCGCCCAGGCCCTCATCGACGCCGGCTGCGACGGCATCAAGGTCGGCGTCGGCCCCGGCTCCATCTGCACCACCCGCGTCGTCGCCGGCATCGGCGTCCCGCAGGTCACCGCGATCTACGAGGCGGCCCTCGCGGCCAAGGCCGCGGGCGTCCCGGTCATCGGCGACGGCGGCCTGCAGTACTCGGGCGACATCGCCAAGGCGCTCGTCGCCGGCGCCGACACGGTGATGCTCGGCTCGCTGCTCGCCGGCTGCGAGGAGTCCCCGGGCGAGCTGCTCTTCATCAACGGCAAGCAGTTCAAGTCGTACCGCGGCATGGGCTCGCTCGGCGCGATGCAGTCCCGCGGCGACCGCAAGTCCTTCTCCAAGGACCGCTACTTCCAGGAGGGCGTGGGCGGCGACGACAAGCTCATCCCCGAGGGCATCGAGGGCCAGGTCCCCTACCGCGGCCCGCTCTCCGCGGTCGTGCACCAGCTCGTCGGCGGTCTGCGCCAGTCGATGTTCTACGTCGGCGGCCGTACGGTGCCGGAGCTCCAGGACCGGGGCCGGTTCGTCCGGATCACCTCGGCGGGGCTCAAGGAGAGCCACCCGCACGACATCCAGATGACGGTCGAGGCTCCGAACTACAGCCGCAAGGGCTGACCGGAGCGGCATACCAGCAGTACAGGAGGGGCGGGCCCGTACGGGTCCGCCCTTCCGGCGTGCCCGGTGCGTGCGTCCGTACAGCGGTCACCGGAACGCGGCGCGCCGGGGTTCGGGGATACTGGACGGGCAGACCCACAGGAAAGGCCACCACACGTGACTGAGATCGAGATCGGGCGCGGCAAGCGCGGCCGCCGGGCGTACGCGTTCGATGACATCGCCATCGTCCCCAGCCGCCGTACCCGGGACCCGAAGGAGGTCTCGATCGCCTGGCAGATCGACGCCTACCGCTTCGAGCTCCCGTTCCTGGCCGCCCCCATGGACTCGGTCGTGTCCCCGCAGACCGCCATCCGCATCGGCGAGCTCGGCGGCCTCGGCGTGCTGAACCTCGAAGGCCTGTGGACCCGGTACGAGGACCCGCAGCCGCTGCTCGACGAGATCGCGGAGCTGGACGAGGCGTCCGCCACCCGCCGTCTCCAGGAGATCTACTCCGCTCCGATCCAGGCGGACCTGATCCGTCAGCGCATCAAGGAGGTGCGCGACTCCGGCGTCGTCACCGCCGCCGCGCTCTCCCCGCAGCGCACGGCCGAGTTCTCCAAGGCCGTCGTCGACGCGGGCGTGGACATCTTCGTGATCCGCGGCACCACCGTGTCGGCGGAGCACGTCTCCGGCGCCGCCGAGCCGCTGAACCTCAAGCAGTTCATCTACGAGCTCGACGTCCCGGTCATCGTGGGCGGCTGCGCCACCTACACCGCGGCCCTGCACCTGATGCGCACCGGCGCGGCCGGTGTCCTGGTCGGCTTCGGCGGCGGCGCCGCGCACACCACGCGCAACGTGCTCGGCATCCAGGTCCCGATGGCCACCGCCGTCGCCGACGTGGCCGCGGCACGCCGCGACTACATGGACGAGTCCGGCGGCCGCTACGTGCACGTCATCGCCGACGGCGGCGTGGGCTGGTCCGGCGACATCCCCAAGGCCGTCGCCTGCGGCGCCGACGCCGTGATGATGGGCTCCCCGCTGGCCCGTGCCACGGACGCCCCCGGCAAGGGCAACCACTGGGGCATGGAGGCCGTCCACGAGGACGTGCCGCGCGGCAAGAAGGTGAACCTCGGCACGGTCGGTACCACCGAGGAGATCCTCACCGGCCCGTCGCACTCCCCGGACGGCTCGATGAACATCTTCGGCGCGCTGCGCCGCTCGATGGCCACCACCGGCTACAGCGAGCTCAAGGAGTTCCAGCGGGTCGAGGTCACCATCGCGGACTCGCAGCACAGCCGCTGACGGTTCTCGCCCACGCATGCCGGAGGGCCGGCGCCCCGGGAAGGGGCGCCGGCCCTCCGGCATGTCCGGTGCGTGCCCGGTGCATGTCCGGTGCGTGCCCGGGTGCGGGTGAGGGTGCGGGGTCAGCCCTCCTGGCGTTTGAAGGCGCGCATGTTGAGCAGGGTGCGGACCGTCGGGATCCCGCACAGGGCGGCGGTCGCGCCGAAGAGGCCGACGAGCGTCCAGTCGGCCCCGCCGGGTCCGTGGGCCTGGAGTTCCGCCTGGAGGGCCCCGAAGGTCAGCAGGGTGGTGAGCAGGGTGAGCATCACCCAGATGCCGATGTACGGGGCCAGCGCGGAGAGCCTGACCCGGTCGGCCGGCCTCGGGATCTGTCCGGGGGCGCGGGCCGGCATGCGGACCACGGCCGCCGCGGGGACCCCGGCGTCCAGCGGGGCCAGGTCCGCCTCGGTGATCTTGAACAGGGTGGGTTCCACGGAGAGGGTGAACCCGTCGGTCCCGACGAGGCTGCGCCCGCCGTCCGGGTAGATCCGCATCAGGGCGCAGTTCTCGTAGCGGATGGTGATCCGGCTGTCCGTGGAGACGAGGCCGATGCCCTCCTCGCCCACGATCAGGGACACGAGCTCCTCGCCGCGCAGGGCGAACCGGCGGCCCTCGACGAGGTCGGCGGAGTCCTGCGGAGCGAGGGTGAGGCCCGCCCACTCCACGGACCTGCCGGGCGCCTGCATCAGGGCGCCCGCCCACATCTCCTCGGCCACCCGGCGCAGATCCTCGGTGGTGACCGCCTCGATCTCGGCCCGGAGCTCCTTCTCCGTGGGGACGGACCGGCCCATGAGGAGTTCCAGGGCGGACGAGGGCAGCAGCGCCGCATCCGTGTGCGGTACGTCGAACTGGGCCAGCCGGGTGGCCCGTACGGCGTCCAGGTCGCTCTGCGCGATCCGGCCGGCCCGCAGGGCCGCGAAGACGTCGACCATGCCGCCGACCACCGCGTCCTGCTTCTGCGGCAGGGAGTCGGCGAAGGCCGTCAGGGTCGCGGAGGCACCGTCGCGCAGGGTGTAGTCGGCGGCCGCCGTGTAGGAGTAGCCGCCCTTCTGGCGCAGGGCGCGGAAGAGCTCCTTGCCGAGGACGTCGGCGAAGAGCGAGGCCTCGGTGGAGCGCGGTACGACGGCGCTCAGGACGACCGTGCCGTCCTCCCCGGAGAAGTACGCGGGCGTCCGCGGCAGCGCCGAGGTGGCGGCGGGGGCCGGGCGGCGGGTGCCCGGGAGGAGGTCGAGGGACAGGCCTTCGGGGACCGTGTCGCTGGTGATCCACAGGACGGCGTTCTCGCGGGTGAACCACTCCTCGGCCCAGCCGCGCACGGCCTGCTCGGTCAGCGCCGGCAGCCCGGCCTCCGGGTAGCTCGTCAGCCCGTACGACTGCGCGCCGTAGCGCCAGATGGCCGAGTGGTGACCCGTTCCGCGGCCGTGGCCGAGGGCCTCGGTGCGCAGGATCTCCTTCTCGGTGTCCAGCCGGTCCATGGGCAGGTCCCGCAGGGCGGCGCAGACGCCGTTCAGGTACTCGACCACGTCCGTGGGGGTGCCGGTGACGTGGAAGTGGGTGTGGGCCGCGGCGGTGGCGCCGTTGTAGTGCAGGTCGCTCAGCCCGTGGCGGTACAGGGCGAGGTGCTCGACGAGGTGGGTGATGCCGCTGGTGGCCAGGGTCTCGTCGGCGCGGCCGACGCGGAAGAACAGGCCCGCGGTGACCGGGCCGGGGCGGTGGGCGAGGAGCGTCGGGACGCCGTCCACGGAGGTTTCGGTGATCATGTCGCTCCTCAGCCCTTCGCCAGGGCGAGCCTGCGGTGCCGCTCGAACTCGGCGACGGGGTCGTCGTCCAGGTACTCCCAGGGGAAGGCGCTCATCCGGTCGCCGAGGGCCCGGAAGTGCGGGGCGGCCTCGTCCCAGCGGCCCGCCAGGCTGTGCAGGGCGGCGAAGACTCCGTGGGCGGCCACGGCGTGGTGGCGCGCGGAGTCGAAGTCCGGGTGCAGGACGGAGGCGGCCGCCGCGCGGGTCAGGGCGGCGTGGCGGGCCGGGTCCTCGACGTGCTCCTCGGCGTCGTCGTGCTCCGTGTGGATCAGGTGCAGCCAGTGCTCCAGCTGGACGATCCCGACGAGGGTGGCCGCGGGCGAACCGGGCCGGGCCTTCGCGGCGCAGGCGTCGGCGAACGTCTCGGCCTCCTCCCAGGTACCGCTCCACTTGGGCAGCAGCTGCTGGAGCAGCTGCTGCTGTCCGCCGAAGTGGTGGGGGTGGTGCTCGACGAGCCGGTCGTAGCGGCGGCGGGTCTCGCTCGGGCCGAGTTCGAGTCCGCGCGCGGTCTTCAGCCGCAGGTACCAGGCGAGGGCGTACGCGGGGTGCGCGGCGCAGACGTCGATGAGCAGGGCCTCCGCGCGCCGCAGGTGGGCGTGGAACTCCTTGAACCGGCCGGCGGTCACGAACGCCGCGTGGTCGCCCGTACGGATCCGCCATCCCGTGGTCAGCAGCTGGTCGGCGTACAGGGTCGCGGCCAGCGGGTCGCGCGGCAGCCGCTCGGCGGTGAGCCGCAGGAACTCCTCGCTGCCCGGGGTCTCGGCGACGACCTGGGAGGCCAGGGTGCGGTCGTCCTCGTCGGAGACGGCCGCGAAGGCGGAGGCGAGGGCGTCCCAGTTCCCGGCCAGGGTGGCCGCGCGGAGCGGCGCGAGGGCCGGGAAGACGAGGACGGGGTCGAGGAGCGGCCGGTCGGGCGGCGCGGACCGGGCAGACGCGGATGTGGCGGACGCGGATTTGGCAGGCACGGGCGGATCATATGATCGTTTCGCGCCGTTGCAACAGGGAATTCAGGCTACGAGTTGGGGTCGTATCGCCTTGCATCATGGCTGGTCAGAGGCGATTCGGGGGAAAGTGGAAGGAATTGCTCCCGTGCTTTCGTGCTCCCGTGCTCCCGTACGGTCCTGCGCGCGGTCCGGGGCTGCCGGGCCCGCGTCGCACCCGGCGGTCCGGGTACGGCGCGGGGGAGCGGCGGGCCGAGGGCCTGTCTCAGGCGGTGGCCTTCTTGGCGGCGCTGAAGCCCGTGAAGGCGCCGAGGGCCAGGAAGACGGGGGTCATGATGCCGGCGTCCTCCTTCCAGATGTCGAGCAGGCCGGACACGCCCATCGTGTTCAGCACGTCGCCCAGACCGATGCCGGTGACTCCACTCAGGGCGAGGGCGTAGTAGAACAACTGGCCGAGGAAGACCGAGGCGACCGAGAGGGCGGCGGCGACGACCGGCAGGACCGGGTTGCGGCCGCCGATCTTGGCCGCGGCGAAGCCGATGAGGGCGCCGACGCCGACCGCGGCGTAGCCGATCTGGCGCTCGATGCCGTTCATGATGCCGCCGTACGCGGCGGCGGCGGCCAGGGCGGCGACGAGCGCGGCGAGGATGCCGAGGCCCAGGTTGGCGGGGCGCGCCGGGGCCGGGGCCTGGGCCTGGAGGAAGTCGGCGCCGGACGGGCCCGGGTAGGGGGCCGGGTAGGGGGCCGGGGCGGCGGCTTCGGGCGCGGGCGTCGCGGCGGGCGCGGCGGGCGTGGTGGAGTCCGGCGCGGGCGGCTGGAACTGCTGGCTCATGGAGAAATCCCCCCCAGGGATGTGGGCACACGGGGCCCGCACGGCTGACGTGGGGGTGTATGCGCGAGATAAGTCGCCGCAGGCTAGCAGCAGGCTGCGACATCCGTGGAGGGGTTTCTCCGGGGTGCTCCCCGCCCCTAGAGGCGGTGCGCGGCGCCCGCCGGGCTGGCGCCGCGGGTGTCCAGGAGCAACTGGGCCTTCACCGCGAGGCCTTGCAGATCGTAGGTGCGGTGGTGCTGGAGCAGGATCGTCAGATCGGCGTTGGCGGCGGCCTCGTACAGCGATTCCGCACGCGGGACGGGCTGGTCCCTGACGCGCCATCCGGCGATGTACGGGTCGTGGTAGCTGATCAGGGCGCCGAGGTCGAGGAGGCGGCTGGCGATCTCGCGCGCCGGGGAGCCCTCCTGGTCGGCGAGGTCCGGCTTGTAGGTGACGCCCAGGAGGAGGACGCGGGCGCCGCGCGCGGACTTGCCGTGCTCGTTGAGCAGGGTGGCGCTGCGCTGGATGACGTACTGCGGCATGCGGTCGTTGATCTCCTGCGCCAGACCGACCATGCGCAGCGGGTGGCCCGGGGTGCGGGTGGTGTGGGGGAGGTAGTTGGGGTCGAGGGGGACTCCGTGGCCGCCGACTCCGGGGCCGGGGCGGAAGGCCTGGAACCCGTACGGCTTGGTCTCGGCGCACCGGATGACGTCCCACAGGTCCACGCCCAGGTCGTGGCAGAGCACGGCCATCTCGTTCATGAGGGCGATGTTGACGTGCCGGTAGTTGGTCTCGAGGAGCTGGACCGTCTCGGCCTCGCGCAGGCCGCGGGCGCGGACCACCTTCTCGGTGAGCCGGGCGTAGAAGGCGTGCGCGGACTCGGTGCAGGCGGGGGTGAGGCCGCCGATGACCTTGGGGGTGTTGGAGATGCCGTGCGTGCGGTTGCCGGGGTCGAGCCGGCTGGGGGAGTAGGCCAGGTGGAAGTCGCGGCCGGCGCGCAGGCGGGAGCCCGATTCGAGGATCGGGCGCAGGTAGTCCTCGGTGACGCCGGGGTGGGCCGCCGATTCGAGGATGACGGTGGTGTGCGGACGCAGCCGGGCGGCGAGGGTGCGGCCCGCCTCGCCGACCGCTGACAGATCGAGTGCACGGTCCGCGCCGAGCTGGGTAGGGGCGCAGATGACGGCGGTGCGGACCCGGCCGAGTTCGACGGGATTGGTGGTGACCCGGAAGCCGGCCGCCGACATGCGGCGGATCTCGGCGGCGGTGAGGGTGGAGTCGGTCGCCGGACCGCTGTCGTAGCCGACCGTCTCGATCCCGGCGGCCACGGCTGCCTGGGCGAGCGGGAGGCCGAGATGGCCGAGTCCGATGACGGCGAGATCTGCGGGCATGGGGGTGCCGTCCCTTCCCTTCCCTGACATGCATGAGGGGGCGGAGCGCGCAAGTCCTGTGGAGGAGGAGAGCTGGCGCAATGTCAGACTAGGCGTATATATGACAGATATGTCGTATTCAGGGGTTTTGGTCACTTCCGTGTTATCCACAGGCGGTGGCTGATGTGGGTGCGGCCGGTGAGAATCATGAACGGGCGATGTGAGCGGGATCACCCACGACAGGTGGGGTGGCCGCACAGGACGGACGGGGCGACCCGCGTCAACGGGAGGCAGGCAGCCGTGATGACTGGGACTGGGGCAGGCGCAGGCGTAGGGAGCGGGGCAGGGGCAGGGGCAGGGGCAGGTTCGGGGGGAGGTTCGGGTGCGGCCGCCGGGCGGGCTCCGCTCGGGCCCGTGCAGCGCGCCGAGGCGCTCGCCGCGATGGCCGAGCGGGAGCTGGACGTGCTGGTGGTCGGGGCCGGCGTGGTGGGCGCCGGGACCGCCCTCGACGCCGTGACCAGGGGCCTGGCGACCGGGCTGGTGGAGGCGAGGGACTGGGCCTCGGGCACCTCCAGCCGTTCCAGCAAGCTCATCCACGGCGGGCTCAGATACCTGGAGATGCTCGACTTCGCCCTCGTGCGCGAGGCGCTCAAGGAGCGCGGGCTGCTGCTGGAGCGGCTCGCCCCGCACCTGGTGAAGCCGGTGCCGTTCCTCTACCCCTTGCAGCACAAGGGATGGGAGCGGTTCTATGCCGGCTCCGGCGTCGCGCTCTACGACGCCATGTCGCTCTCCAGCGGCCACGGGCGCGGGCTGCCGACGCACCGCCACCTCTCGCGCAAGCGCGCCCTGCGGATCGCGCCGGCGCTGCGCAAGGACGCGCTGGTGGGCGCCCTGCAGTACTACGACGCCCAGATGGACGACGCGCGGTACGTGGCGACCCTGGTCCGGACGGCCGCAGCGTACGGGGCGCAGTGCGCCAACCGGGCGAGGGTCGTCGGCTTCCTGCGGGAGGGCGAGCGGGTCGTCGGCGCGCGGGTGCGGGACGTGGAGGGCGGCGGGGAGTACGAGATCCGGGCGAAGCAGATCGTGAACGCCACGGGGGTGTGGACGGATGACACCCAGGCGCTGATCGGGGAGCGCGGGCAGTTCCACGTGCGGGCCTCGAAGGGCATTCACCTCGTCGTCCCCAAGGACCGGATCCACTCCTCGACCGGGCTGATCCTGCGGACCGAGAAGTCGGTGCTCTTCGTCATCCCGTGGGGCCGGCACTGGATCGTGGGCACCACGGACACCGACTGGGACCTGGACAAGGCGCACCCGGCGGCGTCGAGCGCGGACATCGACTACCTGCTGGAGCACGTGAACTCGGTGCTGGCGGTCCCGCTCACCCGGGACGACGTCCAGGGGGTCTACGCCGGCCTGCGGCCGCTGCTGGCCGGAGAGTCCGACGCGACGAGCAAGCTCTCGCGCGAGCACACGGTGGCGCATCCGGTGCCGGGGCTGGTGGTCGTGGCCGGCGGCAAGTACACGACGTACCGGGTGATGGCCAAGGACGCGGTGGACGAGGCGGTGCACGGCCTCGACCAGCGGGTCGCCCCGTGCGTGACGGAGGACGTGCCGCTGGTCGGGGCCGAGGGGTACCGGGCCCTGTGGAACGGCCGGGCGCGGATCGCCGCGCGGACGGGCCTTCATGTGGCGCGGGTGGAGCACCTTCTGAACCGGTACGGGTCGCTGACGGAGGAACTGCTGGCGCTGATCGCGGCGGACCCCTCGCTCGGGGAGCCGCTGACGGGCGCCGACGACTACCTCCGCGCGGAGGTGGTCTACGCGGCCTCGCACGAGGGGGCCCGGCACTTGGACGACGTGCTGACCCGGCGTACGCGGATCTCGATCGAGACCTTCGACCGGGGGACGCGATCGGCGCGCGAATGCGCGGAGTTGATGGCTCCGGTCCTGGGCTGGGACGAGCAGCAGATCGAGAAGGAAGTGGAGCACTACGAGAAAAGAGTGCAGGCTGAACGGGAATCGCAGCGTCAGCCGGACGACCAGACGGCGGACGCGGCGAGGCTCGGGGCGCCTGACATCGTCCCGTTGTAACTCCGTCACTTCGCGGGCGGAACCGCGGACCCGGGGCTCCCGTCCGTTGCGGAGTAAGGGACAATGAGGGTTCTGCCGGGGCGGGTTACCGGGCACCCCGGCCGCTGCCAGGGGCAACCGGAGCAGGCGGCACGAACGCAGAGGGGACGCATGTCGAAGCCGGAGCACACCGAGTCGCCGGAGCCGTCTGTCGGGACGGGATCGCCGGTGCCTCCGGCCGCACCCCCGACGGACCCGAAGGCTCCGGCCGAGCCGCCCGCGGCGGGAGCCGCGAAGCGGGCTGCCGAGGCGAAGCCCGCCGTACCGGGGGCTGCGAAGGCCGCGCCGGCCGGCGAGTCCGCTGTGCCCCCGGCCGGGGCCGAAGCCGCCGGGGAGGCGGGGCCGCAGGACGCGAAGCCCGGCGCTTCCGGGGCGGAGCCGGAGCCGGAGCCGCGCACGGCGGAGCCGCGGAAGGCGGAGTCGCGCAAGCCCGCGCTGCGGAAGCCCGCCGCGGCGAAGGCCGCTCGTGGGGCCGGGCCCGAGGACGCGAAGCCGGCTGCGCCCGAGGACGCGAAGCCCGTGGGTGCGGGGGCCGAGCCCGAGGATGCGAAGCCCGTGGGCGGCAAGGCCGCGCCCGAGGATGCCAACCCCGCAGGGGGCAAGGCCGAGGCTGAGGACGCGAAGCCCGTGGGTGCGAAGCCTGCCGGGGTGAAGGCCGGGCCTGAGGACGCGAAGCCGGCTGCGGCCGAGGACGCGAAGCCCGTCGGGAGCGAGGCCGCGCCCGAGGGTGGCAAGCCCGCAGGGGTGAAGGGCGGGCCTGAGGATGGCAAGCCGGCTGCGGGCGGGGAGGCGGGGTCCGTCCGGGGGGCGGCCGTGTCCGGGGGTGTGAAGCCTGTGAGTGCGGGCGGCGAGCCCGAGGACGCGAAGCCCGTCCGCGGGAAGGCTGAGTCTGCGGCAGGGGCCGAGGGCGTGAAGGCCGAGGAGGCTGAGCCTGCCGGGGTGAAGGCGGAGCTGCGCAAGGCTGCTGTCGTGCGCGCCGACGGCGGGGCCGAGGACGCGAAGCACGCGGGCGGGGCCGCGCCGAAGCCCACCGCGCTGAGCAAGGCCGACGAGGTGGCCGCCGCCGTCAAGGCCGCCGCGGCCAAGGCGGAAGAGGGCCCGCACGACGAGGGCCGGCTGCTCGCGGGCCGGTACCGGCTCGGCGACGTCCTCGGCAAGGGCGGCATGGGCACGGTCTGGCGCGCCGAGGACGAGACCCTCGGCCGGACCGTCGCCGTCAAGGAGCTCCGCTTCGGCAGCGGCGTCGACGAGGACGAGAAGCGCCGCCTCATCACCCGTACCCTCCGCGAGGCCAAGGCCATCGCCCGGATCCGCAGCGGCGGCGCCGTCACCGTCTACGACGTCGTCGACGAGGACGGCCGGCCGTGGATCGTCATGGAGCTCATCGAGGGCCCCTCGCTCGCGGAGTTCATCCGCGAGAGCGGCCCGCTGACCCCCCGCCGCGCCGCGGAAGTCGGCCTCGCCGTGCTCGACGTCCTGCGTGCCGCCCACCGCCAGGGCATCCTGCACCGGGACGTGAAGCCCTCCAACGTGCTCCTCGCCGACCACGGCAACGGCCGCGTGGTCCTCACCGACTTCGGCATCGCCCAGGTCGAGGGCGACCCCTCCGTCACCTCCACCGGCATGCTCGTCGGCGCGCCCTCGTACATCTCGCCCGAGCGGGCCCGCGGCCAGCGCCCCGGCCCGCCGGCGGACATGTGGTCGCTCGGCGGCCTGCTGTACGCGGCCGTAGAGGGGGTTCCCCCGTACGACAAGGGGTCGGCCCTCGCGACGCTCACCGCCGTCATGACCGAGCCGGTGGAACCGCCGAAGAACGCGGGCCCGCTGACCGAGGTCATCTACGGCCTCCTCGTCAAGGACCCCGCCCACCGGCTCGACGACGACCGCGCGCGGGCGCTGCTCACCGCCGTGATCGACGCTCCCGAGCCGCCGGCCCCCGTGGCCGGCCCGGGCGCCGAGGAAACCCGCCAGATATCGCTGGCCGAGGCCCGCGACGCCGCCGAGCGGGCGGCGGCCGACAAGGCGGCCAAGGCCGCGGAGAAGGCGGAGAAGAAGGAACGCGAGCGCCGTGAGCGCGAGCAGCGGGAGCGTGCCCGCGCGGCGTTGAAGTCGGCCCGCAAGGCCGCGGCCGCCAGCGCCGCCGCGGCGGCCGCCACGGCCGCGACCGCCGCCGAGGCCCCGTCGCCGCGTCCGGCGCCCGTCGCGGCCCCGCTCACGGACGTCATGCCGCGCCGCACCATCGCGCTCGCGATAGCCGGCGTGATCGTGGCGCTCGCCGTGATCGGCTCGGTCATCGCGTACGCCGTCAGCGGTGACGACGACAAGGGCGGCTCCCCGAAGGACGGCAAGGGCGGCAGCCATGCCGCCGCGTCGAGCCCCGCGCCCGGTGCGTCGACCCCCGCTCCCGCTTCGCCCCCGCCCGCCGGCTCTCCTACGCCGAAGAACGGCGAGTCGCCCGGCACCGGGGTCCCTTCGCCGGACCCGGGCCAGTCGGGCCAGCCGAACGGCTCGGGCACCAACCCCGGCCAGGGACAGGGTGCGACGCCCGGGGGCGCCCTGCCCGGGCTGCCGCCCGGGTACGCCCAGGTCAACGACCCCGGGTTCCACTTCGCGATGGGCATGCCCGAGGGCTTCAAGCAGACCGGCGTGATAGGGAAGAACAACGGCGTCATATACAGCCGTGACGGCGGGTTCCCGCGCATCCAGATCGACTTCAACAGCTCGCCGCGGGACGACGCCCGCGCGGCCTGGCTGGAACTGGCTCCCGCCGTGGCGGGCAGCAGCAGCAACTACAAGCTGCTGCGCCTCGAGACGGTCGAGTACCGCGGGTACCCGACCGTCGCGGACTGGGAGTTCGAGCGGGACCAGAAGGGATCGCGGGTCCGGGTGCTGGACCGCGGGTTCCGGATGGACGCGAAGCACGGCTACGCCATCATGATCACCTGCCTCGCGGACCAGTGGGACGCGGCGGAGTGCACGCAGATGCGCACCACGGCGTTCGGCACCTTCCAGCCGCTCGGCTGACGCGCGCGGCGAGCGGGCTCGGGTCAGCCTCGCCAGGGCCGGGACGCGGGCGCCCTGGGCGTCGTATCGTGGCGGGGAGGCCTGGGGGACGGGTCCGCAGCTCTCGGGGGAGGCGATGTGGAGGACTACGCAGGCCGGATCCTGGCCGAGCGCTACCGTCTGCCGTTGCCGCCGTCCGATGCCTACGAACTGATCGAGACCCGGGCCTTCGACACGCGCAGCGGTCAGGAAGTCCTCGTACGGCAGGTGCCGTTGCCGGAGGTCGTCGACGCGGAGCTGCTGGACGGCACGCGGGGCGGGCCGCCGCCCGTGACCGGGGGGCGGCGGGTCCAGCACGGCGAACTGCCCGCCGTGCGCAGGGCGATCGAGGCGGCGCAGGCGGCGGCGTCCGTGCCGGACCATCCGCGGCTGGACCAGGTCTTCGACGTGTTCGCGGAGGGCGGGTCGCTGTGGATCGTCAGCGAACTCGTCCCGGCCAGACCGCTGGCGGCGCTGATCGCCGACGAACCGCTGAGCCCGTACCGGGCGGCGGAGGTGGCGGCGGACGTGCTGACCGCTCTGCGGGTGCTGCACGCGCACGGGTGGACGCACCGGAACATCACCATGCGGACCGTGCTGATCTGCGAGGACGGGCGGGTCGTCCTGACGGGCCTGGCGGCGGGGGCGGCGGAGGACGCCCTGTGCGGGTACGACCCGGTCCCGCCGCAGGACGGTACGGACGACCCCTCGGCGGGACCCTGGCCCTGGCCGGGCGGTGAACCCGGGGGTGGTGGCGGGTTCGCGGCGGGCCGCGTAGACAGCGGCGCGGGACACGGGGACGGCCACCACGGCCGCGCCGCCCTGGCGGGGCCGGAGGCGGGCGCGGGATACGACGGAGCTTCCCCGGGAGGCTCCTGGAACGGGCCGTCGGCGGATGCCGGGTACGGAGAAGGGCCCGGTACCGGGCTGGTCGGCGGGCAGCCGGGCGGGCGGTACGAGGACACGTACGGGGGCGGGCCCGGGGAGCGTTCCGGGCGGGATGACGGCGGGACCGGTGCGGGCACGGCCGTCCAGCGGGGCGGGAACGCGGCGGAGTACGCGCCGCTCGTGGCTCCGGGCTACGACACCGGGCCGCGCTACCGGGACCACATAAGCCCCGGCCCCGCGAGCGGCCCCGACGGCTCCGGTACTGCAGCCACCCCCGGCCACCCCGGTCCCCCGAGTACGCATGGCGCCTCCGGCAGCCAGGGGACCTACGGGCCGTCCGGCACCCCTGGCACGCCCGGCACCTCAGGCGCCCTTGCCGTGCCCGGCGCCTATGGGGTGTCCGGCGGGTCCGGGGCTCCTGCCGAGTCCGGTGCCTACGAGGTGTCGGGCGGCCCCGGGGCGCCTGTCGGGCCCGGTGCCCACGGCACCCCCGGCGTGGCCGGTGCCTCCGGCGCCCTCGCGCCTACCGGCTCCCCCGGAACGCCCGGCACCTCCGGAAAGCCCGGCACGCCCGGAACGCCCGGTGGCTCCGGTACCCCGGGTGCCGCCGGGGACCGGCCCGATCTGAAGGCCGCCGCGCGCGCCGGGGCCATCGCCGCGTACCGCGCCGGGGCCCAGGCCGCCGCGCGGATCACCGAGCAGCGCAAGGCCGGGTCCGGAGCCGAGCCCGCGCCGGAGCCCGGGGCGGAGCCGAGGCCTGAGGGGTCGAAGCTGCCGCAGGGGTACTCGTACCCGTACGGCGGCCCGGACAGCGGAGCGAGCTGGCACGGTGCCACCCCGCGCCGCCAGGCCCTGCCGCCGGCCGAAGCGGAGCCGCCCGCCCGGGCGGCGCTGCCGGCGCAGCTCGCCCTGCCCCAGGGCTACCACCAGGCGGACACCCCGGACGGCGACGCGCCCCGGGTCGCCCCCGACGGCCAGGCCCCCGGGCAGCCCGCGCCAGGATCGGGCCACCCGGACCAGGACCGGGCGGGCTCCGGCAGGCCGGTCGCGCAGGACGGCGCCGCGTACGGCGGTCAGTTCCAGCTCGGTCCGGGCCGCGCGGATCCGGCGGTCCCCGAGCAAGGCGGCCCGCAGCCCGGCCGGCAGAACCCTGCCGGTTACGCGGCACCTCCCGCGACGGCCGGCTACGGCCAGTCCGGCCCGCAGGGCGGTGCCGGTCACCCGGCGGCTCCCGGGCCCCAGGGCCCCGGGCAGGCGGGCTCGCAGGGCGAGGGGCCGAGCCCTGCCGGGTACGAGGCGCGCACCAGCGCCGGCGGCTACGGGCAGCCCGGTTCGCAGCCCGGCGCGGGGCATCCGGGGGCTCCCGGGTCGGCCGGCTACGGCCAGGGCGGTCCGCACTCCGGCCCGCAAGGCGGTGCCGGGTACGCGACGGCTCCCGGGCCCCATGGCCCCGGGCAGGCGGGCTCGCAGGGCGAGGGGTCGAGCCCTGCCGGGTACGAGGCGAGCACCAACGCGGGCGGCTACGGGCAGCCCGGTCCGCAGCCCGGGGCGGCCGCGCATCCGGCGGCTCCCGGGTCGGCCGGCTACGGCCAAGGCGGTCCGCAGTCCGGCCCGCACGGTGGCTCCGGATACCCGGCGGCTCCCGGGGCGCGTGGCTCCGGCCAGGTGGTTCGGCAGACGGGCCCGCACGGCGGCCCGCACGGCGGTGCCGGGTACGCGACGGCTCCCGGGCCCCATGGCCCCGGGCAGGCGGGCCTGCAGGGCGAGGGGGCGAGCCCTGCCGGGTACGAGGCGCGCACCAGCGCGGGCGGCTCCGGTTACCCGGCGGCTGCCGGGATCCGAGGAGCCGGCCAGACGGACCCGTCGGCCGGCCCGCAGGGGGCAGGTCCGGGTCGTGCCGGATATGGGACGCCTCCCGCGGCCGGGGGGTGGGGGAGTGGGCCGCGGAGCGGGCTCGATGCCGAGCGGGCGCGGCAGACGCGGATGGCCGTCGTCGGGGCCGTCACCGAGCGGTGGGCTCCCGAGCAGGCGCAGGCCGTGCACGGGCCGTGGCAGTTGGCCGCGCCGGTCGGGCCGGCCACCGACCTCTGGGGGCTCGGCGCGCTGCTGTACCGGGCCGTGCAGGGTCATGCCCCGTACCCCGAGGACAGCGTCGCCGAGCTCGTGGAGATGGTCTGCGCGGAGCCCCCCGCCTTCGCCGAGGAGTGCGGCCCGCTGCGCCCCATCGTGGAGTCCCTGCTGCGCCAGGACCCCACCGAGCGCCCCGACTTCGAGGAGCTCCGCGGCTGGCTGCGTTCCCTCGTGCGCTCCGCGCCGGAGCCCGACGGCGGCTTCGCCATGCTGCCGCCGGTGGTGGAGGACCCGGCCCGGCTCCCCGTCACCCGGCGGCGAGCCGACCTGCACGGCCGCCACCGCGGCGCCGAACACCCGCGCAAGCCCCGCAAGCCGCGCTCGCTGGGGCGTTCCCTGTTACTGGGGATCCTCGTCCTGCTCTCGGGCGCCGTGGCCTACGCCCTGTTCCTCATGCCCGGCTCCGCCGATCCGCAGGGCGGGCAGAAGGCGGCCGGGATGAAGCCGCCCGCCACGGCCCCGTCGCAGAACCCGGCGAACCCGACCCCGAAGCCGAGCCCGAAGCCGAGCGGGTCCGCGCAGGCGCCGAGCCCTTCCGCGAACCCGCCCGAGTCCAAGCCGGCCCCGCAGCCGGGCGTGACCGCTCCGTCCGGGTACACCACCCAGCAGGACGCCGAGCACTTCTCCATCGACGTTCCGAACGGCTGGGAGCGCCGCGGAATGAACGAGTCCGGTCAGGTCCGCTACACGGAGGGGGACTTCGTGCTGACCGTCGTCCCCGGCCGGGACAAGGTCCAGGGCAACCCGGACCCCGCCACGTACCAGAAGGACAAGGAGCCCGAGCTGGCTCCGTACCGCTCCTCCACCTGGTCCAGCGTGAGCGACATCAAGTCCACCAAGGTCGGCAACCAGCTCCGCGTCACCGGCCGGTACACCTGGATCGACGGCAACGGCCGTTCCGTCGTGGCCCGCAACTTCGTCGTCGCACTCGGAGGTACCTACCACGTCGTGATGGTGACCGGCCCGCAGGACCAGGAGGGCAAGGTCACCGAGACCTTCGAGCAGGCAACGGCCAGCTACAGGAGCGGCGGCTGACGCGGTATCAGTACGGCGATTGCGTCACAGTGCGGCCGAACCGCCTCCGAGTGGTTCCGCCGCCGCCCGCGATCTCCGTAGTCTGACCGGAAGTGCACAGAGCGGCGGCGGGGATTCGTGGAACAGCAGACAGGTGCGGGTGCGGTGCTCGCGGGCCGGTACCGGCTCGTGGAGCCCATCGGCAGGGGCGGCATGGGCAAGGTGTGGCGCGCCCACGACGAGCTGCTGCACAGGACGGTCGCCGTCAAGGAACTGACGGCGGGGCTGTACGTGGCCCAGGCGGACCGGGACGTCCTGCACGCCCGGACGCAGAAGGAGGCCCGGGCCGCGGCCCGGATCCAGCATCCGGCGGTCGTCACGGTCCACGACGTACTGGAACACGACGACCGGCCCTGGATCGTCATGGAGTACATCGACGGCCCCTCCCTCGCGGACGCGGCGAAGACGGCCGGCCGCATCGAACCCCGTGAGGCGGCCCGGATCGGGCTGCACGTGCTCGGTGCGCTGCGCGCCGCGCACGCGGTCGGGGTGCTGCACCGGGACGTGAAGCCGGGCAACGTGATGCTCGCCAAGGACGGGCGGGTGATGCTCGCGGACTTCGGCATCGCCGCGATCGAGGGCGACTCCTCCATCACGCGCACCGGTGAACTCATCGGTTCCATCGACTACCTGGCCCCCGAACGGGTCACCGGCGGTTCCCCCGATCCGGCCTCCGACCTGTGGTCGCTCGGCGCGACCCTGTACACGGCCGTCGAGGCCCTCTCGCCCTTCCGTCGTACCTCACCCATCGAAAGCCTCCAGGCCGTGGTGAACGAGGAGCCGCCCGCCCCGGCCCACGCGGGCGCCCTGGCCCCGGTGATCACGGCGCTGCTGCGCAAGGACCCGGCGCACCGGCCGTCGGCCGACGAGGCCGAGCAGATGCTGCTGCAGGCGATGGAGGGCCGCGAGCCGAAGTCGGCGCAGGCGTACGTACCCACGCGCGCGATGGGCTCCGAGGAGCTGGGCGCCGCCCGGAACGAGCCGGCGGACACCGCCGCGCTGCCCGGCGAAGGGGAGCCGGGGCGGGGCCGGGGCGCGGAGCCGGGCCCCGAGCCGGTGCTCGCCGCACGGTCCGAGGCCGGACCGGGGCGCCCGGACGCCGGAGCCGCCGGCCGGTTCAGGCGTGCGGCGGTCGTCGCCGTGGTGGCGGCGCTGCTCGGCGGCGGCGGGGTGTTCGGGATCCTGAAGTACACCAGCGACGCGGGCGCGGACGGCGGGATCCCGGGCCGCACGGCCGGTACCCAGGACGCCTCGGGCGGGGCCGCCGCCGGCACCGGGGAGGACGCCAAGGCGCAGCCGGAGAAGACCCCGCCGGCGGGCTGGGTGAAGGCGGTCGACAAGGAGGGCTTCTCCCTCTTCGTCCCGGACGGCTGGAAGCGCCGCGAGGACGGCTCGCAGATCGACTACACGCAGGACGACGGCAAGCACTTCATCCGGATCGCGATGGACCGCGCCCCCCAGTTCAGGGACCCGTACGCGCACCTGCTGGACCTGGAGAAGCAGGTCGC
The DNA here is from genome assembly GCF_053593795.1 of Streptomyces sp. NPDC002104. NCBI lineage: Bacteria > Bacillati > Actinomycetota > Actinomycetes > Kitasatosporales > Streptomycetaceae > Streptomyces > Streptomyces sp. NPDC002104. The sequence continues at coordinate 23,650 of NZ_JBSFDF010000037.1, read as the reverse complement.
GAAGCGCTCCGACTACGTGCGCCTGACCCTGCACCCGAACACCTTCCGGGGACAGGTCAAGGCCGCCCTGTGGGAGTTCGTCTGGACGGAGAAGACCGGGGCCTTCACCGGACCGCGCAAGGCCATCGAGCAGATGTACTACGCGCCGGACGGCACCGAGTACGCGGTGTACATGTCGGGGCCGGTCGCGGACTGGGACAAGACCCGGGAACAGTTCGACACCGTGCTCAGCGGCTGGCAGCCGGCCCCGGCCCAGGCCCAGGCCCCGGCCTCCTGAGCGCCGCCCGGGCCCCGGCCTGCTGAGCGCCGCCCGGGCCCCGGCCTCCTGAGCGCCGGCCAGGCCCCGGCCTCCTGAGAGCTGCCCGGGCCCCGGCCTGCTGACTGCCGCCCGGGGCCGCGCCGCCGCGGGACCTCCGGAGGGCCCCCGGGCCGCCGTCGGCGCCGGATTTCCGCCATCCCGCCAGTGATCACTGGCAGAAATGGCAAAATCCGGTTACCGGCGGGTACCCAAAGCACCCCCGGGCGCAATACGCTCACGCCCATGACGGACACGCAGGCCCCGGCCCCCCTCCGCAGCGCCCCGCAGCCCACCAACCCGGTCGCCCCCGCCCCGGCCGGCGCCCGGAGCGCCGCCGACGTGGTGACCCCCGAACTGGTCGCCCGGCTGACCCGCGGCGTGGCCGGCTCCGGGCGCACCGCCAACCACAGCCCCTTCACCGGGGACCGGCTCGCCGAGCTCCCCGAGGCCACCCCGCAGGACGTGGAGGCGGCCTTCGCAGCGGCCCGCGCCGCGCAGCCCGCCTGGGCCGCCGTGCCGGTCCGCGCGCGGGCCGCCGTACTGCTGCGCTTCCACGACCTGGTCCTGTCCCGTCAGGCCGAGGTGCTCGACCTGATCCAGCTGGAGACCGGCAAGGCCCGTCTGCACGCCCACGAGGAGGTCCAGGCCGTCTCGATCGCGGCCCGGCACTACGGCCGCAAGGCCCCCTCGTACCTGCGCCCCAAGGGGCACACGGGCGCCATGCCCACCCTCACCAAGGTCACCGAGCTGCGGCAGCCGCGCGGGGTCATCGGCCAGATCGCCCCCTGGAACTACCCCTTCGAGCTGTCCATCGGCGACGCCCTGCCCGCCTTCGTCGCGGGCAACGCCGTCGTGATGAAGCCCGACACCGAGACCGCGCTCACCGCCCTGTGGGCCCGCGACCTGATGATCGAGGCGGGCCTGCCGGCCGAGGTGTTCCAGATCGTCCTCGGTGACGGCCCGGTCGTCGGCCCCGAGGTGGTCCGCCACGCCGACTACGTTTCGTTCACCGGCTCCACGCGTACCGGCCGTGAGGTCGCCCAGGGCGCGGCCGCCCGCCTGGTCGGGGTCTCCCTCGAACTCGGCGGCAAGAACGCCATGCTCGTCCTGCGCGACGCCGACGTGGAGAAGGCCGCCGCCGGAGCCGTCCGCGCCTGCTTCTCCTCCGCGGGCCAGCTCTGCATCTCCATCGAGCGGCTGTACGTGCACGCCTCGATCGCCGACGAGTTCGTCGCCCGGTTCGCCGCCCGCACCAAGGCCATGCGCCTGGGTTCCTCCCTCGCCTACGGCGCGGACATGGGCTCCCTGGCCGGCGAACGCCAGCTGGCGGCCGTGCAGCGGCACGTGGACGACGCCGTCGCCAAGGGCGCCACCCTCGTCACCGGCGGCGTCGCCCGCCCCGACATCGGCCCCCTCTTCTACGAGCCGACCATCCTCGACGGCGTCGAGACCGCGATGGCGGTGTGCGGGGAGGAGACCTTCGGTCCGGTCGTCTCCATCTACCGCTTCACCGACGAGGACGAGGTCATCGAGGAGGCCAACGGCACCGCCTACGGCCTGAACTCCAGCGTGTGGACGAAGGACGCCCGCCGCGGCCACGCCGTCTCGGCCCGCCTGCGCACCGGCACCGTCAACATCAACGAGGGCTACGCCCCGGCCTACGGCAGCGCCCAGGCCCCCATGGGCGGCATGAAGGAATCCGGCCTCGGGCGCCGCCACGGCTCCGAGGGCATCCTCAAGTACACCGAGGCCCAGACCGTCGCCCACCAGCGGCTGCTGCCGATGGCGCCCTCGTTCGGCATGGACGACGAGAAGTACGCGGCGTTCATGACCCGCAGCCTCCAGGTCATGAAGGCGTTCCGACTCCGCTGAGCAGCTCCGTTCCGTTCCGTTTGGGAGGCACCGCAGTGTCGTACGACTACGACGTCATCGTCATCGGATCGGGTTTCGGAGGGTCGGTCTCGGCGCTGCGGCTCTCCGAGAAGGGGTACCGGGTCGGCGTCCTGGAGGCAGGGCGCCGCTTCACCCGCGAGAGCCTGCCGAAGAACAGCTGGGACCTGCGCAACTACCTGTGGGCCCCGGCCCTCGGCCTGTACGGGATCCAGCGCATCCACCTCCTCGGCAACGTGATGGTGCTCGCCGGCGCGGGCGTCGGCGGCGGCTCCCTCAACTACGCCAACACCCTCTACGTGCCCCCGACCGCCTTCTTCGAGGACCGGCAGTGGGCGTCCATCACGGACTGGCACGACGAGCTCGCCCCCTACTACGACCAGGCCAAGCGGATGCTGGGGGTCCGGCTCAACCCGACGGAGACCCCCTCGGACGTCCACCTCAAGGCGGCCGCCGCCAGGATGGGCGTCGCGGACTCCTTCCACATGGCCCCGGTCGGCGTCTTCTTCGGGGACGGACAGGACGGACAGGACGGCCAAGGGGGCGAGGGCCAGGGCAGGGTCGGCCCCGGTGACGAGGTCGCCGACCCGTACTTCGGCGGCGCCGGCCCCGCCCGCAAGGCCTGCACCGAGTGCGGCGAGTGCATGACCGGCTGCCGGCACGGGGCGAAGAACACCCTCAACGAGAACTACCTGCACCTCGCGGAGCGGGCCGGCGCCGTCATCCACCCCATGACCACGGTCACCGCCCTCTCCGACCACCCCGACGGCGGCTACCGCGTCCGCACCGTCCCCACCGAGGGCCGCCGCCGCGCCGAACCCAAGGTGCTGCGCGCCCGCTACGTGGTCGTCGCGGCGGGCACGTACGGCACCCAGACGCTCCTGCACACGATGAAGGACCTCGGCGAGCTGCCCCGCCTCTCGGACCGCCTCGGCGATCTGACCCGGACCAACTCCGAAGGCCTCGTAGGGGCTCAGACCGATGACCGGCGCTACGGCAAGCGGCACGGCAAGGGAAAGCGGGCGGACTTCACGCGGGGCGTGGCCATCACCTCCTCGGTGCACCCCAACGCCGACACGCACATCGAGCCGGTGCGCTACGGCAAGGGCTCCAACGCGATGGGGTTCATGACGATCCTCCAGGTGCCCTACTCCCCCCACCGGGTCCGCGCCTGGTTCGGGCGCACCGCCCGGCACCCGGTGCAGCTGCTGCGCTCGCTCTCCAACCGGCGCTGGTCGGAGCGGACCATCATCGGCCTGGTCATGCAGTCCCTCGACAACTCCCTGACCACCTACCGCAAGCCCGGCGGCATAGGGAAGGGCCTGCTCACCGCCCGCCAGGGCCACGGCGCGCCCAACCCGGTGCAGATCGCCGAGGCCACGCAGGCGGCGACGCTGCTGGCGGAGGAGATCAACGGATTCGCCGGCAGCAACGTCGGCGAGCTGATGGGCACCCCGCTGACGGCGCACTTCCTCGGCGGCTGCCCGATCGGCGCCTCCCCGCAGGAGGGCGTGGTGGACCCGTACCACCGGCTCTACGGGCACCCGGGCATCTCGGTGGTGGACGGCTCGGCGGTCTCCGCGAACCTCGGGGTCAACCCGTCGCTGACGATCACCGCGCAGGCGGAACGGGCGATGTCCTACTGGCCGAACAACGGCGAGCGCGACCCGCGCCCGGAACAGGGGGCGGCCTACACCCGCCTGGCGGCCGTGGAACCGGCCCACCCGGCGGTGCCGAAGGAGGCCTTCGGGGCGCTGCGCCTGCCGTTCCTGGCGGTCCCGCCGGTCCCGCCGCGCACGGCTCCGCCCGGCGCGTAGCCGCCGCCGGCACCTCGGCGCCGCCGACATGACTTCGGCGGGCACCGCACTCCCCCTCCGAGCGCGGTACCCGCCGAACTACATGAATGACAGCCGTGCGGCCCGGATGGTTGTAGCCGAATGCGATGACAGGGGTGTGGTGTGCGTCACAGGGTGAGCGGCGCAACCAGCGAGGGCCCTCGCGGGTCAAGGTCGGCATGAGAAAGCGCATCTCCCTGCTGGCGGCAGCCGGCCTGGTGGCCGTCGGTCTGGCCGCCACCCCCGCGAACGCGGCGGATCCGGCATTCACGCTCACCAGCCCGGCGGAGATCGGCCTGCACCCGCACCCCGGGGACGCGGGCAAGCCGCAGACGACCACGGTCGGCTTCGGCGTCGACAACGAGACCGGCAAGGACTTCGGCGAGCACAGCACCTACACGATCGACCTGACCCCCCTCAAGGGCGTCGCCGACGTGAAGCTCACCCCGGAGCGGGCCGACGACTGCACCCTCACGGCGACGAAGGTCACCTGCGAGGACTGGTCGGTCTGGACGTTCGGCAGCGAGGTCGTGTCCCTGGACCTCACCGCCGCCAAGGGCAGCAAGAACGGCACGGTCGTCGACCTGACGATGACCGGTGCGGCGCAGGGCGCCACCTTCAAGCCCACCACCACGAAGGTCAGGGTCGGCGGCCCGGACCTGGTGCTGGAAGAGGCCAAGCTGAAGTCGAAGCTCGTTCCGGGCGAGACCCAGCCCCTCCCGATCGTGTTCGCCAACGCGGGCACCGAGTCCGTCAAGGGCGTGGCGCTGGAGATGCTCACCACGCACGGCATGGACCTGGTCGAGCAGTACGACAACTGCGCCTACAGCCAGGACGACAGCGAGAGCCAGCCCTGGAACGTGGGCTGGGGCAGGACGGTCTGCACCTTCGACAACGAGATCAAGCCGGGCGAGGTCTGGGAGATCGCCGGAGCGCTGACCCTCGAGGCCGCTCCGCACGCCTTCATCGACGAACTGATCTACGGGGTGCACGAGGCCGGCTCCGAGCCGAAGTCCGCGCAGAAGCTCAGCACGCCCCGCACGGGCAAGAAGCTGGGCCTCAGGACGCGCGCGGCCAAGGCCCTGCCGCGCGCGGCGGACCTGGACCCGTGGAACAACCAGCACGAGTTCGGCTTCCAGGTGAAGAACACCGCCGACCTCGTGGCGACCCCCGTCTCCGTGAAGGGCAAGGCGGGCGAGACGGTCAAGGCCGAGCTCGGCTTCCGCAACGACGGGCCCGCGTGGGTCGCCTACCTCCGCTCGGGCGAGCAGGTCGCCATGGCGGACATCGTGATCCCGGCGGGCGCGAAGGTCACCGAGGCGCCGAAGTCCTGCAGGGCCGTCACGGCCTCGGGGGGCTACCGCGAGCAGCGGCTGGGCGCCCCGCGCTACTTCTGCGGGACCACGCACGTCATCGGGGAGAAGGAGAAGTTCGCCTTCCCGTTCGAGCTGAAGATCGAGAAGGTCATCGCGGAGGCCACCGGGTCCGTCACGGTCGGCACCTGGTCCCCCGAGGGTGCCTCGCCGGTCAGCTGGGACCCGAAGCACGCCAACGACAAGGCCGCCTTCGTGATCAACGGCAAGCAGGTCGTGCCCACGCCGACGCCGCCCCCGACCACTCCCGGCCCGAAGCCGACGTCGTCCACGAGCCCGACGGCCACGCCGAGCGCGAGCGCCACTCCGAGCCCGGGCGCCACCGGCAACGGCAAGACGCCGAACGGCGGCCTCGCCGAGACCGGCGCCACCGCCGGGCCGATCCTGATCGCCGGCGCGGTGCTCGTGGCCGCGGGCGGCGCGGTGTTCCTGACGTTCCGCCGCCGGTCCACGGGCCGCGCGTAGGAAACAGAAGAACGGCCGGTCCGGGGCGTCCCCCGGGCCGGCCGTTCTCCGTGTGGTGACCGGGCTGCTGTCCCCTGCCGTCCGGTCACATGAAGGAGCGAGGTCCCACGACGCACGCCCCGCAAGGGGGGTGCGTCTCATCGCTCCAGCGGAGCCACGCGTGGTGCTGCGGTCCCGCACCTGGCTGGCACGGTCATCCGCATCAACGAAGGTCCCCGGGGGCGGTCACGGTCCGGACGGGTGACGAACAGGCGTCACGGCCACCGCGGCGGTCCTCAGACCCGGCCGCGGCACAGCTCCAGCAGGGTCATCGCGAGCGCGGTGCCGGGCTTGCCGAGGGCGTCGCTCCAGTGGGTCAGGACCTCCATCTCGCGCGACAGGTGCACCCGGCGCCCGCCCGAGCCGATCCGGGCCTCCTGGATGACGGTCGAGACGGCCATCCGTTCCTGGATCAGGCCGATGATCCGGTCGTCGATGGCGTCGATCCGCTCGCGGGAGCCGGCGATCAGCTGCTCGGGGGTCGTGGCGGCGGTGGCGGGGGCGGTGGCGGTGGTCATTGTGGTCATGGTCGGTCTCCTGGGGGTGAGGGCCGACGGGAGCGGAAACGCGGAGCGCCCCGGTCCTGTCGGACCGGGGCGCTCTGGGAAGTCAGTGGCTCAAGCGAGCATCACGATGACCCATGGCGACCGGACCGGCCGGTGCCATAGGTAAAGAGGAAGCTCAGCTGCTTGCGCATGGAGGGATTATTACCCTCTGTCCCGCTCCGTGCCAAGCCGGTTCGGACACTGAGACGAAGAGGGGTATCCGTCCCCCGTTAGAATCGACAAAACAACCCCCTCTTCCGCCGGAAGGCCTGCCCCGTGCCAGAAGCCACCTTCGCCACCCACGACAGCGCCCCGGACACGGTTCTCGTCGTCGACTTCGGCGCCCAGTACGCGCAGCTGATCGCCCGCCGCGTCCGCGAGGCACGGGTCTACTCCGAGGTCGTGCCCAGCACGATGCCCGTGGCCGAGATGCTCGCCAAGAACCCGAAGGCGATCATCCTGTCCGGTGGCCCGTCCTCCGTGTACGAGGAGGGCGCCCCCCAGCTCGACGGCGCGATCTTCGAGGCCGGCGTCCCCGTCTTCGGCATGTGCTACGGCTTCCAGCTCATGGCGGTCACCCTCGGCGGCACCGTCGACAACACCGGCTCGCGCGAGTACGGCCGTACTCCGCTGGCCGTCTCCAAGGCCGGATCCACCCTCTTCGAGGGCACCCCCGAGAACCAGTCGGTGTGGATGTCCCACGGCGACGCCTGCTCCGCGGCTCCCGAGGGCTTCACCGTCACCGCGTCGACCGACGTCGTCCCGGTCGCGGCCTTCGAGAACGACGAGAAGAAGCTCTACGGCGTGCAGTACCACCCCGAGGTGATGCACTCCACGCACGGCCAGCAGATCCTGGAGCACTTCCTCTACCGCGGTGCGGGCCTCCAGCCCACCTGGACCCCCGGCAACATCGTCGAGGAGCAGGTCGCCCTCATCCGCGAGCAGGTCGGCGACAAGCGCGCCATCTGCGGCCTCTCCGGCGGCGTGGACTCCGCGGTCGCCGCGGCCCTCGTGCAGAAGGCCATCGGCTCGCAGCTCACCTGCGTGTACGTGGACCACGGTCTGATGCGCAAGGGCGAGACCGAGCAGGTCGAGAAGGACTTCGTCGCCGCGACCGGCGTGCAGCTGAAGGTCGTCGACGCCCAGGAGCGGTTCCTGAACGCGCTGGCCGGCGTCTCCGACCCGGAGACCAAGCGCAAGATCATCGGCCGTGAGTTCATCCGCGTCTTCGAGCAGGCCCAGCTGGAGATCCTCCAGGAGGACGGCCCGGCGGTGGCCTTCCTGGTCCAGGGCACCCTGTACCCGGACGTCGTCGAGTCCGGCGGCGGCACCGGCACCGCCAACATCAAGTCCCACCACAACGTGGGCGGTCTCCCCGAGGACATCGAGTTCGAGCTCGTCGAGCCGCTGCGCCAGCTGTTCAAGGACGAGGTCCGGATGGTCGGCCAGGAGCTCGGCCTGCCCGCCGAGATCGTCCAGCGCCAGCCGTTCCCCGGCCCCGGCCTGGGCATCCGCATCGTCGGCGAGGTCACCAAGGAGCGTCTGGACCTGCTCCGCGAGGCCGACGCCATCGCCCGCCACGAGCTCACGGCGGCCGGCCTGGACCGCGAGATCTGGCAGTGCCCGGTCGTGCTGCTCGCGGACGTCCGCAGCGTCGGCGTCCAGGGCGACGGCCGTACCTACGGCCACCCGATCGTGCTGCGCCCCGTCTCCTCCGAGGACGCGATGACCGCGGACTGGACGCGCATGCCGTACGAGGTGCTCGCGCGGATCTCCACCCGCATCACCAACGAGGTGCCGGACGTGAACCGCGTGGTCCTGGACTGCACGAGCAAGCCCCCGGGCACCATCGAGTGGGAGTAGTCCTCCCGTTCGCCCCGCCGGACGCAGTTCCGGCAAAGACGTGACGAGGCCGCCGCTCCCGCGCAGGGAGCGGCGGCCTCGCCGCGTGTCCGGCCGTGTGCAAGGCCTCTTCCACGGTCTCCTCTATGGCCTCTTCGGGCGGTCGCCGGTACTTTGCGCCGCGACCTTGAAGGAGGGGCCATGACCGAGCCACTGCCCGCACCCGGACCCGTGCCCGTCGAGCGGCTGGGCTTCGAGATGCCGCCGGTGTTCGCCACCGCCGGCGAGGAGCGCGCACACCGCAAGGAGCGGCTCGCCGGGGTGCTGCGGCTGCTGGGGCGGCTCGGGTACGAGGACGGGGTGGGCGGGCACGTCAGTGCCCGCGACCCGGAGTTCGAGGACTGCTACTGGGTGAACCCCTTCGGCCGGGCCTTCGGCGCGCTCGGCCCCGAGGACCTGCTGCTCGTCGACGGGGAGGGACGGGTCCGCCAGGGGGAGCGCAGGGTCAACCAGCTGGCCTTCGCCGTGCACGCGGCCGTCCACCGGGCCCGGCCCGCCGTGGTGGCCGTCGTCCGCACGCAGGCCCCGTACGGCAGGGCGCTCGCCGCGCTCGGCGAACTGCTCGCCCCCGTCACCCAGGAGGCCTGCGCCTTCTACGAGGACCACGCGCTGCTGGACGAGTACGCCGGCGGCGGGGACGCCGAGCGGATCGCGGGCGCCCTCGGCCCCTACAAGGCGCTGGTCCTGCGCAACCTCGGGCTGCTGACGGTCGGCGACTCGGTGGAGGCCGCCGCGTGGTGGTTCATCGCGGCGGAGCGGGCCGCGCAGGTCCAGCTGATCGCGCGGGCGGCCGGAAAGGCCGTGCTCATCAGCCACCACAGCGCACTCGCGACCCGGGAACGGTTCGGGTCCGATCTGGCGGCCTGGGTGAACTGCCAGCCGCTGCTGGAGGCCCCCGGAGCGGGTGCGTCAACATCATGAACGGTTAATCACCTGCTCTGACATCGTGCGCAATCCGGAACACTGCCCCAGTGGTGCACAATTCGCTGGCATCGCACCGGAGTTCAGAGAGGCGGCACGTTCGTGGCTGTCCAAGAGATGTCCAGAAACACCCATACCGCGGCCTGTGCCTGCGAAGACTGCACCCGGGAGGGGCACCGCCGCGCGGTCGCCGCGTTCATGGAGAAGCGCGACGAGTTCGCCTCCGGGCAGGGGGTGCCCGCCGCCGTGGCCCACTCCCTCGGGGCCTCCCGCCAGTGGGTCTCCGACGAGCTGACCCTGTCGGCCCGCAACGTCGCCGACCGGGGCCGGGAGGCGGGCAGCTCCTGGCTCCACCTGTTCTCCCGCAGGGCCGTCCTCGCCGTGTGGATCGCCGCCGGGGTGCTGCTCCTGGTCCAGGTCGGCACCGCGCTCGGCACCGGCTGGTCCACGACGCGCACCGCCGGGCTGCTGGCCGCGCTCGTGCTGGCCGCGCTGCTGACGGCCGCGGCCCGCGCGCAGCCCCGCCGCGGCGGCCTGCTGGCGCCGCTCGTCGGCGAGGACAACCGGCTGTCCACCTCGAAGGCGGTGCCGAGCGCCTGGCTGGTGCTCACCGCCTTCGCGACGCTGCTGCCCGCGCTGCGGCTCGCGGCCTCCTCGCCGGGACCTGAGCGCCAGGCCCTGTACGAGGGGCTCGCGTTCGACCGGGCGCTGCCGCTGCTGTCGGTGCTCGGGCTGACCTCGGGGGTCGCGGTGCTGGTGCGCCGGGTGGTCTCCGTACGGATCATGGGGCAGCGGCTGCAGAAGCTGCCGGCGGACCGCCCCACCGGGGCGGACCTGCTGACGGACGACGCGGGCCGGGGTTCCTTCCCGGACGCCCAGTACGTGCTGGTCTCCACGGTGGTGCTGGCCTTCGCCGCGGTCTCGCTGGCCCGGTTCCCGGACCGGCTGCCGGCGCTGCCGTGGGCGCTGGCGCTGCTGGTGGCCCTGTCGGCGGCCGTGTACCTGGCGGCGAAGTACGCGGAGGGCAGCCGCCCGCTGGTCCTGTCGGTGGTGCGCAGACGCGAGCCGGGGGACCTGGACGCGGCGATCCGCCCCGGGGACGACATCGAGATCCGCGGAGTGGGCTTCGTCCCGCCGGGGGCGCAGACACCGGAGATGCTGGCCCGGCTGGTGGTCCGGGTGGGTGCGGTCCATGTGCACGTACCGCTGGTCCCGGTGGCGGGCGGTTTCACCAACCCGTCCGACGCCGTACTGACCGTGCCGGTCCCGGCGGAGGTGGAGCCGGGGCGGATCGAGATCCAGGTCGTCACCGCCGCGGGGGTGGAATCCAACCGGTGCACCATCGACGTGGCGGAGTGAAGCGGGTACACATAGCGCGTGACCCGAACTGACGTCCCCTCCGGCGCCCCTGACGCACCCACCGGACCGAGCGGCCTGCGCGCGCTCGCCGCCCGCCACGCGCTCCTGCCCCTGCGGATCTTCCTCGGCGTGACCTTCGTCTACGCGGGCCTGGACAAGCTGACCGACTCCGCCTTCCTCTCCGCCACCGGCAGCGGCTCCATCGGCGAGCTGATGCACGGGGTGCGCGACACCTCGGCGATCCCGGCCATGGTGGACCTGGCCCTGAAGGCGCCCGTCGGCTTCGCCGTGGCCCTGGCCATCGGGGAGCTCCTGGTCGGCCTGGGGGTCCTGGCCGGGCTGCTGACCCGGATCGCCGCCGTCGGCGGAGCCCTGATCTCGCTCAGCCTGTGGCTCACCGTCTCCTGGGCGGTGACCCCGTACTACTACGGCAACGACCTGATCTACCTGATGGCCTGGACCCCGCTGATCCTCGCCGGGGCGCCCTACCTCTCGCTGGACTCGCTGATCCGCTCGCGCCGGTCGCGGCGCACCGCGTAGGTCACCAGCCCCACGACGGCGGCGAAGGCGAGACCGCCCGCCGTCATCATGAGGACGAAGAACCAGGGCGGATCGGCCTCGCCGGCCGCGCCGAGGAGATAGAGCACCCCGGCCGCCATCAGGACCAGTCCCGCGATCAGCCGTCCCGGCTGGAACTCATGACGCCGCACGGGTCACCTCCACCTGTCCCACACCCGCACTCAGGTGCAGCTCGATCGTGCCGCCGGCCTTGGTGCCCGATTCGGGGGGCAGGGTCTGCGTCCGGGTCTCGGTGCGGTCGCGCACGCGTATGTCCTCGCTGGTGTCGCCCGGCATCTGGATGTCGCCCAGCCTGATCGTCGCCTCCGCCTTCGCGGTGACCTCCCTCGGGAGGATCACCCGCAGCCGGCCCGCGTCGAGGGAGGCGCGGACGGGCACGGTGGTGCCCTCGGGCACGTCCACGTGGCTGAGGTCCAGGGTGGCGAGCCCGGTACCCGCCTCGTACACCGGGGCGACCTCGCCCACCGCGGTCGGATGCCAGTCCACGACGCGCCAGTCGGTACTGATGTCCTTGGGCAGCGCGACCGCCCCGGCCAGCAGGACGGCCGTGATCACCGAGAGGAGGATGGTGCCGAAGCCCGTGCGTCCCCTGACCGAACTCACCGCGAGCCCCAGGCCGAAGACGGCGAGTCCGGCGGCCAGCCCGACCTGCAGGGCGTGGCTCAGGGTGCTGCCCTCCCAGACCGCGGCGGTGGCGGTGCTCCCCGCCAGCGCGGCCAGCACGAACACCCGGCCGCCGATGCCGCCGCGGGCCTCCCACGGGAGGCGCTCGCTGGACGGCGGAGCCTGCGCCGGGCCCGCGCCGGGGACGGCACCGGCCGAGTCCTCGGGACCCCACAGGTACCCGGTCGAGCCGACCGGCCCCGTGGTGCCGTCCTTGACCAGCGGATCCCGCCACCAGGACGGGCCGCCGGGCGCGGGCGGCGCCTGGGTCTCGGGCGGCGCCGGACTGTGCGCGGTGCGGTGCCCCGTGCGGGTCGCCGCCGGGTACACGAACTCGGCGCCCGGCGCGGCCTTCTCCTCGGGAGCCGCGCCCGGCCCGCTCCGCCGGCGCTGCGACCAGTACGCGGCGCCGCCCAGGGCGAGGACGGCCAGGACGGAGAACACGGCCAGCCCGCCGTTGTCCAGCATCGACAGGAACAGGGCGCAGCCCACCAGCGCGGCGAACACCGCCGCCAGCGTCGAGCCCTCGACCCGGCCGGTCAGCAGTTTCTTCGCCTCGCTGTCCTCCTCGCCCTCCTGGGGCAGCAGCAGCCACGCGAAGCCGTAGAAGATCAGACCGACCCCGCCGGTGACGGCGAGGACGCCGAGCACGATCCGGAAGATCACCGGGTCGAGATCGAAGTACCGGCCCAGGCCGCCGCACACACCCGCGAGCACCTTGTCGCGCTTGCCGCGGCGCAGGGGAGGGCGCTCGGAGAGCGGCGCAGCGGAGCCGGCGCCCTGGCCGGCCGCGCTCGCGCCGGCTCCTGCGTCCGGCGGCGGGGAATCGTGTACTTCGGTCATGCGTACATGGTGACGGTCCGCCGTCGCCGCGGGCATCCGGATCTACCCTGGCGCAACCCTGATATCCCCCCGAGAGAACTGGGGGGCTGCCCTGATGTCACGGGCACCGCGCGCGTGTGACCATCGGTGACATGCCCGTAGCAGCCGCCCCCCGCCCGCCGTACGCACCGGAATCCGACGAGACGCCGCAGCGCAAGCTCTACCGCAGCGCCGACGGCCGGATGCTCGGCGGCGTCGCGCGCGGCCTCGCCGGGCACCTGGGCCTGCCCGTCGTCTGGGTCCGGCTCGCCTTCCTCGGCCTGTTCATGTGGGGCGACGGACTCGGCGTACTGCTCTACGCCGCGTTCTGGGTGTTCGTACCGCTCGGCGTCGGCGGCCGCAGCGGCCACCGCTCCTACTTCGACACCCTCCCCGACGGCACCCGGCGGCTGCGCAAGCCCGAGCGCGGCCAGATCACCGCGCTCATCGCGCTGTGCGTCGGCGCGGGCATCTTCATCTCCAAGGTCCAGGTCGGCGGCAGCTCCGGACGGTACGTGTGGCCGACCCTGCTCGTCGGAGCCGGTGTGGTCCTCGTCTGGCGCCAGGCCGACAACGCCCGCCGCGCCCACTGGAACGCGGCCGCCGGCCGGCACGGCCGGCTGCTGCAGACCGCCCGCGCGCTCGCCGGCGTCGCCCTGGTCGGCGTGGGCCTGACCGTCTTCATCGTGGTCCGCGGCTCCGCCGCCCAGCTGGGCAACGTCCTGACCGCCACCCTGGCCGTCCTCGTCGGCGTCGCCCTCCTGGCGGGCCCCTGGCTGATCCGGATGACCCAGGACCTCTCCGAGGAGCGCCTGATGCGCATCCGCGCCCAGGAGCGCGCCGAGGTCGCCGCCCACGTCCACGACTCGGTGCTGCACACCCTCACCCTGATCCAGCGCAACGCCGAGGACGTCGGCGAGGTGCGCCGCCTCGCCCGGGCCCAGGAGCGGGAGCTGCGCAACTGGCTGTACAAGCCCGAGGGCACCGGCAAGGACGAGGGCGAGGAGCCGACGACCCTGGCCGAGGCCGTGAAGAAGACCGCCGCCGAGGTGGAGGACCACCACGGGGTGCAGATCGAGGTGGTCGTCGTCGGCGACTGCCCCCTCGACGAGAAGCTGGCCGCACAGATGCAGGCCGCGCGCGAGGCGATGGTCAATGCCGCCAAGTACGGTGGCGACGGCGGCCCCGTCCAGGTGTACGCCGAGGTGGAGGGCCAGACGGTGTTCGTGTCCGTGCGCGACCGCGGACCCGGCTTCGACATGGACGCGGTACCGGACGACCGCATGGGCGTACGAGAATCGATCATCGGCCGGATGCAGCGCAACGGCGGGACCGCACGACTGCGGTCCGCGCCCGACGGCGGCACGGAAGTCGAGCTGGAGATGGAGAGGGCGGCGAAGGCAGCATGACCGAGGACAGCGCGAGCACCGGCGGCGTGACCAGGAGGGTCCGGGTGGTGCTCGTCGACGACCACCGGATGTTCCGCACCGGGGTCCAGGCCGAGATCGGCGAGACCGGGCGGACCGGGGTCGAGGTCGTCGGCGAGGCCGCCGACGTGGACCAGGCCGTCACCGTCATCACCGCCACCCGCCCCGAGGTGGTGCTCCTCGACGTGCACCTGCCCGGTGGCGGCGGCGTCGAGGTGCTGCGCCGCTGCGCCCCGCTGATGGGCGCCGTCGAGGACCCGGTGCGGTTCCTGGCGCTGTCGGTGTCGGACGCCGCCGAGGACGTCATCGGGGTCATCCGCGGCGGCGCCCGCGGCTACGTCACCAAGACCATCACCGGCACCGACCTGGTGGACTCGGTCTTCCGCGTGCAGGACGGGGACGCAGTGTTCTCGCCGCGCCTCGCGGGCTTCGTGCTCGACGCGTTCGCCTCGACGGACGCCCCGCCGGTCGACGAGGACCTGGACCGCCTCACCCAGCGCGAGCGCGAGGTGCTGCGGCTGATCGCGCGCGGGTACGCGTACAAGGAGATCGCCAAGCAGCTGTTCATCTCGGTCAAGACGGTGGAGTCCCACGTCTCGGCGGTCCTGCGCAAGCTCCAGCTCTCCAACCGCCACGAGCTGACCCGCTGGGCGACGGCCCGCCGGCTGATCTGAGCCCGCCCCTGCCCCGGCCCGCCCCCGCTCGCCCCGGCCCGCCCCGTGCCGGAGCTCAGGCCGGCCGCGAGGCTCCGGCCCAGGGCATCGAGTCCACCGGCGCGACGCGGACCGTGGAGCCGGGGCGCGGGGCGTGGATCATCTGGCCGTTGCCGATGTACAGGCCGACGTGCGTGACGCCGGAGTAGAAGAACACCAGGTCGCCGGGGGCCAGCGCGTCGCGCGAGACCCGGCGGCCCGCGTTGATCTGCGTGTAGGTGGTGCGCGGCAGCGACACCCCGGCCGCGCGCCAGGCGGCCTGCGTCAGGCCGGAGCAGTCGAAGGACCCCGGGCCCGTCGCCCCCCACACGTACGGTTTGCCGATCGCCCCGTACGCGAACGCCACCGCGCGGGCCGCGCGGGAGCCGTCGGAGGGCGGCGGAGCCTGGGTGGCGGGGCCGCTCGAGGCGGAGGCGCCCGGGGCGGGGCCGGCCGAGCGGGCCTCGTAGGCCGCGCGCTCCTCGGCCGTCAGCTTGGCCAGCAGCCGCTGCGCGGCGGTCAGCTTCTCCTCGATCTCGGCCTTGTGGCCCGCGAGTTCGCCTTGCCGGGCCCGCAGCTCGGCGAGGCGTCCGGCGGCCTGTTCCTTGAGCTTCCCGACCTCGTCGAGCCCCCGCCGCACGGCCGCGACCTCGGCCGCGTTGCGGTTCCCGGCGCGGGTGATGAGCGCGGCCCGGTCCAGGTACTCCTGCGGATCGTCGGACAGCGCGAGCTGTACGGCGGCGCCCAGCGTGCCGCTGCGGTACTGGGTCGCGGCCAGTGAACCGAGGGCGTCGCGGGCCGTGTTGAGCCGGTCGGTCGTGCGGGCGGTGCGCTCCCGCAGTCCGTCGAGCGCGCGCTGCGCCTCGTCGGCCTTCTCCTTCGCCCCGTTGTACTGGTCCGTCGCGGCCTCGGCCTCCTCGTAGAGCCGGTCCATCTCCGCCTTGACCTGCGAGGGCGTCGGCTGCGGATCGGCGTGGGAGACGCCTTCGAACGCGGTGGCGGTGGCAGCGCCCGCGAGGGCGAGGGTGGCGGCGGTGGTGCGTACGGTGCTCCGTGCCGTGCCGCCGTTGAGCGGGCGCTGCCTGGGCTTTCGATGACTGGCCACGAGGGCCTCACGTCCTTCCTCCGTCGGTGCTTGGGGGAGGACGCTAGACCCGAAGGTAACGGGCAGATGACGACATGATCGGAAGTGGCCGCACGCGACCGGACCTGGCCGGCCGGTGTCCGTATGAGGGCTGGCTCTCTCCGCGGATCTCCGTCAGGCGGGCGAAGACGACCACGTCGCCGTCGTAACCCTCCTTCTTCGCCCGCCACATGACGGCGCCGAGTGACGGACACGCCGACGTGCGAACTCCCGATGGACCCGGCGCGCCAACGCCCCGGCGCGCCACCGTGCTCACCCCGGCCGGACGCTCCCGTAGATCGGCTGGTAGTAGACCGAGTCCTCGCGGACCGACGACCCCGGCCGCGGGGCGTGGATCATGCGGCCGCCGCCGATGTAGATCCCGACGTGGCTGATGTCCGCGTAGAAGAACACCAGGTCCCCCGGGCGCAGATCCTTCGTCGCGATCCGCGGAGCCGCCTTCACCTGGTCCCAGGTGGTGCGCGGCAGCGTGATCCCCGCCGCCCGCCAGGCGGCCTGGGTCAGGCCCGAGCAGTCGTACGAGCGCGGGCCGGTCGCGCCCCAGACGTACGGCTTTCCCAGCTGGGCCCGGGCGAAGGCCACCGCCCTGGCGCCGGCCGCCGACGCGGGGCCGTCGGCGGGTCGCGGTCCGGAGCCACCCGGGGCCCCGGGGGCCAGGGCCCGGGCCCGCTCCGGCGCGGTGAGCCGTGCGAGCAGCGCGTTCGCCTCCGAGAGCCGGGCCTGCACCTCCTGCTTGCGCCCGCGCAACTGCTCCTGCGCCCGCTCCAGCTCCGCGACCACGACGGCCGCCTCCCGGCGCTTGCCGGCCGTCTCCGCCCTGGCCCGGGTGTACCGGGTGAGCAGCGCGTCCTCGCGGCCGCCGAGCCGGTTCACCAGGTGCGTCTGGGCGAAGAAGGCCTGCGGATCTTCGCTGAGCAGCAGGGCCGCGGTCCCGCCGATCCCGCCGGCCCCGCGGTACCGGTCGGCGGCGTAGCTGCCGAGCAGCCGCCGGGCCTCGTTCAGCTTCTGCGTGGTGGCGGCCACCTGGTCCATGAGCGCCGACAGCAGGGCCCGCTGCTCCTCGGTCCGTCCGGCCGCCGCGTCGTAGGCCTGGGTGGCCGTGCCCGCCTGCCGGTGCAGCTCGTCCACGCGGGTCCGTACCTCCTCCACCGAGGGGCGGGGCGCCGGCGCCGCCGCGGCCTGGTGGGGGAGGAGCAGCCCCAAGGAGGAAAGGGCCGCGGTCGTGACGACCGCGGTGGGGGCGTTCGGATGTCTTCGGGTGCGCGGCTTGCGGTGGTGGGGGGAGGGATGGGACGAGGGGAATCCGTACGTGTACACGGGCCGGCACCTCCTTCCGGTTGGCGGAGCACGCTAGCGGCGCGGGCGCCTCCCCGGAAGGGGGCAGGAGCGGTCCGCAGGGCATATGCCGCCCAATTTTCCGGGTAAGGGACCGGATTTTCCGGGGGCGGGACCGGCTGTCGGTCCCGCCCCCTAAACTCGGAAGGCGATGAGCAGCCTCTTTGACGACAGCTTCCTGGCCGACCTCTCCCCCTCCGAAGAGGTCCCCCCGCCGCCCGAAGACCACGCCGCCCCGGAGACGGGCGCGGACGATCTCTTCGGGGGCCGGTTCGACGCGCCCCTCCACGGAGACGCGTACTACCGGGACGGCGCCCCCAGGCCCGTCATCGACCCGGCGGCCCTCCTGGAGGGGCTGAACGCGGAGCAGCGCGCCGCCGTGGTGCACGCGGGCTCCCCGCTGCTCATCGTGGCCGGCGCCGGCTCCGGCAAGACGCGCGTGCTGACGCACCGCATCGGCCACCTGCTGGGCGCGCGCGGGGTCCACCCCGGCCAGATCCTGGCGATCACCTTCACCAACAAGGCCGCCGGTGAGATGAAGGAGCGCGTCGAGGGCCTGGTCGGCCCGCGCGCGAACGCCATGTGGGTCTCCACCTTCCACAGCGCGTGCGTCCGCATCCTGCGCCGCGAGTCCAAGCGGCTGGGTTTCACGTCCTCCTTCTCGATCTACGACGCGGCCGACTCGAAGCGCCTGATGGCGCTCGTCTGCCGCGACCTGGACCTGGACCCGAAGAAGTTCCCCCCGAAGGCCTTCAGCGCCAAGATCTCGAACCTCAAGAACGAGCTGATCGACGCGGACGCCTTCGCCGGGCAGGCCGCGGACGGCTTCGAGAAGACCCTCGCCCAGGCGTACGCGATGTACCAGGGGCGCCTCGGCGAGGCCAACGCGCTCGACTTCGACGACATCATCATGACCACCGTCCACCTGCTCCAGGCCTTCCCGGACGTCGCCGAGCACTACCGGCGCCGCTTCCGGCACGTGCTGGTCGACGAGTACCAGGACACCAACCACGCCCAGTACACCCTCGTGCGCGAGCTGGTCGGCACCGGCTACCCGGACCTGCCGCCCGCCGAGCTGTGCGTGGTGGGTGACGCCGACCAGTCGATCTACGCCTTCCGCGGTGCGACCATCCGCAACATCCTGCAGTTCGAAGAGGACTACGCGGACGCGACCACGATCCTGCTGGAGCAGAACTACCGCTCCACCCAGACGATCCTGTCCGCCGCCAACGCGGTCATCGAGCGCAACGAGAACCGCCGCGCGAAGAACCTGTGGACCGAGGCCGGCAGCGGCGCCGTCATCACCGGCTACGTCGCGGACACCGAGCACGACGAGGCGCAGTTCATCGCCGACGAGATCGACCGGCTGACGGACGCGGGCGACGCGAAGGCCGGCGACGTCGCGATCTTCTACCGGACCAACGCGCAGTCCCGCGTGTTCGAGGAGATCTTCATCCGCGTCGGACTGCCCTACAAGGTCGTCGGCGGCGTCCGGTTCTACGAGCGCAAGGAGGTCCGCGACGTCCTCGCGTACCTGCGCGTCCTGTCGAATCCCGAGGACAACGTCCCGCTCCGCCGGATCCTGAACGTGCCCAAGCGCGGGATCGGCGAGCGCGCCGAGGCGATGATCGACGCGCTCGCGATGCGCGAGAAGATCACCTTCCCGCAGGCACTGCGCCGGGTCGACGAGGCCTTCGGCATGGCCGCCCGCTCGACCAATGCCGTCAAGCGCTTCAACGTGCTGATGGAGGAGCTCCGTACGATCGTCGACTCGGGCGCCGGCCCCGCGGTGGTCCTGGAAGCGGTCCTGGAGCGTACGGGTTACCTCGCCGAACTCCAGGCCTCGACCGACCCGCAGGACGAGACGCGCATCGAGAACCTCCAGGAACTCGCCGCCGTGGCCCTCGAATTCGAGCAGGCACGGGAAGCGGCGGCGGCCGAGGCCGCCGAGAACGGCGCCCCGCCGGTGGGCCCCGGCACGCTGGCCGAGTTCCTGGAACAGGTCGCGCTGGTCGCCGACTCCGACCAGATCCCGGACGAGGACACCGACGGCAACGGGGTCATCACCCTCATGACCCTGCACACCGCCAAGGGCCTCGAGTTCCCGGTGGTCTTCCTGACCGGCATGGAGGACGGGGTCTTCCCGCACATGCGCGCGCTGGGCCAGACCAAGGAACTGGAGGAGGAGCGCCGCCTCGCCTACGTCGGCATCACCCGGGCGCGCGAGCGGCTGTACCTGACGCGGTCGAGCATGCGCAGCGCCTGGGGCACCCCCTCCTACAACCCGCCCTCGCGGTTCCTGGAGGAGATCCCGGCCGAGTACCTGCAGTGGAAGCGGACGGGCGCGGCGCAGAAGCCGGCGGGTCCGATGCGCAGCTCGGGGTACGGGTCCTCGGGCTCGGGCGGCGGCGGATCGAAGGCCTCGTTCGGCACCTCGCCGGAGGCCTTCCTGTCCTCGTCGCGTACGAAGTCGGGCCCGTCGGGGTTCGCGACGCGCCGGGCCACCGACAAGCCGGTCATCGCGCTGGTGGTCGGGGACCGGGTCACGCACGACCAGTTCGGTCTCGGCACCGTCATGGAGGTCAGGGGAGCGGGCGCGGACGCGCAGGCCACCATCGACTTCGGTGACGAGAAGCCGAAGCGGCTGCTGCTGCGGTACGCGCCGGTGCAGAAGCTCTAGCGCTCCGGCTGTTCGGAACCTGGAAAGGGCCCGCCCCTCGGGGGGCGGGCCCTTTCCACGTCGTGGGCGTCCTGGGACGGAGTAGGCGTCCTGGGACGGAGTAGGCGTCCGGGGACGGAGTGGCCGTCCCGGGACGGAGTGGCCGTCCTAGTTCGGGTTCAGGCCCTTGGCGCGCAGCCATGCCTGCGGGTCGACCGGGGAACCGCCGCCCGGCCTCACCTCGAAGTGGAGGTGCGGGCCGGTGGAGTTGCCGGAGTTGCCCGAGTACGCGATCACGTCGCCGGCCTTGACCTTGCCGGAGCGGATCTTGGCGCTGCTGAGGTGGCAGTACCAGGTCTCGGTGCCGTCGGGGGCGGTGAGTATCACCATGTTGCCGTAAGCCGAATTCCACTGGCTGCGCACGGTGCCGTCGGTGGCCGCCATGACCGAAGTCCCGTAGGACACCGGGAAGTCGATGCCGGTGTGCACGGACATCCAGTTGACGCCCGCCTGGCCGAAGCCCGCGCTGAGGCCGTGCCGGGCGACGGGGAGCACGAACTTGGGGCGGGCCGCTTCCCTGGCCGCCGCCTCCTCCGCCTTGCGCTTCTTCTCCTCGTCCTGGCGCAGGCGCAGGTCGATGCGTTCCTGGGTGCGGCTCGCACGGTCCGCGAAGTCGCCGGCGTCGGCGCTGAGAGCGGTGAGCTGCGTGTCGAGCTTGCTGTTCGCCGCGACCGGCTTGATGGAGGCCGGGTCGGGCGCGGCCAGGGTGGTGGTCTCCTCGGACGGCTTCTCCGTACCGGTGAGGCCGCCCACGGAGGCGGCGGCCACACCCGCGACACCCATCACGCAGGCCGAGGGAACGGCCACGGTCAGCAGCGCGGAACGCTTGGCCGGGGTACGACGGCGGTTGCTGGCACCGGCCTTGGCGGTAGCGGTCTTGGTGCTGCCCTTGGAGACCGGCTTCGAGGCGGGCTTGGAACCGGCGCGGCGCGAGGGGCGCGGCTCGGCGGGCGCGGCCGGGGTGGCGGGCATGGTCTGGGTGGGGAGATCGTGCACCTGGGCGTTCGCGTGCAGGTCCGCGTCCGCGTCCATCGCGTCCATCGCGTCCATCGCGTTCATGTCCGCATCATCGGGCTCGATGGGGGCATCCGCGGGGAGGAACTCGAAGACGGCGGTCTCGGTGTAGGCCGTCTCGGCCTCGTGTGAGGGAGCGGATCCGGGAGTGGCGTAGGCCTCGTACCCGTAGTCGTAGGCGTACTGCTGCTCAGGGGCCTGGGGGTGGGCGTAGGCCTGATCCTGTGCGGGGTCCGGGACGTGCGGCTGCTGCTGCGGCTGTTCGTAGCCGGTGTAGCCGTAGGGCTGCTCGGGGGCCGTGTTCCAGGCGGTGGCGTCGTAGGTGCCGGTCTCGGTCCCGTAGCCGGGGACCGACCAGTGGCCGGTCTGCTCGGCGGACGGGTCGTAGCCGAAGGCCGTGGACTGGTAGTCCAGGGAGACGCCGCCCTGCGTGGGGACGGTCGAGAGGTAGCCGTCGTGGCCGGCGTACCCGCCGTAGCCGTCGGCGGACTGCTGCGCGTAGCCGTTCTGGGGGGCGGTCCATGCCGTGGTGTCGTACGAGCTGGTGTCGTAGGAACCGTAGGTGGCGCCGTAGTTGTAGCCCTGACCCTGTGTTTCATAGGACGCAAACGCTGAATCGCCAGCGAAAGTGGTGGTGGAAAGGCCGTCGTACCCAAAATCGGGGTACTGGCCCGACGAGGGGCGGTCGTTCACCAACTTCTCTTTCGCCTCGGCAGCGGGGGGCCTGGGTGGCCGAGGAATGTGGGGTCCTCGGAGGAGAGCAGTGGCGTGACTGTACCCGGCGGTTACACGCAACGACAATCTTCGGAGGGATTTGTGCTCGGCGGAACCGGGCATTCGGCCGCCTTTCGGTCGGCTGAAGACCCACCCTTGGCCTTGAGTTCGAAAAACGTTCGACTGGAGGTCGCATGTCGCTCCCGCGGTCGAGGCGGGAACGGGGCCGGCCGGCCGGTCAGGCGACGGAACTGGCGCCGGGATGCGGGAGGGCGGCCGGCCTGGGCCCGTCGAGTGCGCGCCGGACCGCCGCGATGACGGCCGGGTGCGCGGGCAGGGCGAGATGCCCGATGCCGGTGACCTGCACGTTTTCCACGAGCAGGTCCGGGTGTTCGATACGGGCCGTCCCGGTCGGGTCCATCAGCTCGTCGAACTCGCTCCAGAACGCCACGCACCGGGTCCGGCAGCCGGGCGCGGGTGCGCGCAGTTCGGCGAGCACCTCGGAATCCGGGCGCATCTGCCGGACCAGGGGGTGCGCGTCCATGAAGGGCGCCACGCGGGTGCCGGAGTGCGGGGTGCCGAGCGTGACGAGCGTGCGGACGCGCGCGTCGCCGCCGAGGCGCTGGACGTAGTACCGCCCGACCAGTCCGCCGAGACTGTGCCCCACCAGGTCCACCCGGTCCTGACCGGTGCGCTCGCACAGCTCCTCCACGCGTCGGGCGAGGTGCCGGGCCGTGACGCGCAGGTCGCAGGTGAAGGGGGAGTAGTTGTACGCCTCCACCTGCCGCCGGCCGCCGGCCTCGAGGGCGCGGCGCAGCAGGACGAAGACGGAGCGGTTGTCGGTGAACCCGTGGAGCAGCACCACCGGCGGGCGCGGGCGCTCGTGGGCGGGGGCGGCGGGTCGTTCCGGCAGGACTCCGGTGGGATACAGCAGGATGTGTCCGCCGAGCACGATCGCTTCCAGCAGTGCGGCCCGCAGTGCGGCACCGGACATGGTCAGCCCCATGGACGGCCCCCCGTAGGTCCTGGTGCTACTCGGCTGCTCGACTACTCGGCTGATCGGCTGATCGGCTGCTCGGGACCGGGGCGCCCGACCGCCCCGTGCCGTGCGGCTGTCGGCGCGGAGCGGTGGTACGCCATCCCACGTGTGATTTCCCCCTCGTGGTTGACCGCGAAACGGGGGTGTGCGCAATGCTGTACTTAACGTTCGTTCACTCGGGAGGCAGTGCGATGGGTGTGACCGGTCCGATCCGTGTGGTGGTGGCCAAGCCGGGCCTCGACGGCCACGACCGAGGCGCCAAGGTGATCGCGCGGGCCCTTCGGGACGCGGGCATGGAGGTCATCTACACCGGCCTCCACCAGACTCCCGAGCAGATCGTCGACACGGCGATCCAGGAGGACGCCGACGCGATCGGTCTCTCGATCCTGTCGGGGGCGCACAACACGCTGTTCGCGCGCGTGCTGGAACTCCTCGCGGAGCGCGATGCGGCTGACATCAAGGTGTTCGGTGGCGGCATCATTCCGGAGGCGGACATCGCTCCGCTGAAGGAGAAGGGCGTGGCCGAGATCTTCACGCCCGGGGCGACGACCACGGCCATCGTGGACTGGGTCCGCGCGCACGTCCGCCAGCCGGCGTAGCGCGGGGCGCTGCGCTGGGCTGTGCTGGCTGCGGGTGGGGGCCGGTGCCGGGGGCGGGGTGGGGTGTCGGCCTGGACTGCATGATTTAGGCGCCCTGCCCCCAACGTTCGACAGTTGTGGCTTTCCGACGCGCCACAAATCACGCTTTACGTCCCGGCCAACACCCCACCCCGCCCCCGTCCCCGGCCCGCACACCGCAGCCTCCGGCGCCATTTCAGCCCCGCCGGCGTTTGAGGC
>NZ_JBSFDF010000036.1:0-85089 GCF_053593795.1 Streptomyces sp. NPDC002104 | reverse complement strand
CTTCGGTGCAGATGTCGCAATCCACACCGAACCCGGAGGCCCTCACCCATTTCAAGAACCCAGCACGCGTGTCACCAACGTCCCGGGACAACACATCTAGGCCGTCTCTTCCGGATCCTGCCGGGCCCGCGACGCCCGGCACCGCGCCTGGCCGCACTGCCGAGGCGACCACGTACGCCCAGTACGGAACGCCCCGACAGCACGCCCAGGAACGGCACCAGACGCCGCGGACTCAAGCCGACAAGATCCGAAAGAGACGACCTAGCCGTGCATCCCCTTCCCGCGGACCCGACGGTCCTCCACCCGATTCCCGGCCAGCCGCGCGTGGTCCTGCTGAAGCCGCTGGTGACCTCGCGGCTGATCGAGGCGGGGGAGTACTCCTACTACGACGACCCGGACGACCCCACGGCGTTCGAGACCCGCAACGTGCTCTACCACTACGGGCCCGAGAAGCTGGTCATCGGAAAGTTCTGCGCCCTGGGCACCGGGGTCCGCTTCCTCATGAACGGCGCCAACCACCGCATGGACGGCCCGTCCACCTTCCCCTTCCCCATCATGGGCGGGTCCTGGGCCGACCACTTCGACCTGCTCGGCGGCCTGCCGGGGCGGGGCGACACCATCGTCGGCAACGACGTCTGGCTGGGCCACGGCGCCCTGGTCATGCCCGGGGTGCGCATCGGGCACGGCGCGATCGTCGCGGCCGGCGCCGTGGTCGTGGACGACGTCCCCGACTACGGAATCGTCGGTGGCAACCCCGCCACCCTCATCCGCACCCGCCACACCGACGAGGACATCGCCCGGCTGCTCGCGCTCGCCTGGTGGGACTGGCCGGTGGAACACCTCACCCGGCACATCCGCACCGTCATGTCCGGCACCGCGGCCGACCTCGAAGCGGTCGCACCACCGGCCTGAGCGGGTGGGTCACCCGAGCGCGTGAGTATTCAGGTGCCGAGCGGCCGGGCCGTCCGGCATACTCCGCGCCGTGACCACTGACCACGGCTCCGGCCCGACACTGACCACCGGCGGGGGCGACACCGCGCTGGACGCCCGGCTGACCGAGGAACTCACCGCCTTCAACACGGCCGCCACCGGCGTGTCCGACCGCGGCACGTTCTCCGTCAGGGTCACCGACGAAGCGGGCGAACTGATCGGCGGGCTCACCGCGTCGACCTGGGGCGCTCTGTGCGGCATCGACCTGCTGTGGGTCCGCGAGGACAGCCGCAAGGACGGCTGGGGCGGCAGGATCCTGCGGGCGGCGGAGGCGGAGGCCCGCCGCCGCGGCTGCGACCGCGTGGCCGTCTCCTCGTACACCTTCCAGGCCCCGGAGTTCTACGGGCGCCACGGCTATGCCGAGACCGCCCGCATCCCGGGCATCCACGGAGACCACGCGGACGTGCACCTGCTCAAAGTCCTGACCGGGCAGGACACCCCGAGGCCGGCCTAGAACTGCTCCGCCCCGGACTCGAAGGCCAGCAGGCGCACCTTGCGGTCGATGCCGCCGCCGTAGCCCGTCATGGAGCCGGACGACCCGATGACGCGGTGGCACGGCACGACGATGCTGACCGGGTTCTTCCCGTTGGCCAGGCCGACCGCGCGCGAGGCGTTCGGCTTGCCGAGCCTGGCGGCCAGCTCCCCGTAGGACCAGGTCTGCCCGTAGGGGATCCGTACGAGCTGCTCCCACACGCTGCGCTGGAACGCGGTGCCCTCCAGCCGCACCGGCAGGTCGAACTCGGTGAGCTCCCCGGCGAAGTAGGCGGTCAGCTGCCGCACCACCTCCGGGAAGGGGGCCTCACCGGCCGCGACGCGCTCCCCGAAGGCCTCCTCGGCCGGCCGGTGGCGCTGCCCGGCCATGTAGAGGCCGCACAGGACCCCGTCGGCGGCGACCAGGGTGAGCGGCCCGTAGGGGCTGTCCACGACGGTGTGCTGCTTGACGCTGCTGTTCATGACGGCTCGTACTCCTCGCAAGGCGATGGGTTCAGACGGGCAGGACGTTGATGGCGTGGTCCTCGGTGGCCCACAGGTACTGCACGGCGTAGGCGCGCCAGGGCCGCCAGTGGGCCGCGCGGGCGGTCAGCGCCGAGGGCGTGAAGGGCAGCCCGAGCCCCTTCGCCGCGCGCCGGATCCCCAGGTCGGAGGGGATGAAGGCGTCCGGGTCGCCCAGGGCCCGCATCGCGATGATCTCGGTGGTCCACGGCCCGAAACCGGGCAGCGCCCCCAGCCGCGCCCGGGCCGCCTCCCAGTCGCTGTCGATCCCGAGCGGGAGCGAGCCGTCGGCGAGGGCCGCGACGAGCGTGGTGAAGGTCGTGCGCCGGCTGCGCGGCAGGGCCAGGGACTCCGGGTCCAGCCCGGCCAGGGCCTGCGAGGTGGGGAACAGGTGGGTCAGCCCGCCCTCGGGGTCGGGATCGGCCACGGGCTCGCCGTGGGCGCGCACCAGGCGGGCCGCGTGCGTGCGGGCCGCCGCGGTCGAGACCTGCTGGCCCAGGACCGCCCGTACGGCGAACTCCTCCGCGTCGACGGTACGCGGCACCCGGCGGCCGGGAGCCTTGGCCACCAGCGGGGCCAGCAGCGGGTCGGCGCTCAGCTGCTCGTCGACGGCCTCGGGGTCGGCGTCGAGGTCCAGGAGCCGGCGGCAGCGGCTGATGGCGATGGTCAGGTCGCGCAGGTCGGTGAGGGCGAGCCGGCAGCCGATGTGGTCGGGTTGCGGGGTCAGGGCGACGACACCGGTGCCGTACGGGAGCCGCAGCGTGCGGCGGTAGGCGCCCGCCCGCCACTCCTCGACCCCGGGCACGGCGGTCGCGGCGAGGTGGCCGAAGAGGTTGTCGGGGGTGAGCGGGGCCCGGAAGGGCAGCCGCAGGCTGATGGTGCCGGGCACCTGGGCGGCGCCGCTGCCCGGCCCGGCCCCGCGGCCTGCCGCGCGCGCCCGGAGCTCGCTCGGCGCCAGGGCGAACACCTCGCGGACGGTGTCGTTGAAGGTCCGGATCGAGGAGAACCCGGCGGCGAAGGCGATGTCGCCCATCGGGAGCCCGGAGGTCTCGATCAGCAGCCGGGCGGTCTGCGCGCGCTGGGCCCTGGCCAGGGCGAGGGGCCCGGCGCCGAGCTCGGCGCCGAGCTGGCGCTCCACCTGGCGGGCGGAGTACCCGAGCCGCGAGGCCAGCCCCGGGACGCCCTCGCGGTCGACGACCCCGTCCTGGATGAGGCGCATGGCGCGGGCGACGGCGTCGGCGCGGGCGTTCCACTCCGGGGAACCGGGGGAGGTGTCGGGCCGGCACCGCTTGCAGGCCCGGTACCCGCTCTGCTGGCAGGCGGCGGCGCTGGGCAGGAAGGTCATGTTCTCGACCTTGGGCGGTACGGCGGGGCAGCTCGGCCGGCAGTAGATCCCGGTGGTCCGGACGGCGGTGAAGAACCATCCGTCGAACCGGGCGTCCTTCGACTGGACGGCCCGTACGCAACGCTCCGTATCGGTGTACATGGCTCCCATCCTCCCGGCGGGCCGCCGCCGAGGCTGGCGGTTTTCCGACACCAAGCCTACGGCGCCCCACCGCCCGGCCCCCGGCCGTGCGGAAGGGGCGCACCGCCCCGGGCACGCGGAAGGGCCCCCGGGTGCCTGGTGGCGGTCGGGGGCCCTTCGGTGTGCGTGGGGCCGGGTTACGGGGCCTGCGTGGCCCTCGCCTCGCGGCGGTTGTGGCGGAACGTGTTCGCGCGACGGGTCGTCGCGAACAGCGGGATGGTCGCCGCCAGAGCGATCTGCAGCGCGCAGCCGGTCTGGAGCAGCAGCCCGCCGCCCGGCGCGTCGAACGCCCACGCGGCCAGCAGACCCATCGCCGCGACGATCCAGCTGAGCATCGCCACCGCGAGGACACCCCGCGGCTTGGGGTACTCGACCCGGCTCACCATCAGCCAGGCCACGCCGACGATCGCCAGCAGGGTCGGGATGAAGGGCAGCTCCAGCAGCACGATCGAGACGACCGTCAGCGCGCCGAAGGGGCTCGGCATGCCCTGGAACATGCCGTCCTTCATGGCCACGCAGCTGAATCTCGCGAGGCGCAGGACGACCGCCAGCAGGACCACGATCGCCGCCAGCGCCGACATCTTCTGCACCGCGTCGTCGGCGACCATGCCGTAGACGAGCACGAAGTACGCGGGAGCCAGACCGAAGCTGATCAGGTCCGACAGGTTGTCCAGCTCAGCTCCCATCGGCGAGCTGCGCAGCTTGCGGGCCACGATGCCGTCGAAGAGGTCGAAGACCGCGGCGAGCAGCATCAGTATCACGGCCGTGGCCGCGCTGCTGCGGGCCATGCCCGACTCGCCGCTGCCGGTGAGGTGCGGGATGAGGATCCCGGTGGTGGTGAAGTACACCGCCATGAATCCGCACGTCGCGTTGCCGAGCGTGAGGGTGTCCGCTATCGACAGCCGCAGTGACAGCGGCATGTCGTCCTCGGTGGACTCCTCCTCCGAGGCCTCGGGCACCCAGCCGGCCGACGGCGTGGCCGGGGTTTCAGGTTCAGTCACGGTCAATTCGGGTCACCCCCGCGGTGGTGGCCTGTCCGACCTCGACCGCGACCTCGACGCCCTCGGGGAGGTAGATGTCGACGCGGGAGCCGAAGCGGATCAGACCGATGCGTTCGCCCTGCTCCACCTTGGTGCCGGCCGGCAGGTACGGGACGATGCGACGGGCGACGGCGCCGGCGATCTGCACCATCTCGATGTCGCCGAGTTCGGTGTCGAAGTGCCAGACGACGCGCTCGTTGTTCTCGCTCTCCTTGTTGAACGCCGGAACGAATCCACCGGGGACGTGTTCCACCGACGTCACCGTGCCCGCGAGGGGCGCGCGGTTGACGTGGACGTTCAGAGGGCTCATGAAGATCGCGACGCGGGTGCGCCCGTCCTTCCACGGCATGATGCTCTGCACCACACCGTCGGCGGGCGAGATGACCCTGCCCTGCGTGATCTCACGCTCGGGGTCGCGGAAGAACCACAGCATGCCCGCCGCGAGCGCGGTGGTGGGCACGGCCACTGCCGCCCAGCGTCCGGACTTGCGGGCCCGGACGAGGCTGACGGCGGCGGTGGCGACGGTCGGCAGAAGCCACGGCGATGCTCCGCGCGCGAGGCGTCCACCGAGGAGGCCGACGCGAGGTGCAGAGGTTTGGCTGTGGGGCATGGATGACCTTCGTAGCGGGTGATGCCGCGCCGCAAACGGGGGGACGGGACGGCGGCTTTACTGGAATGCTATCGGTTGCGCGCAACAACTGGGCAAGCCAGAAGCCGAGTCGATGGCCGGGAGCCAGTGACTGCTAGTGACTCTTTCGCGGTAAACCGCTGGACGATTTACCCCAAAAGGGACTTTCAGCCCTGGAGCCGGTACTCCTCGAGCAGGCGTCGCCCGATGATCATTTTCTGGATCTCGGCGGTACCTTCACCGATGAGCAGCATGGGCGCCTCCCGGTAGAGACGCTCGATCTCGTACTCCTTCGAGAAGCCGTAGCCACCGTGGATACGGAACGCGTCCTCCACCACCTCCTTGCAGTACTCGGAGGCGAGGTACTTCGCCATCCCTGCTTCGAGGTCGTTTCGTTCCCCGGAGTCCTTTTTGCGTGCTGCATTGACCATCATCGCATGGGCGGCTTCGACCTTGGTAGCCATCTCGGCCAGCTTGAACTGGATCGCCTGGTGCTCGGCGATGGCCTTGCCGAAAGTGTGACGTTGCTGGGCATAAGAGACACCCAGCTCGAAGGCACGCTGTGCGACGCCGCAGCCACGGGCCGCCACGTTGACACGGCCGACCTCGACCCCGTCCATCATTTGGTAAAACCCTCGGCCGGTCTCCCCGCCGAGGACCCGATTGGCCGGAATGCGCAGTCCGTCCATGATGAGCTCGGTCGTGTCGACGCCCTTGTAGCCCATCTTGTCGATCTTGCCCGGGATGGTCAGGCCGGGCCGCACCTCACCGAAGCCGGCCTCCTTCTCCACGAGGAAGGTCGTCATCGACTTGTGGGGCGCGGTGCCCTCCGGGTGTCCTTCGTCACTGCGGACGAGGACGGCCACCAGCGTGGACGTGCCGCCGTTCGTCAGCCACATCTTCTGGCCGTTCAGGACGTACTCGTCGCCGTCCTTCACCGCCTTGGAGGTGATGGCCGACACATCGGAGCCGAGCCCCGGCTCGGACATCGAGAACGCGCCGCGCACCTCGCCCAGAGCCATCCGCGGGAGGAAGTACTCCTTCTGCTCCTGCGTTCCGTGCTGCTTGAGCATGTACGCCACGATGAAGTGGGTGTTGATGATGCCCGAGACGGACATCCAGCCGCGCGCGATCTCCTCGACGCACAGCGCGTAGGTGAGGAGCGACTCACCCAGGCCGCCGTACTCCTCCGGGATCATCAGGCCGAAGAGGCCGAGTTCCTTGAGGCCGTCGACGATCGCTTGCGGGTACTCGTCCCGGTGCTCCAGCCCGGTCGCGACCGGGATGATCTCCTTGTCGACGAACTCCCGGACGGTCTTGAGGATGTCCCTCTGGTCGTCCGTCAGGCCGGCGGTCTGGGCAAGTCGGCTCATGGTTCTACTTCCCCTGTTCCTTCAGCGTGGGCCGGCCGGGCTGCTCGCCGCCGCGCTCCTTGATGTACGTCTCGGTCGGGACCATCACCTTGCGCCGGAAGACGCAGACGAGGGTGCCGTCCTGCTTGTAGCCCTTGGTCTCGACGTGGACGATGCCGCGGTCGTTCTTCGACTTCGACGGGGTCTTGTCGAGGACCGTGGTCTCGCCGTAGATCGTGTCGCCGTGGAAGGTCGGCGCCACGTGCCGCAGCGACTCGATCTCCAGGTTGGCGATGGCCTTGCCGGAGACGTCCGGCACCGACATGCCCAGCAGCAGCGAGTAGATGTAGTTGCCCACGACGACGTTCTTGCCGAAGTCGGTCGTGTTCTCCGCGTAGTTGCTGTCCAGGTGGAGCGGGTGGTGGTTCATGGTCAGCAGACAGAAGAGGTGGTCGTCGTACTCGGTGACCGTCTTCCCGGGCCAGTGCTTGTAGACCGCGCCGATCTCGAACTCTTCGTAGGTGCGTCCGAACTGCATCGGGATCAGGCCTCCGGGATCTCGAACTTGGTGGTGCGCTGCATGCCCGCGGCGCGGCCCTTGCCGGAGATGACCAGCGCCATCTTGCGGCTGGCCTCGTCGATCATCTCGTCGCCGAGCATCGCCGAGCCCTTCTTGCCGCCGGCCTCGGAGGTGCACCAGTCGTAGGCGTCGAGGATCAGCTCGGCGTGGTCGTAGTCCTCCTGCGAGGGGGAGAAGACCTCGTTGGCCGCGTCGACCTGGCCGGGGTGCAGCACCCACTTGCCGTCGAAGCCCAGGGCCGCCGCACGCCCGGCGACCTCGCGGTAGCCGTCGACGTTCTTGATCTGGAGGAAGGGGCCGTCGATCGCCTGGAGGTCGTGCATGCGGGCCGCCATCAGGATCCGCATCAGGATGTAGTGGTAGGCGTCCGCGCCGTAGCCGGGCGGCTGCATGCCCACGACCAGGGACTTCATGTTGATGGAGGCCATGAAGTCGGCCGGCCCGAAGATGATGGTCTCCAGCCGCGGAGAGGCGCCGGCGATCGCGTCGACGTTCACCAGGCCCTTGGCGTTCTCGATCTGCGCCTCGATGCCGATCTTGCCGACCTCGAAGCCCATCGTCTTCTCGATCTGCGTCAGCAGCAGGTCGAGCGCCACGACCTGCTGGGCGTCCTGGACCTTCGGCAGCATGATGCAGTCGAGGTTCTGGCCGGCGCCCTCGACGACCGTGATCACGTCGCGGTACGTCCAGTGCGTGGTCCAGTCGTTGACGCGCACCACGCGGGTCTTGCCGGTCCAGTCGCCCTGGTTGAGCGCGTCCACGATCGTGTGGCGGGCGCCCTCCTTGGCGAGCGGGGCGCAGGCGTCCTCCAGGTCGAGGAAGACCTGGTCGGCCGGCAGCCCCTGGGCCTTCTCCAGGAACCGGGGGTTGGAACCCGGCACCGCGAGGCAGGAGCGGCGCGGCCGCAGCCGGTTGACCGGGGAAGAGGGCGTGGTCATGCGGGGACCTCCGTGCTTGCGCTGATGTCGGTACGTGCGCTGGTGTCGGTGAAAGCGGTGTCGTCGGCGTCGCCGAGCGGGTGGAGCTTGTTGGCCTTGCGGATCTCGTCGACGATACGGCCGATGATCTCCGTGATGCCGAAGTCCTTCGGGGTGAAGACCGCCGCCACCCCGGCCTCCTTGAGCGCCACGGCGTCGGCATTCGGAATGATGCCTCCGAGGACCACGGGGATGTCACCCGCCCCCGCCGCGCGCAGGCGTTCCAGCACGTCCGGGACGAGCGCGCTGTGCGAGCCGGACAGGATGGACAGTCCCACGCAGTGCACGTCCTCGGCCAGGGCCGCCGAGGAGATCTCCTCGGGGGTCAGCCGGATGCCCTGGTAGACCACCTCGAAGCCGGCGTCGCGGGCCCGTACGGCGATCTGCTCGGCGCCGTTGGAGTGCCCGTCCAGGCCGGGCTTGCCGACCAGCAGGCGCAGCCGGCCGGAGCCGAGGTCCTCGGCCGTACGGGAGACCTTCGCGCGGACGAGGGCCATGGGGGTGCCCTCCTCGGCGGTCACGGCCACCGGGGCCGAGGAGACCCCGGTCGGCGCGCGGAACTCGCCGAACACCTCGCGCAGGGCGCCCGCCCACTCGCCGGTGGTGACACCGGCGCGGGCGCACTCCAGGGTGGCCTCCATCAGGTTCTCGTCCCCGGCGGCGGCCTCCTTGAGCCGGTCCAGGGCCTGCATGACCGTGGGGAAGACGAACGGGTCGCCGCCGCCCTGCCGGTCGGAGGACTCCTGGCGCTCGGACTTCCAGCGCCCGATGCGCTCGACGGTCTGCGCCTCCAGGGCCCCGTCCACCGTCATGATGGCGCCGTCGAGGTCCGCGGTGAGCGGGTTCTCCTCGGTCTGCTGGAAGCAGTTGACGCCGACGATCTTGTCCTCGCCGTCCTCGATCCGGGCCCGCCGCGCGGCGTGCGAGGAGACCAGCTCGCCCTTGAGGTAACCGGACTCGACGGCCGCCATCGCGCCGCCCATCTCCTGGATCCGGTCGATCTCGGCCAGGCACTCGGCCACCAGGGAGTCGACCTTGGCCTCGATGACGTGCGAGCCGGCGAAGATGTCCTCGTACTCCAGCAGGTCGCTCTCGTGGGCCAGGACCTGCTGGATGCGCAGCGACCACTGCTGGTCCCAGGGCCGGGGCAGGCCCAGCGCCTCGTTCCAGGCCGGCAGCTGCACGGCGCGGGCGCGGGCGTCCTTGGAGAGGGTGACCGCGAGCATCTCCAGCACGATCCGCTGGACGTTGTTCTCCGGCTGCGCCTCGGTCAGGCCCAGGGAGTTGACCTGGACCCCGTACCGGAAGCGGCGCTGCTTCTCGTTCTCGATGCCGTAGCGCTCGCGGGTGACCTGGTCCCAGATGCGGCCGAAGGCGCGCATCTTGCACATCTCCTCGATGAAGCGGACGCCCGCGTTCACGAAGAAGGAGATCCGGGCGACGACCTCGCCGAACCGCTCCGGCGGGACCTGGCCCGAGTCGCGCACCGAGTCCAGGACCGCGATGGCCGTGGACATCGCGTACGAGATCTCCTGGACCGGGGTGGCCCCGGCCTCCTGCAGGTGGTAGCTGCAGATGTTGATCGGGTTCCACTTCGGGATGTGGTTGACCGTGTACGCGATCATGTCCGTCGTCAGGCGGAGGGACGGTCCCGGCGGGAAGACGTGCGTCCCGCGCGAGAGGTACTCCTTGACGATGTCGTTCTGGGTGGTGCCCTGGAGCAGGGCGATGTCCGCGCCCTGCTCCTCGGCGGCCACCTGGTAGAGCGCCAGCAGCCACATGGCGGTGGCGTTGATCGTCATCGAGGTGTTCATCTGTTCCAGGGGGATGTCCTGGAACAGCCGCCGCATGTCGCCCAGATGGGAGACCGGGACCCCGACCCGGCCGACCTCGCCGCGGGCGAGGATGTGGTCGGGGTCGTAGCCGGTCTGCGTCGGCAGGTCGAAGGCGACCGACAGGCCGGTCTGGCCCTTGGCGAGGTTGCGGCGGTACAGCTCGTTGGACGCCTCGGCCGTGGAGTGGCCGGCGTACGTCCGCATGAGCCACGGACGGTCCTTCTGGCGCTCTGTCATCTCAGGCTGTCCCTTTGGCCTTTGAGGGGTCTCAGATGTTGCGGAAGCGGTTGATCGCGTCGAGGTGCGTGGCGCGCATCTCGTGGTCCCGGACGCCGAGTCCCTCTTCGGGGGCCAGGCAGAGCACGCCGACCTTGCCCTGGTGGAGGTTGCGGTGGACGTCGTAGGCCGCCTGGCCGGTCTCCTCCAGGGAGTAGACCCGCGACAGGGTGGGGTGGATCTTGCCCTTCGAGATCAGGCGGTTGGCCTCCCAGGCCTCGCGGTAGTTCGCGAAGTGCGAGCCGATGATCTTCTTCAGGGACATCCACAGGTAGCGGTTGTCGTACTCGTGCATGTAGCCCGAGGTCGAGGCGCAGGTGGTGATCGTGCCGCCCTTGCGGGTGACGTAGACCGAGGCGCCGAAGGTCTCGCGGCCCGGGTGCTCGAAGACGATGTCGATGTCCTCGCCGCCGGTGAGCTCGCGGATGCGCTTGCCGAAGCGCTTCCACTCCTTGGGGTCCTGGGTGTGCTCGTCCTTCCAGAACCTGTAGCCCTCGGCGTTGCGGTCGATGACCGCCGTCGCGCCCATGGCCCGGCAGATGTCGGCCTTCTCCGGGGAGGAGACCACGCAGATCGGGTTGGCGCCGCCGGCCAGCGCGAACTGGGTGGCGTACGAACCGAGTCCGCCGCTGGCGCCCCAGATCAGGACGTTGTCGCCCTGCTTCATGCCGGCGCCGTTGCGGGAGACCAGCTGGCGGTAGGCGGTGGAGTTGACCAGGCCGGGGGAGGCGGCCTCCTCCCAGCTGAGGTGGTCGGGCTTGGGCATCAGCTGGTTCGACTTGACCAGGGCGATCTCCGCCAGGCCGCCGAAGTTGGTCTCGAAGCCCCAGATGCGCTGCTCGGGGTCGAGCATCGTGTCGTTGTGGCCGTCCGAGGACTCCAGTTCGACCGACAGGCAGTGCGCGACGACCTCGTCGCCCGGCTTCCAGGCGTTGACGCCGGGGCCGGTGCGCAGGACGACGCCCGCGAGGTCCGAGCCGATGATGTGGTACGGCAGGTCGTGGCGCTTGGTGAGCTCCGAGAGGCGCCCGTAGCGCTCCAGGAAGCTGAAGGTGGAGACCGGCTCGAAGATCGAGGTCCACACCGAGTTGTAGTTGACCGAGGAGGCCATGACGGCCACCAGGGCCTCGCCCGGGCCCAGCTCGGGGAGCGGGACCTCGTCGAGGTGGAGGGACTTGCGGGGGTCCTTCTCACGGGTGGTGAGCCCGGCGAACATCTCCGCCTCGTCCTTGTGCACGGTGATCGCGCGGTACGAGTCGGGGAGCTGCAGGGCCGCGAAGTCGGCGGCCGTCGCGGCCTGCGACTGGATCGCGTCCAGAATGTCCTTCACGGTGATGCCTCCGGCCGTGCGCTGATGAGGGTGCGCTGAGGGAAACGGGGTGCGGTGAGCTGCTGTGCGGCGAAGCGATGTGTGGGGCGCCGTCGATTCGGCTGGGGTGGAGCTGCGCGGTGCCTGTGGTGGGGCGGTGCGGGGGCCTGGTGACGCAGGCATCCGGGGCGCGTTCCGTGCCGAGTGGGCTGGACCGCGGGGACGTCCGGACGAGATTCAACGTATGGCACCCCGTGTCACTCAGCAAGGCACCGGGTGCCAAAACTTTCTCTCATTTGCCGATTGACCTGCACGGATGAGCGATGATCGATCAGAGTTACCCGCGAGTAGGGGCAACTCGGACAAACGAAAGCGGCCGGCCCCGGAACGGGAGCGGCCGCTGCGACATGTGTCGCCCGGAGGTGTCCGGGCGCGTCGCCTACTTGTTTCTGAGCGCCTCTTCGATGGTCCGCATGACCTCGTCCAGCGGGGCGTCCGTACGCGCCACCGCCACCAGCACCTCGCCCTGCGTCCGCACCGAGGCCGGCGGGGTCGCGGGCTCCGGGACCGGGGCCGGGGCGGAGCTCAGCGTGCGCCCCGCGCCGATCCCGGAACCGAAGGTCTTGCGCACGATCGAGAAGGCGTGGTCGAGCTGCGCCTCCACGTCGCCCTGCCCGCCCGCCCGCAGCCAGCGCCGCAGCACGTGGTTGTGGGCCGTGACCACCGCGGAGGCGGCGACTTCCGCCAGGAGCGGGTCGTCGTTGCCGTCGTGGTGGTCGGTCTCGTCGAAATGGGCCAGCAGGTAGCGGGTGAACAGCCGCTCGTAGCGGGCGACCGAGGCGATCTCCCGCTCCCGCAGCGCCGGCACCTCGCGGGTGAGCCGGTAGCGCTCCACCGACACCGCCGGCGAGGCGGCGTACATCTTCATGACTTCCTTGATCCCCCGGCACACCGTGTCGAGCGGGTGCTCGTGCGCCGGGGCCACGTCGAGGACGGCCTCGGCGCGGGTCAGGGTGTCGTCGTGGTCCGGGAAGATCGCCTCTTCCTTGGACCGGAAGTGCCGGAAGAAGGTCCGGCGCGCCACCCCGGCCACCGAGGCGATCTCGTCGACCGTCGTGGCCTCGTACCCCTTGTTCGCGAAGAGCTCCATGGCGGCCGCCGCGAGCTCCCGGCGCATCTTGAGCCGCTGCGCGGCCGCCTTGGTACCGGCCGGGGTCTCCGGGGCGTCGGAGACCGCGGAGGCGCGGGGTGAGGTCTTGGCGGGCTGGGACATAGAGCGAAAGTACTTCATTCGCGCGGGAGAGCGCTCCCGAGGGGGGTGGGGCGGGGAGGGATGCGGGGGAGGGCCGGCACTGGGCACACAGTGCTCCTCGGGAGGGTGTGTCCGCCGTGAGGGTCCGGCGGACCCGAGCAGCCCTCCCCACGCATCCTGTCTGTGGGGCTCCTGGGGCTCCTGCCCCTGCCGCGGGTTACCGGCGGGGGGCGTACTCACGGAATCCGCGGCCGGTCTTCCGGCCCAGGCAGCCCGCCGCGACCAGGTGCTCCAGCAGCGGGGACGGGGCCAGGCCCGGGTCGCGGAACTCCTTGTGCAGGACCTTCTCGATGGCCAGCGACACGTCCAGGCCGACCACGTCGAGGAGCTCGAAGGGCCCCATCGGGTAGCCGCCGCCCAGCTTCATCGCCGCGTCGATGTCGTCGATGCCGGCGTAGTGCTGCTCGACCATCTTGATCGCGTTGTTGAGGTACGGGAACAGCAGCGCGTTCACGATGAAGCCCGCCCGGTCCCCGCAGTCCACCGCGTGCTTGCGGACCTGACCGCAGATCCCGCGGACCGTGGCGTGCACGTCGTCGGCGGTCAGGACGGTCCGGACCACCTCGACCAGCTTCATCGCCGGGGCCGGGTTGAAGAAGTGCATGCCGATCACGTCCTCGGGACGCGAGGTCGCACGGGCGATCGCGATCACCGGCAGCGAGGAGGTCGTGGTGGCGAGCACCGCACCGGGCTTGCAGGCCTTGTCCAGCGCCCGGAACAGCTCCTGCTTCACCTCCAGGTCCTCGGCGACGGCCTCGACGGCCAGGTCCACGTCCGCGAAGGCGTCCAGCGAACCCGCCGCCGTGATCCGGCCCACGGTGGCGGCGGCGGCCTCCGCCGTCAGCCGGCCCCGGTCCACCGCGCGGGCGAGCGACTTGCCGATCGCGGCCTTCGCCGCGTCCGCCTTCTCCTGGCTGCGGGCCGCCAGCACCACGGGGAAGCCGGCCTGCGCGAAGACCTGCGCGATCCCGCTCGCCATCGTGCCCGAACCGGCCACGCCCACCGAGTTCACCGGACGGCTCGCCCGGACCAGGTCCCCGTCCGGCGGGGTCTGCAGGTCACGGACGACGACCTGGCTGCCCGGGGCCTCGTACGTGTAGAACCCGCGCCCGGACTTCTGCCCGGTCAGGCCCGCCTCGGCGAGGTGGCCGAGGATCGGGGCGGGGGCGTGCAGCCGGTCGCCCGAGGCCGTGTACATGGCCTCCAGGACGGTGCGGGCGGTGTCCACGCCGATCAGGTCGAGCAGCGCGAGCGGGCCCATCGGCAGGCCGCAGCCCAGCTTCATCGCCGCGTCGATGTCCTCGCGGGAGGCGTACCGCGACTCGTACATGGCGGCGGCCTGGTTGAGGTAGCCGAACAGCAGGCCGTCGGCGACGAAGCCGGGGCGGTCGCCGACCGCGACGGGCTCCTTGCCGAGCTCGCGGGCCAGCGCGGTGACCGCCTCGACGGCCGGCGGGGCCGTCAGCACGCTGGAGACGACCTCGACCAGCTTCATCGCGGTGACCGGGTTGAAGAAGTGCAGGCCGACCACGCGCTCGGGGCGCTGCGACTCGGCGGCCATCCGCGTCACCGACAGGGCGTTGGTGCCGGTGGCCAGGATCGCGGTGGGCCGGACGATCGCGTCGAGCTCGCGGAAGATCCGCTGCTTGAGCTCGTAGGACTCGGGGACCACCTCGATGACGAGGTCGGCGTCGGCGGCGGCGCCCAGCTCGGAGAAGGTGCGGAAACGGGCGAGCACCGCCTCGCGCTCCTGCTCGGTGAGCTGCTCCTTGGCGACGGAGCGGGCCGTGGCCGCCGCGAGGGCCGCGGTGGCCCGGCGGGCGGCGGCCTCGCTGACGTCGATGCCGATGACCTCGCGGCCGGCCCGGGCGAGGACCTCGGCGATGCCGGAGCCCATCGTGCCGAGACCGACGACGGCGATGGTCTGCAGGGCGGGGAGGGAGGGGGACGACTGACTGGACGTGGACGGAAGGTCCATCGCGGGACTCCAGTGGAAGAGGGTGACGACTGAGGGGGCGCGCGCGGCGCACGGCGCGCGCGGATGCCGTACGGAGAAGCCGTGCGGAGAGGCCCGGGGGCGTCCCGGGGATTCCGGAGAATCCCGGAGGGAGGCGGCCCTGAGGGCGGAAACGGCGGAACCCTGTCCCGGGGTCACGCCGTGAGCTGTGTGGTGCAGAACCGACTGGTACGAGGTGGCTGCGTCACCAGGCCGCCCTCGTACGTGTTGTAGGGACAGTAACCCGTTGGTAACTGGTCCGCCAGAGCGCGGAGATGTGACCTGTACCGCCCAAATGTACCGATCATCGATCATCGATCAACCGGCTGTCGGGGAACCCGGCGCGGCGGCCGCCGCGGCCCCCTAGGGTGGCCGGGTGAACGACGTGTTGGAGCGCCTGCGGGCGGAAGCCGCGCAGGCGCCGGAGTACGAGGCGGAGTACGAGGCCCTGCTCGCGGCGGACCAGGACGCCCTGGCCGCCTCGCTGACCTCCGCCGGGCTGCCGCTGTGGGCCCGCGAGTTGGCGGCGTACCGGCTGGGACTGGCCGGCGACCGGCGGGCCTTCGAGTCCCTGGTCCTGCTGCTCAACCACCGGGACCCGCCGCGCTGCGAGGCGGCCGCGCAGGCGCTCGCCGTCCTCGGGGACCCGCGCACCGCCCGCGCGGCGGCGGCGCTGGCCACCAACGAACTGCGCACGGCCTACGCCCTGCACCCGGTCCGGCTGCTGGCGGCGCTGCGCGCCCCGGAGTCCGCCCCGGCGCTGATCCGCACGCTGTCGCGGCTGCTCGCGCCGCACGACCCGTACTGGCGGGTGGCCCTGGCCTGCGTGGAAGGGCTGGGCCGGCTGGCGGACGAGCGGGCCCGGGAGGTACTGACCCGGGCCCAGTCGCACCCCCGGCTGGCCGTGGCGGCGACGGCGGCCCTGCGGGGGCTGGACCGGCAGGGGCTGGACCGGCAGGGGCCGGGAACGATCCCGTAGGCCCGGTGCCTCAGCCGCCGAAGCCGGTCTTGAACCCGGTGCCGAACCCGGCCCGGGAACCGGTCCTGAAACCGGACTCGAACGCGGACTCGGACTCGTCCCCGAACGCGGCCTCGGCCGCCCGGCCGGTCCCGGTGCGCTCGGGGACGATCGCGAAGGCCTCGATCTCCATCAGCAGTTCGGGCCGGAACAGCGCCGACACCTGGACCGCCGAGGAAGCGGGGAGGCGGTCCGGGGCGATCAGCTCGTCGCGCGCCTCCCGTACCGCGGGGAGGTGGGCGACGTCCGTGACGAAGTACGTCAGCTTCACCACGTCGTCGAAGGTCGCCCCGGCGGCGGCGAGGCACCGGCCCAGGTTCTCGAACACCTGCCGGGCCTGGGCGCCGGCGTCGCCCTCGCCGACCAGCTCGCCCTTCTCGTCGAAGGCGCACTGCCCGGACACGGCGACGAACCGGCCGGTGCCCCAGACGACGTGGTGGTAGCCGGTGCCGGGGGCGACGCCCTCGGGCGCGGCGATGCGGGTGAGGTGGTTGTCCTGTGAGGTGCTCATGGGCACGATCTTGCCCGTCGCGGGTCAGCCCCGGAAGCCCAGCAGCCCGTGGAGCGCGGCGCCGCCCGCCGACGGCGGGACCGCGCGGGTCGCCGGGACCGGGGTGGGAGCCGGCTGTGCGGGACAGACGGCGTCCGCGGCCCTGCCCGTCAGCAGGTACGCGGACAGCTTCTCGTCGAGGCACTTGTTGCCGCTCAGCGCGATGCCGTGGTTGCCGCCGCCCTCCTCGACCACCAGCGCGGAGCCCGCGAGCTTGCGCCGCATGCTCACCGCGCCCTCGTACGGGGTCGCCGCGTCCTCGGTCGCCTGGAAGAGGAGCGCCTGCGGGAGCGCCGAGTTGGTGACGTCCGGGGCCTGGAGCGGCTCGGTCGGCCAGAACGCGCACGGGGCGTTGTACCAGGCGTTGTTCCAGGTCATGAAGGGGGCCTTGGCGTGCGTGCGCCACATGTCGGCCCGCCACTGGTTCCAGTTCCTGGGCCAGGCCGAGTCCCGGCACTGCACGGCGGTGTACACGCTGTAGCTGTTGCCCGCCGAGGGCTC
Organism: Streptomyces sp. NPDC002104; assembly: GCF_053593795.1. Lineage (NCBI taxonomy): Bacteria > Bacillati > Actinomycetota > Actinomycetes > Kitasatosporales > Streptomycetaceae > Streptomyces > Streptomyces sp. NPDC002104. Next base: position 68,207 of record NZ_JBSFDF010000036.1, on the reverse strand, counting down.
CACCGCGCCGAACTTCTCGTACGCGGCGACCAGCGGCTTCGGGTCGCCCTCCACCGCGTACGCGGCGAAGGCCGTCGCGAGGTGGGGCCAGTAGCCGTTGAAGTAGCCGCCGGGCATGAAGGTGTCCTCCAGCTCCGCCGGGCCCACCTTGGCGCCCGCCGGGGCCGTGCGCAGCGCGGTCCGCATCTCGTACCAGCGGGCCTCGACCTCGGCCGGGTCGGTGCCGAGGTGGTAGGTGGCGTCGTACCGGGCCACCCAGGCGAGGAAGGCCTTGTGGCGGGAGTCGAAGGCCTGGTCCTGGGCGAGGTTGTCCTCGTACCAGACTCCGGCCGGGTCGACGACGGAGTCGAGGACCAGGCGGTGCACGCGGTCGGGGTGGAGCTTGGCGTACACCGCGCCCAGGTAGGTGCCGTAGGAGTAGCCGAAGTAGCTGAGCTTGTCGGCGCGCAGGGCGGTGCGCAGGACTTCGAGGTCACGGGCCGCCGAGACGGTGCCGATGTACGGGAGGACGTCGGCGTGTTTGGTCTGGCAGGACTCGGCGAAGGACTTCACCCGCTCCAGGTTGGCCCGCTCGGTCTCCTCGTCCAGCGGTACGGAGTCCGGCCGTACGGGTGTGAAGTGGCCGGCGCCGCAGTCCAGGGCCGGCTCGCTCTTGCCGACGCCGCGGGGGTCGAAGCCGATCACGTCGTACTGGGCCGCGACGTCCTTGGGCAGTGCGGAGGCGATGAAACCGGCCAGGGTGCGGCCGCTGCCGCCCGGCCCGCCGGGGTTGACCAGCAGCGGGCCTTGGGAACGGGCGGCCGTGTGCGGCACCCGGGTCAGGGCCAGGGAGATCTGCCGGCCCGCCGGGTTCTCGTGGTCGAGGGGGACCTTGAGGGAGGCGCACTGGAGCGTCGGGTAGCGGGAGGTCGCGCAGGTGGACCACTTCAGGGCCCCGGCGGCCGGGGCGGGCGCGGCCGGGCCCGCCGGGGCCGCGGCCGTGACCGGGCTCGCCAGGGCGGCGGCGATGGTGGACACCGCGAGCAGGACGGCGGCGCGCCGCAGGGCGGGACCGGGCTTGCTTGTCTTGGGGCGCAGCATCGGGTGCAGCATGGGGCCTCCCAGCCGAGGGTTCTGGGCGGAATCGTCCCGGAACCTGCGCCCGAAAGGGGGGATTGGGGGCCCCGATTGGCCCGATGTGATGACCCTTCAGTCGATCGTACGGTCCTACGGGCGCTCAGAGCAGGCTGAGCTGGGTCGGCCCGGGCGCGGGTGCGGCGCCGTCCGGCCGCTCCGGTACGACGATCCGCCGGGCCGGCCCGGGGCCGCTGGGGCCGATGCCGAATTCGGCGGCGAGCTCGTGGACTTGGCGGGTGATCATCCGCTGGTACCAGGTCGGCGCGTACGAGCCGCCCGCGTACATCCGCTCGTAGCGCCGGACCAGGTGGGGGTGGTGCTCGCCCAGCCAGGCCGTGAACCACTCGCGGGCGCCGGGGCGCAGATGGAGTACCAGGGGTGTCACGGAGGTCGCGCCCGACTCGGCGACGGCCCGGACGGTGGCCCGCAGCTGCTCCGGGGAGTCCCCGAGGAAGGGGATCACCGGGGCCATCAGCACCCCGCACTCGATGCCCGCGTCGGTGAGGGTGCGGACGGCCTGCAGCCGGGCGGCGGGGGAGGGTGTACCGGGCTCGACCGTGCGCCACAGGGCGGTGTCGGTGAAGCCGACGGAGACGGAGATCCCGACGTCGGCGACGGCCGCGGCCTCCTGGATGAGCGGGAGGTCGCGCAGGATGAGCGTGCCCTTGGTGAGGATCGAGAAGGGGTTGGCGCGCTCGCGCAGCGCCTCGATGATTCCGGGCATGAGGCGGTAGCGGCCCTCGGCGCGCTGGTAGCAGTCCACGTTGGTGCCCATCGCGATGTGCGCGCCGCTCCAGCGGGGCGAGGCGAGCTCGCGGCGCACGAGCTCGGGGGCGTTGGTCTTGACGACGATCTGGGAGTCGAAGCCGATCCCGGTGTCGAGGTCGAGGTAGCCGTGCGTCTTGCGCGCGAAGCAGTACACGCAGGCGTGACTGCATCCCCGGTACGGGTTGACGGTCCACTCGAACGGCATTCGGGAGGCGCCGGGGACCCGGTTGACGATCGAGCGGGCGCGGACCTCGTGGAAGGTGATCCCGCGGAACTCGGGGGTGTCGAAGGTGCGGGTCACGACGGCGTCGGCGCCGAAGAGCGCGGCCGGGCCCGTGGGGCCCGCGGTCAGGTTGTCCCAGCGCATGGTGCGCCTCCCTCGGTAGCTCGGCTCCGAGAATAGAACAAGTGTTCCCATGATCGTGCGGAGCGGATATCCCGTTGAGCTCGCAGGGTCGGCGTGAGAGGTTCGCCGGATGGCAAGAATGGGGATTGTGGTGTGCCTCCCGGGCGAGGATCGGAGCAGGCTCGAAGAGGCGCTGGGCGAGGCGATGGCCCCGTTCCGGCGGGAACGTGACCGGGCCGAGGAGCTCGAGATCTGGGACGGGTGGTACATCCGGGGTGGCCTCGACGGAGGAGGCTTCGAGCTGCTGCCGGGCTACGCGGACGACCCACGGCTCGTGCACGAGGGCCCGGGGCCCAGCCTGCCCGGCCGGTGCGCCGGCGGTCCGCGGGAGGCGATGGCTCTCGCCGAGATCCGGGCCGAGGGGGCCGCGCAGGCCGGGGCGGCCTGGGACCTGTGGCAGGAGCTCGTCCCGCTCCACCCGCCGTTCGTGCCGGAGCGCCCGGGGCGACTCTGGTCGAACCCCGAGGAGTACCGGATCGAGTTGCGGGCGCGGGCGGAAGCCCGGGTCGCCTTCGACGCCCAGCCGCTGGTCCTCGCCTACCGCGAGCGCGTGGCGGCCCTGCAGGCCGCGCACCGGGGCCACGACCTCACCGGCATCCTCCACGGAGGCTCCGTGCACTCCGTCTCGCACCTCGGGAAGCGGGAGTTCGTGGACGAGGAGACCGCGTGCCTGCCCTACTTCCCCTACGTACTCACCCTCGACGGCTGGTGGTGCGGAGAGGACGGTCCCGTCCACGGCGCCTGCGACGGCCCGGCGTCCTGCCCGCACCCCGCGCCGATCGTGGAGCCGCACCGGTACGGCGCCGCGCGCTACCTGGAGGCCCTGCCCGGAGACACCCTCCTCGTCCGCGTGCGCTGTCACGTCTGACCCGGATTTGGGCGCCCGCCCCGGAGGTGGTTGGCTTCGCGGTGACGAGCGAACACAACTGCTGGAGGAACGCCATGGCGCAGGTCGAGGCCACCACGGAACGCATCATCGGGGCGGACGCGGAGACCGTGTTCGACGCGCTGGCCGACTACACCGGTACCCGGGGCAAGGTGCTGCCCGAGCACTTCAGCGAGTACGAGGTCCGCGAGGGCGGCGACGGCGAGGGCACCCTCGTCCACTGGAAGCTCCAGGCCACCAGCAAGCGGGTCCGCGACTGCCTGCTGGAGGTCACCGAGCCCACCGACGGCCAGCTCGTGGAGAAGGACCGCAACTCCTCCATGGTCACCACCTGGACCGTCACCCCGGCGGGCGAGGGCAAGTCCAAGGCCGTCGTCACCACCGTGTGGAACGGCGCGGGCGGCATCGGCGGCTTCTTCGAGCGCACCTTCGCGCCCAAGGGCCTCGCTCGCATCTACGACACCCTCCTCGCCAATCTGGCCGCCGAAGTCAAGGGCTGAGCAAGGCCGTTGCCGGTGAGGCCGGGGGCCGGGCCTCACCGGATCGGGTGAATTGAGCCCGCCCGGGGCCGGGCCCCCGGGTCCCGGCGCGCCCGGGCGTGGCCCCGGGGCCCGGCAGGGACCGGAGAGCTAGGGTGGGGCCCTGAGCGCTACCGACCGCCAGGGGGCCCGATGAAGATCCTCATCTCCGCCGACATGGAGGGCGCCACCGGCGTCACCTGGCCCGCCGACGTGCTGCCCGGGACCCCGCAGTGGGAACGCTGCCGGGCCCTGTTCACCTCCGACGTGAACGCCGCCGTCCTCGGGTTCTACGACGCCGGCGCCGACGAGGTCCTCGTCAACGAGGCCCACTCGACCATGCGCAACCTGCTGCTGGAAAAGCTCGACGCGCGCGTCGAGATGCTCACCGGCCGCCACAAGTCCCTCTCCATGGTCGAGGGCGTCCAGCACGGGGACGTCGACGGCATCGCCTTCGTCGGCTACCACACGGGCGCCGGCGAAGAGGGCGTGCTCGCCCACACCTACCTCGCCAACTCCATCACCGGGGTCTGGGTCAACGGCACCCGCGCCAGCGAGGGCCTGCTCAACGCGCACGTGGTCGCCGAGTACGGGGTTCCGGTCGTCCTCGTCACCGGAGACGACCTGACCTGCGTCGACGCCGCCGGCTACGCCCCGGACGCGGTGACCGTCGCCGTCAAGGACCACGTCTCGCGCTACGCCGCCGTCTGCCGCACCCCGGCCCGTACGGCCGCCGACATCCGGGCCGCCGCCCAGGAGGCCGCGGCCCTCGCCGTCCGGCACGAACCGGTGCGGGGCGGGCCGTTCGCGGTGGAGGTCGAGTTCGACGCCGAGCACCTGGCGATGGCCGCCACGGTGGTGCCCGGAGTCGAGCGGACCGGTGAGCGTAGGGTCGGGTACACCAGCGGGACGATGTACGAGGGGATCCGGACCTTCAAGGCGGTCACCACGATCGTCTCGGCAGCGGTGGAGGAGCAGTATGGCTGACATGTCCGAGCCCGGCGGGAACGCCGCCGACAGGCCCGACACCCCCGGCACCCCCGTTGACGGGGTGGCGCTCGACGAGGCCGTCGAGTTCACCTCCGGCCTGATCCGCATCGACACCACCAACCGCGGCGGCGGCGACTGCCGGGAGCGCCCGGCCGCCGAGTACGTCGCCGAGCGGCTGGCGGACATCGGCCTGGAGCCCGCACTGCTGGAGCGCACCCCGGGCCGCACCAACGTGGTCGCCCGGATCGCGGGCGCCGACCCCACCGCCCCCGCCCTCCTGGTCCACGGCCACCTCGACGTGGTCCCGGCCGAGGCCGCCGACTGGAGCGTGGACCCCTTCTCCGGCGAGGTCCGCGACGGGGTGGTGTGGGGCCGCGGGGCCGTCGACATGAAGAACATGGACGCGATGGTGCTGGCCGTCGTACGGGCCTGGGCGCGGGCCGGCGTGAAGCCCCGCCGGGACATCGTGATCGCCTACACCGCCGACGAGGAGGACAGCGCGATCGACGGCTCGGGCTTCCTCGCCGACCACCACCCGGAGCTCTTCGAGGGCTGTACCGAGGGCATCAGCGAGTCCGGGGCCTTCACCGTGCACGCCGCGCCCGGACAGGCCCTCTACCCGATCGCCGCCGGCGAGCGCGGCACCGCCTGGCTGAAGCTCACCGCGACCGGCACCGCCGGACACGGCTCGAAGCCCAACCGGGCCAACGCGGTCAGCCGGCTCGCCGCCGCCGTCGCCCGCATCGGCGAGCACGAGTGGCCGGTCCGCCTCACCGACACCGTCACCGCGTGCATCACCGAACTCGCCTCTCTGCAGGGGCTGTCGGTGGACCCCCGGGCCCCCGGATTCCAGCTCGACCAGGTCCTCAACAAGCTGGGCCCGGCCGGCGCCCTCGTCGAGGCGACCGTCCGCAACAGCGCCAACCCGACCATGTTCAGCGCCGGTTACAAGGTCAACGTCATCCCGGGCGCCGCCACCGCGTACGTGGACGGCCGGATGCTGCCCGGCGGCGAGGCCGAGTTCATCGCCACCCTCGACGAGCTCACCGGCCCCGACGTGCGCTGGGAGTTCCACCACCGGGAGGTGGCCCTCGAAGCCCCCGTGGACGGGCGGACCTACGGGATCCTGCGCGAGTCCGTCGAGGCCTTCGACCCCGAGGGGCACGTGGTTCCCTTCTGCATGGCGGGCGGCACCGACGCCAAGCAGTTCTCGCGGCTCGGCATCACCGGCTACGGCTTCTCCCCGCTCAAGCTGCCGCCCGGCTTCGACTACTGGTCCCTCTTCCACGGAGTGGACGAGCGGGTGCCCGTCGACGCCCTGCACTTCGGGGTCCGTGTCCTCGACCGAGCCATGCGCGCCCTGTGATGCCCCCGCCGACGAGCCCGCGCGGGGACGGCACCGCCCCCTACGGCAGCTGGCCCTCGCCGATCGGCGCCGCGCTCGCCGCCTCCCTCGACGGGAGGCCCGAGTACGTCGGCACGGTCGGCGCCGAGGTGTGGTGGACGGTGCCCCGGCCGGCCGAAGGCGGCCGTCGCGCCCTGGTCCGCCGGCCCGCGGACGGCGGGCCCGCGCTCTGCGCGCTGCCCGCGCCGTGGAACGTGCGCAGCCGGGTCACCGAGTACGGCGGCCGGCCCTGGGCGGGCACCGAACGCCCCCTGGACGGACCGCTGGTGGTCTTCGTCCACTTCGCCGACCAGCGGCTGTACGCGTACGAGCCCGACGCGCCCGGCAGCCCCGAGCCGCGGGCGCTGACCCCGCTCTCGGCGGTCGGCGGCGGGCTGCGCTGGGCCGACCCGGTGCTGCGGGACGGCGAAGTCTGGTGCGTGCTGGAGGAGTTCACCGGAGCCGGGCCGGGTGACGTGCGCCGCGTGCTGGCCGCCGTACCGCTGGACGGGTCGGCCGCCGAAGACCGCTCGCTGGTACGGGAGTTGACCGACGACCGGTACCGGTTCAGCACCGGGCCCCGGCTCTCCCCGGACGGGCGGCAGGCGGCCTGGCTGGTGTGGGACCACCCCCGGATGCCGTGGGACGGCACCGAGCTCCGGCTCGCCGAGGTCACCCCGGACGGCCGGCTCGCGCAGGCCCGTACCGTGCTCGGCGGACCCGAGGAGGCCGTCGCCCAGGTCGAGTGGACCACCGGCGGAAGCCTCCTCGCGGTCAGCGACCGGGGCGGCTGGTGGAACCCGTACCGGGTGGACCGGGAGACGGGCGAGGCCGTCAACCTGTGCCCGCGGGAAGAGGAGTTCGGCGGGGCGCTGTGGAAGCCCGGCCTGCGCTGGATCGCGGCGCTCCCCGACGGACTGGTCGCCGTCCTGCACGGCCGGGGCTCCTCGGTGCTCGGCGTGCTCGACCCGGAGAGCGGTGACCTGGTCGACGCGGCCGGACCGTGGACGGCCTGGCAGCCCACGCTCGCCGTCAGCGGCAGCCGGGTCTACGGGGTCGCGGCCAGCCCGCGCAGCGCGTACGAGGTGGTGGAGCTGGACACGGCCACCGGACACGCCCGGGTGGTGGGCGGCCTCGGCTCCGCCGAGGCGCAGGACGGGGCGGGTGCCGCCGGCGGGGCGGGGTCCGCCGACCGGGACGATCCCGCGTACTACCCGGAACCGCAGAGCAGGACCTTCTTCGGCCGGGGAGGCCGGGAGATCCACGCCCACGTCTACCCGCCGCACCACCCCCTGCTGCGCGCCCGGGCCGACGAGCTGCCCCCGTACGTGGTATGGGCGCACGGCGGCCCCACCGACCACGTGCCGCCCGTACTCGACCTGCACATCGCCTACTTCACCTCCCGCGGGATCGGCGTCGTCGAGGTCAACTACGGCGGCTCCACCGGCTACGGGCGCGCCTACCGGGAACGGCTGCGCGAACAGTGGGGCATCGTCGACGTCGAGGACTGCGCCGCCGTGGCACGGGCCCTGGCCGCAGAGGGCACCGCGGACCCGGACCGGCTCGCGATCCGGGGCGGCAGCGCGGGCGGCTGGACGGCCGCGGCCTCGCTGGCCGCCACCGACCTGTACGCGTGCGCGGCGATCATCTACCCGGTCCTGGACCTGACCGGCTTCGCCGCCGAGACCCACGACCTGGAGTCCCGCTACGTCGACGGGCTCGCAGGCCCCCCGCAGACCCTGGCCCTGCTCAGCCGCGAGCGCTCGCCCGTGGCCCGCGCCGAGGGCATCACCGCGCCGTTCGTCCTGCTCCAGGGCCTGGACGACCCGGTCTGCCCGCCCGCCCAGGCGGAGCGGCTGCTGGCCGCCCTGCGCGGGCGTTCGGTGCCGCACGCCTACGTCACCTTCGAGGGCGAGGGGCACGGCTTCCGGCGCGCGGACACGATGGTCCGGGCGCTGGAGGCGGAGCTGTCGCTGTACGCGCAGGTGTTCGGGTTCGAGCGGGCGGACATCCCCCGTTTGGCCCTGTCCGACTGAGCCCCCGGGCCGCGGCGCCCGGACGATGGGCGCATGAGCTCCCACACGTCCAACAGCCGCGGCAGGGGTCGCGGGCGGATCACCCCGGGCCGCGCGGGCATCGCGGCCCTCGCGGTGCTCACCCTGGTGTTCATCTTCGAGAACACCCGCCCCACCAAGATCCGCCTGCTGATCCCGCAGGTGACGATGCCGCTGTACGTCGCGCTGCTGATCGCGGCGGTGCTGGGCGGACTGTGCGGGGCCTACGTCGCCCGGCGGCGCAGGCAGCGGTAGCGCCGGCCCAGGCCCCGGCCCGCTGGGGCGGCCGGGGGCCACGGGCCGGGCTCAGCCCGAGTGGACCCAGACGCGGAGCGGGCCGATGGCGGTGAAGCCGTGGCGCAGCGCCGTGTCGAGGTCGTCCCCCGACTCGTACCCGACGACCGCCAGGCCGGGCCAGAGCGAGCCGGTCAGGGCCAGCGCGCCCGTCCAGGCCTCGTCGTCCGGGGTGCCGTCGGCGCTGAAGACGTTGGAGATCCCGACCACGTCGCCGGTGCGGTTGACGGCGGCTCCGGCGAGGATCCTGCCCCCGGCGTCCCGGCCCGCGAGGAACGCGATGTCCCGGGCCCCCTCGGCTGCCGCTTCCGTTTCCGCTTTCACTTCCGTTTCCGCCTCGGCCTCCGGCTCCTTCGCCGAGCCGAGCAGCCCCGGGTGGAACAGCCCGCTGCTCTCCTCGCCGGCCCAGGCCGTCTCCCACGCCTCCAGCTCCGCGGGGCCGGAGATCCGGCTCCACTCCAGGGCGGGGGCGGGGGCAGGGGTGGCGGGAGCGGGCGCCGGGCGGTGGATCCACTGGGCGCCGAAGAGGATCTCGAAGCCCGCCGGAGCCAGGTCGAGCACGGCGAAGCTGTCCTTGACGGAGGCGCTCGGAGCGGCGGTGTCGATCCCGGCGAGCAGGGCGGCCGTGTCGGTGTCCCGGGTGAGGGTCACGGCGTCCGGGTAGTAGAGCGGCGTCCGGCGCGGGCTGCTCCAGGCCTCGGCGGTGAACCCGCCGTCGCGGGAGACCGCGGCGCACCACGCGGCGTTGTTGTACGCGGCCGCGCGGAGCAGTTCTTCGGTGTTCGGGGTGATGATCACATCGGGATCCTGTCACAGGCCCTAGCCTGGAGCGATGGCATATTTCCCGTACGTGGTGGAGGGCGCCCGGACCGGGTTGCGGCCCTACCGGCCCACCGACGCGGCCGAGTTCACCGCCCGGGCGCGCGAGAGCCGGGAGCTCCACCACCCGTGGCTGTCGCCGCCCGCGACCGAGGAGGCGTACCGGGCGTACGCGGCCCCGCTGATCGCGGGCACGGGCACGGGCACGGGGATGGGCACGGGCACGGGGATGGGCATGGGGACGGGCACGGGCAAGGCCGGATTCCTCGTCTGCGCGAAGGAGTCGGGGGCGATCGCCGGCTTCGTGAACGTCAACAACATCGTCCTCGGCGCCTTCCGCTGCGGCGCGCTCGGGTACGGGGCCTTCGCGCACGCGGCGGGCCGGGGACTCATGCGGGAGGCCCTCGGCCTCGCCGTCGGCCACGCCTTCGCGGCGGACGGCCTCGCACTGCACCGGCTGGAGGCCAACATCCAGCCGGGAAACACCGCCTCGATCGCCCTCGTCCGAGGGCTCGGCTTCCGCCTGGAGGGGCTGTCGCCGGACTTCCTCCACGTCGACGGCGCCTGGCGGGACCACGAACGCTGGGCGCTCACGGCCGAAATGCCATGTCCCGCGGCCCCGCATCGCACAGGATGATTCCATGCGAACCCTCGTGCTCCTCGACGCACCGTCCAACCTCGGACTCCGTCCGCCGGCCCAAGGCGCCGTCCCAGGCGTCTACAAGCTGGCCGGGGCCCTGCGCGAGCAGGGTCTGCTGGCCCGGCTCGGCGCGCGCGAGGGCGGGGTCGTCGTCCCGCCGCGCTACGACCGCGGGGACTGGAAGGAGGGCGACGGGGTGTTCCACGCCGGACCCCTGGCCGCCTACACCGTCGCCCTCGCCGACCGGATCGAGGAGCACCTGCGCTCCGGGGAGTTCCCCGTCGTACTGGGCGGCGACTGCTCCATCCAGCTCGGCGCCTCCCTGGCCATGCGGCGCCTCGGGCGGTACGGCATCGCCGCGATCGACGGCTCCGCCGACTTCCGCCACCCCGGCAACGAGGCCGTGAACGGGCCCGTCGGCGCGGCCGGCGGCGAGGAGCTGGCGCTCGCCACCGGCCGCGGCCAGGCGGACCTCGCGGACCTGGAGGGCCTCGGGCCCTACGTGCGCGACGAGGACGTCCGGCTCTTCGGGCTGCGCGACGGGGACCCGGACCTTCCGGAGCTCCGCGCCGCCGGGATCTTCGCCGCCACCGTGGGGGCGATCCGCGACGCCGGCGCCGGGCCGGTGGCCCGTACCGCCCTGACCGGGCTGCAGCCCCCGGCCACCGCCGGGTTCTGGGTCCACCTGGACGCCGACGTACTCGACCCGTCCGTGATGCCGGCCGTCGACAGCCCGGACCCCGGGGGCCTGATCCCCGACGAACTCGCCGAACTGCTCGGCGTGCTGATCAGCTCCCCGCGCTGCGTCGGACTCAACGTCACCATCTACGACCCGGACCTGGACCCGGACGGGCGCGCGGGCGCGCTGCTCGCCGACCTGGTGGCGGGGGCGTTCGCATAGGCGGTCGGGCTCCCGCACCGGGAGCCCGGCGGTCCGCCCCGTCAGACGCCGATCACGCCGTCGATCCGTTCGCGCAGCAGGTCCGCGTGGCCGTTGTGCCGCGCGTACTCCTCGATCATGTGGATCAGCACCCAGCGCAGCGAGACCTCGCCCCGCCACACGTCCTTCCCGGACACCTCCAGATCCGGCGCCCGCTCCGTGAACGCCTCCGCGAACCCCACCTCCGCCCGCCACGCCTCCCAGGCCTCCCGGACCACCTCCGGCGTGGACACCGCGCCGTCGAAGTCGCCGTCGGGGGCGTCCGCGGACCAGAACCGCGGCGCGACCTCCTGCCCGTCCAGCACCTGACGGAACCAGCGGCGCTCCACGTCCGAGAGGTGGCGGACCAGACCCAGCAGCGACAGCGTGGACGGCTCCACCGACCGCTCCGCCAACTCCGGCCCCAGGTCTGCGCACTTGAGCCTGAGCGTCGTGCGCTGGGCCCCCAGCATGTCGACGAGCATCCGTCGTTCGTCGCCCGTCGTCGGTCCCGTGAACCGGCTCGCGGACTCTTCCCCGTCGAAGAGCTGACCTCTTCTGATCACATCGCTCATGTCCTCCATGATCGGACAACGGCCCGCGCGGGAGAAGGTTTTGCGTAATCCTGACCGGTGGTGATCCGCCGAATCCCTGTGCACCGGTGGCCGTGGCGTGTTCCATTTCCCTCATGGCCACCACCGTCCGCCGTTCCGTACTGACCCTTCCCGCAGCCCCGTTGGGTCCCGAGAACCCCTTGCCCGAGCTCCGCGCGCCAGACGGAGTGCACGAGCTGGACGACCGCTCCCGCGAGGGCCTGCCGCGCGACATGGCACGCCAGATCGGGTACGAGCCACTGCGCTCCCTGCTGCCCGTCCGGATCCGGGACGGATACCGGCGGCAGCGCACCGAGCGGGACTTCGAGACGATCGTCATCGAGAACGCGCATCTGCGCGTCACCGTCCTGCCCGGCCTCGGTGGCCGGATCCACTCGCTCGTGCACCTGCCCACCGGACGTGAACTCCTCTACCGCAACCCGGTGTTCCAGCCCGCGAACTTCGCGCTGAACGGCGCCTGGTTCTCCGGCGGCATCGAGTGGAACCTCGGTGCCACCGGCCACACCACCCTGTCCTGCGCCCCGCTGCACGCCGCGCTCGTCCCGGCGCCCGACGGGGGAGTCATGGTCCGGCTCTGGGAATGGGAGCGGCTGCGCGACCTGCCCTTCCAGGTGGACCTGTGGCTGCCCGAGGACTCGGAGTTCCTCCACGTCGGCGTCCGCGTGCGCAATCCGCACGAGCGGCCCGCGCCCGTCTACTGGTGGTCCAACATCGCCGTGCCCGAGGACGCGGGGACCCGCGTCCTGGCGCCGGCCGACGAGGCCTGGCACTTCGGGTACGAGCGCTCCCTGCGGCGGATCCCCGTCCCCGGCTGGGAGGGCGCGGACCGCACGTACCCGCTGCGCAGCACCTACCCCGCGGACTTCTTCTACGAGGTCGAAGCCGGGACCCGGCCCTGGATCGCCTCCCTCGACGCCGACGGGCGGGGGCTCGTCCAGACCTCGACGGCCCGCCTGCGCGGCCGCAAGCTCTTCGTGTGGGGCGCGGGAGAGGGCGGCCGGCGCTGGCAGGAGTGGCTGACCGAGCCCGGTACGGGCGGGTACGCGGAGATCCAGGCCGGGCTCGCCCGGACCCAGCTGGAGCACGTACGGCTGGAGGCCGGGGCGGAGTTCAGCTGGCTGGAGGCCTACGGGGCCCTGTCCGCGGACCCGGCCGCCGTGCACGGGGACGACTGGGCGGCGGCCCGTACCGCGGCGGGCACGGCGCTGGAGTCCGCGCTGCCCGGCCCGGCCGTGGACGCGGCGTACGAGGCGTGGCGCGGGTGCGCCGACACCGAACCGGGGGAGCGGCTGGCCGCCGGCTCCGGCTGGGGCGCGCTGGAGGTTCTGCGCGGGGGCCACAAACTGCCCGGCACCCCCTTCACCGAGGACACCCTCGACGAGGACCAGGCCCCCTGGCTGGAACTGTGGCGCACCGGCGTCTTCCCCGCCCCGCGCCGGGTGGCTCCGCCCGGCCCGAGCCTGGTCGCCCCGCACTGGCGGGACATGCTGGAGACGGCCCCGGCCGACCCGCTGACCGAGTACCACCTCGGGGTGGCCCAGTGGCACGCCGGGGACATCGCCCAGGCGGTACGCAGCTGGGAGCGCGGGCTGGCGCTGGCCCCCTCGCGGTGGCCGCTGCTGAGGTGCCTGGCGGTCGCCGACGACCTGGCCGGAGACCCGGCCCGGGCGGCCCGCTGGTACGCCGAGGCCTTCGAGGACCTGGCCCAGGAGAGCCGGGGCGGCGCGAGCTGGCTGGCCGCCGAATCGGCGCTGGGCCGGGAGGCCCTGGCCTCCCTGCTGGCCGCGGGACTGCTGCCGCAGGCCCGCTCGGTGTGGGACCGGCTGCGCCCCGCCCTGCGCGACGAGGGCCGCTTCCGGCTCTCGGCGGCCCGGCTGCTCGCGGCGGAGGGCCATGTGCGCGCGGCCCGGCGGGTCTTCGAGGAGGGCTTCGAACTGCCCGACCTCCGCGAGGGCGAGGAGACCCTCGCGGAGGTCTGGTCCACCCTCACGGACTGCCCGCTGCCGGCCGCGTACAACTTCCGGATGCGCCCACCGGGACACGACATCCCCTAGGGGGTGTCCGTCGGGTACTACACCCCGTACTACCTGGGGAGTACGCCGGAGACGCTACGCCGGGGTGACGCCGGTCAGGGCCGGCACGGCCTAGCGTGGGCGGTATGGCAGAGCAGCGCGAGCGCCCGGGGGTTCCTCCGTGGCAGCGGTGGGTGGAGCGGACCGGGCGGGGCCCGGCCTGGCGCTCCTCGCTGTTCGTGGCCGTCTTCGCCCAGGTCGGTACGGGGTGGGCCGCGCAGCAGCAGAGCGGACGGGTGGCGCTGGACGCCTTCGGGCGGCTCCTGCTGCTGCTCGGGCCGCTGCTGCTCGTGTGGCGCCACCGGTACCCGGTGGCCGTGGCCTACGCAGTCAGCGCCGTCACCCTGGTGTACATCGGCGCCGGGTTCCCGTACGGCCCGGTGTTCATCAGCCTGGCCCTGGCCTGCTTCGCCGCCGTCCTCGCCGGACGCCGAAGAGCCGCCTGGGGGGCCGTCGGGCTCCTCTGGGCCGGGCACCTGGCCATCGGGCACCTGCTCTACGGCCGGCTCCCGCCGGCCGGGGACGGCCCGGCGCCCTGGGCACAGGAAATGCTCGTCACCGCATGGGTGCTCGCCATCCTCGCCGTCTCCGAGCTCGTCCGCATGCGCCGGGAGCAGTGGGCGCTGGCCCGCGCCGAGCGGGCGGCGGCCGAGAAGCGCCGGGTGAACGAGGAGCGGCTGCGCATCGCCCGCGAACTGCACGACGTCCTCGCCCACAGCATCTCGGTGATCAACGTCCAGGCGGGAGTCGGGCTGGCCCTGCTCGACTCCGATCCCGAACAGGCCCGTTCGGCCCTGACCACCATCAAGGCGGCCAGCAAGGAGGCCCTGGGCGAGGTCCGCCAGGTCCTCGACACCCTGCGCACCCCCGGCGACGCGCCGCGCGCGCCCGCCCCCGGTCTGGACCGGCTGCCCGAGCTGGTCGAGCAGGCGGCCGCGGCCGGGCTGAGCGTCGACATCACGACGGCCGGAGACGCGCGGACGCCGGCGCCCGGGGCGGACCTCGCCGCCTTCCGCATCCTGCAGGAGGCGCTGACCAACGTCGTGCGGCATTCCGGCTCCCGCACCGCCCGTGTCCGCCTCACCTGGCGGCCAGGCCTCCTGGAGCTGCGCGTGGACGACGACGGGCCGGCCACGGGCGGCCCGTCGGGCGGCAGCGGCAACGGCCTCGTGGGCATGCGCGAGCGGGCCGCGGCCCTCGGCGGCACCATCGAGGCCGGCCCGCGCCCCGAGGGCGGCTTCCGCGTGACCGCCCGGATCCCGCTGAAGACCGGGGCCGGGGCGGAGGCCGGGGCCGAGGCCGGGGTGGAACCGGAGGCCGAAACGGGGGCCGAAACGGGGGCCGAACCCGACACCGTCCCGAAGCCCGTGCCGAAGGCCGCCCCGAAGCCCGCCCCGCCCCAGGAGGATCCGTGATCCGCGTACTGCTCGCCGACGACCAGCTCCTCGTCCGGGCGGGGTTCCGGGCCCTGCTCGACGCGCAGCCGGACATCGAGGTGGCGGGAGAGGCGGCCGACGGGGAGGAGGCCGTCCGCCTGGTGCGCGAACTGCGCCCGGACGTGGTCCTCATGGACATCCGGATGCCGGTCTGCGACGGGCTCGCCGCCACGCGGCGGATCACCGGGGACGCGGCGCTGGCCGGCGTCAGGGTGGTCATGCTCACCACCTTCGAGCTCGACGAGTACGTCTTCGAGGCCCTGCGGTCCGGAGCCTCGGGCTTCCTGGTCAAGGACACCGAACCGGAGGAACTGCTGCGGGCGGTCCGGGCGGTGGTGGGCGGCGACGCCCTGCTGTCCCCGGGGGTCACCCGCCGCCTGATCGAGGAGTTCGCGGCCCGCTCCAAGCAGCCCGCCGCCGATGACTCGGGCCTGGGCCTGGACCGGCTCACCGAGCGGGAGCGCGAGGTGATGGCCCTCGTGGGCCTCGGCCTGTCCAACGAGGAGATCGCCCGCCGGCTGGTCGTCAGCCCGCTCACCGCGAAGACCCACGTCAGCCGGACGATGGTGAAGCTCGGCGCCCGCGACCGCGCCCAACTGGTCGTCCTGGCCTACGAGTCGGGGCTGGTCCGGCCCGGCTGGCTCGGCTGACACCCCCGCCCGGCACCCCCGCCCGCCCGACACCCCCGCCCGCCCCCACCCCCGCCCGATCCGTCTGCCCGGCCCCGTACTCCCCGTGGGGTACGCGCGGTGCAGCCGGCCGTACGACGACCCGGACCCCCTCCCGGAGCCAGTCTCGGAACGTGACACAGACGTCCGCACTCGCGCACTTCCGAGGAGCTGAACCGAGATGAACACCCTCACCACCCTCGCCTACGACGGGCCCGGCCCGTGGATCCTGTTCTTCCCGCTGATCTGGGCGGCCGTGGTGTTCGCCGCGTCACCGTGCTGCGCCGCACCGTGTGGCGCGGCCGCCGGGGCCCCTGGCAGGCCCGCGGCGCCGCCTACGGCGAGCAGTCCCCGATCGCGGTCCTCGGCCGGCGCTTCGCCGCCGGCGAGATCGACGAGGACGAGTACTGGCGGCGGCTCTCCGTCCTGGACGAGCAGTTCGGCCGCCTCTCCCAGGGCGGTGCCGCATGAGGACCGCACCCACGCAGGGCGCCGGCGGAGGCGGCGACGGCGGAGGCGTCGCCGCCCGGGTCGCCGACGCCGTGAAGGTCTACGGCCGGGGCGACACCGAGGTCCGGGCCCTGGACGGGGTCAGCGTCGACTTCCCGGCCGGCCGCTTCACCGCGATCATGGGACCGTCCGGTTCCGGCAAGTCGACCCTGATGCACTGCGCCGCCGGCCTCGACACCCTCACCTCCGGATCCGCCTCCATCGGCGGTACGGATCTCGGCGCGCTCGACGACCGAGGGCTCACCCTGCTGCGCCGTGAGCGCGTCGGCTTCGTCTTCCAGGCCTTCAACCTGATGCCCACCCTCACCGTCGCCGAGAACATCACCCTCCCGCAGGACCTGGCGGGCAGCCGCCCGGACCGGGCCTGGCTCGACGAACTCATCGACGTCGTCGGACTGCGCGACCGGCTGCACCACCGGCCCGCCGAGCTCTCCGGCGGCCAGCAGCAGCGCGTCGCCGTGGCCCGCGCGCTGGCCGGCCACCCCGACGTGGTCTTCGCCGACGAGCCCACGGGCAACCTCGACTCCCGTGCGGGCGAGGAGGTGCTCGGGCTGCTGGGCCGGGCCGTGCGCGCGATGAACCGTACGGTCGTCATGGTCACCCACGACCCGGTGGCCGCCGCCCACGCGGACGAGGTCGTCTTCCTCGCCGACGGACGGCTGGTCGACCGGATGGCCGGTCCCACCGCGGACCGGGTCCTGGACCGGCTCAAGGCCTTCGACCCCCGCCCCCTGACGGCGGCCGTCCCGGGGGAGCCGTCATGAGGACCAGCGGCGCCCGCACGGTACTGCGGCTCGCCGCGGCCTCACTGCGCGCGCACACGCGGCGCTTCGCCGGAACCTTCACGGCCGTTCTGCTCGGCGTCGCCTTCCTCGCCGGGACGCTCGTCATGGGCGACACCCTGCGCGCGAGCTTCGACAGCATGTTCGCGGGCGCGGCGAGCGGGACCGACGCGGTGGTCCGCAGTTCCCGGGTGGTGACCGTCCCGGGCGGGGCCCAGGGCACCCGGCAGCCCGTACCGACGGCGCTCGTGGAGGAGATCCGGCGGATTCCGGGCGTGGCCGCCGCGGCTCCCGCCGTCCAGGGCGCGGGGCAGCTCGTCGGCTCCGACGGCGAGCCGATCGGCGGCCAGGGGCCGCCCACCCTCGCCGGGAACTGGATCGAGGACCCGGAACTCAACCCGTACCGGCTCGCCGAGGGCCGGGCCCCGGAGCGGACCGGAGAGGTCGTCGTCAACCGGGCCGCCGCGGACAAGGGCGGTCTGAAGCTCGGCGACACGACCGTGCTGCGCACGCCCGACCCGGTCCCGGTGACGGTCGTCGGCCTGGCCACCTTCGGCGGCGCGGACGGCATGGGGCAGGTCACGTACACGGGGATGACCCAGGCGGACGCGGAGAAGTACCTGACCCCGGAGCCCGGCCGGGCGGCGTCGATCCAGGTGCGCGCAGGGCCCGGCACCGCTCAGAGCGAGCTGGTGGCGGCACTCACCGCGAAGCTGCCGCAGGGTGTCGAGGCGATCACCGGGCAGGAGTCGGCGCAGGAGAACACCGACATGGTCTCCGGGCGGTTCCTGACCCTCTTCACCACCCTGCTGCTCGTCTTCTCGGGCATCGCCCTGCTCGTCGCCACCTTCAGCATCCACAACACCTTCGCGATCGTCGTCGCCCAGCGCACCCGCGAGAACGCCCTGCTCCGTGCCCTGGGCGCCTCCCGGCGCCAGGTCCTCGCGGGCACGCTGGCCGAGGCCGCGGTCGTCGCGGTGGCCGCCTCGGCGGCCGGGCTGCTCGGCGGCGTCGGCATCGCCGCGGGGCTCCAGGCGCTCTTCCCCGCCATCGGATTCCCCTTCCCCGAAGGGGACTTGGTGATCACCGGCCCGTCGATGCTGCTTCCCCTCGCCGTGGGGATCCTCGTCTGCCTCGGCTCCGCCGTGCTGCCCGCCGTACGCGCCGGACGCACGGCGCCCCTGGCCGCGCTGCTCGACAGCGCGGTGGACCACTCGGGGGCCTCCCGGGCCCGTACGGTCACCGGCGCGGCGCTGGGCGCGGCCGCGCTCGGCCTGCTCCTGACCGGGGTGCTCGCCGCACCGTCGCTGTGGCTGTCCGGGGCGGGAGCGGCGCTGGCGACGGCCTCGTTCGTCGTCCTGGGTCCGGTGGCGGTCTCGTCCGCCGTCCGGATGCTCGGCCGTCCGCTGGAACGGCTGCGCGGGGTGACCGGCGCCCTCGCCGCGCGCAACGCACGGCGCAGTCCGAAGCGGACGGCGTCCACGGCGACCGCGCTGATGATCGGCGTCGCCGTCGTCTGCCTGTTCACCGTCTTCGGCGCCTCCCTGAAGGCCACGATGGACGGGGCCGTCTCGCGTTCCTTCGCCGGTGACCTGGCCATCAGCGCCCCCTCCTTCGGCGCGGGCGGCAGCGGCCTGAGCCCGAGGCTGGCACCCGCCGTCGCGGCGCTGCCCGAGGTGGCGGGCGCGGTGGGCCTGGGCAAGGGGGTCGCGGAGGTCGACGGGTCGGGGCGTGCGCTGACCGTGGCCGACCCCGTCGCGCTCGCGGCCGGCCTCGACCTGGGCGCGGTGTCGGGAGGGTTCGGCGCACTGGGACCGGACGGGATCGCGGTGTCCGCGAAGGAAGCCTCGCGGCGCGGCTGGCAGCCCGGCAGCACGGTCGAACTCGCCTTCACCGACGGGCAGAAGCAGCCCTTCACGATCCGCGCGGTGTACGAGCACTCCGAGCTGGCCGGCGACTACGTCATCACGCGGGCGGCCTGGGCGCCGCACCGGGCGCAGGACACGGACTCGCTCATCAGCGTCACGTTCAAGGACGGAGTGCCGGCCGCGGCCGGCCGGGCGGCGGTCGAGAGGACGGCCGCGCAGTACGGCGGACCCGAGGTCCGGACGCGCGAGGCGTACGCGCGGTCCGCGGCGGGCGGCATCGACATGATGCTCACGCTCGTCTACGCGCTGCTCGCCCTCGCCGTGCTGATCGCCCTGCTGGGCATCGCCAACACGCTGACCCTCGCCGTCCACGAGCGCACCCGCGAACTGGGGCTGCTCCGGGCGGTCGGCCAGACCCGGGGGCAACTACGGGCCATGGTCCGGTGGGAGTCGGTCCTGGTCGCCGCCTTCGGCACGGCCGGCGGTCTGGGGCTGGGCGGCGTCCTCGGATGGGTTTTGGTGAAGGCCGCGGACGGGGCGGGCGACAGCGCCTTCACGTTCGCCGTCCCGCCGCTGCAGCTCACCCTGGTGGCGCTGGCGGGCGTGGCGGCGGGCGTCCTCGCGGGCCGGCGCCCGGCGCGCCGCGCGGCACGCCTGGACATCCTGCGCGCGGTCGCCGCCGACTAGCCGGCCCGGCCCGGGCCGGGCCTTGCGGGGCCCTACCGGGCGTAGGTGCGGATGCGGTAGCGCAGGCCGGTCACCGAGGCCTGCCAGCCGCAGTCCTCCTCGACGGTCCACGCCGGGTCCAGCTCCGGGGCGTGGGTGTCGCCGATCACCTTCGTGTCGACCTCGGTCACCGAGAGCCTGACGGCGCGGGCCAGCGCGGCCCGGTAGACCTCGCCGCCGCCGATCACCCAGCAGGAGGCGGTGGGGACGGCCGTCCGCGGCTGCCCCGCCGCCGCGAGCTCCAGGGCCGCGTCGATGGACCCGGCGCGCTCCGCGCCCTCCGCGGCCCAGTCGGGATCACGCGTCACCACGATGTTGCGCCGCCCGGCCAGCGGACGGAACCGGGCCGGCAGCGAGTCCCAGGTCTTGCGGCCCATCACCACCGGATGGCCGAGGGTGGTGGCCTTGAAGTGGGCCATGTCCTCGGGCAGCCGCCACGGAATCCCGTTGTCCGCGCCGATCACGCCGTCGGGGCTCTGCGCCCAGATCAGCCCGACGTTCATGTGCGCGGTCAGGTCCGGCAGGTCCGCGCCCGGGTTGGGGCCCGGATCCGGGCTCGGGCCGGTGCTCGGATCCGGGCTCGGGCCGGTGCTCAGGTCCGCGCTCATACCGCGACCTGCGCCTTGATGGCCGGGTGGTGCTCGTAGCCGGCGATCTTCACGTCGCCGTAGGCGTAGTCGAAGAGCGAGTCGGCCCGGTGCAGCTTCAGCTCGGGGAACGCGAAGGGGGTCCGGGAGAGCTGCTCGGTGACCTGCTCGACGTGGTTGTCGTAGATGTGGCAGTCGCCGCCGGTCCAGATGAAGTCGCCCGGCTCCAGTCCGGTCTGCTGCGCCACCATGTGGGTGAGCAGGGCGTAGCTGGCGATGTTGAACGGCACGCCGAGGAACAGGTCCGCGCTGCGCTGGTACAGCTGGCAGGAGAGCTTGCCGTCGGCCACGTAGAACTGGAAGAAGGCGTGGCACGGCGCGAGCGCCATCTTCGACAGCTCGGAGACGTTCCAGGCGGAGACGATCATCCGGCGGGAGTCCGGATCGCGGCGCAGCGTGTCGAGGACCTCGGTGATCTGGTCGATGTGCGCGCCGTCCGGGGTGGGCCAGGAGCGCCACTGGGCGCCGTAGACCGGGCCGAGGTCGCCGTTCTCGTCGGCCCACTCGTCCCAGATGGTGACGCCGTGCTCGCGGAGCCAGCCGACGTTGGAGTCGCCGCGCAGGAACCACAGCAGCTCGTACACGATCGACTTGAGGTGCACCTTCTTGGTGGTGACCAGGGGGAACCCCTGCGAGAGGTCGTAACGCAGTTGGTGCCCGAAGACACTCCGGGTGCCGGTGCCCGTCCGGTCGGCCTTGGCCGTTCCGGAGGTGAGCACCAGCTTCAACAGGTCTTCGTACTGGGTATCCGCCACGGGCACCGAGTCTACTGGGCCGCCGCCGGAGGTCCTGTCGGCCAGGCCGGGGCGGTCAGCCGGTCACCGCGCCGTCGGTGAGCAGGCCGGCCAGGACCGCCTCGCCGACCGCCACGACCGCCGTCTGGGGGCGGATCATCACGGTGATCTCGTCGATCAGGCCCTCGGGCGTCAGATGCAGCATGTCGATGCCGTGCACCTGCCGCTCACCGACGGTGGTCCGGAACGGCAGTACGGTCGCCGGTCCCTCGTCCCCCTCCGCCCCGAACGGGACGCCGGCGGACTGGACGCTGCCGTCGAAGTGGCCGACGTAGTGGAAGCCCTCGAAGGTGCGCAGGAGGACGCGGAAGAGGGCCAGTACCGCCGGCTTGCCCTCGAACGGCTTCGACTTCACCGGGCTGTTGAGCCGGACGTCGTCGGTGAACAGCGCGTCCAGGGCGGCGAGGTCATGGCCCGCCACGGCGGCGCGGAAGCGGTCGGCCGGGCTGGTGTCGGTGCTCATGCGTGCTCCTCGATCGTCACCGATGATAGTCACCGATGTGATTAGTCAGTTTCTTGACTATCATGGCCCGGGCGTCCTTGAGAAGACGCTGCCGCGCACGATCCCGAGGAACGAGGAGACCGACCGATGGCTTTGCGCCACGCCGTACTGGCGGCGCTGCTCGACGAGGAACTGAGCGGCTACCAGCTGGCCAAGGCCTTCGGCACGGGCGTGGCCAACTTCTGGCACGCCCTGCCCCAGCAGCTCTACGCCGAGCTGGCCAAGCTGGAGCGGGACGGCTTCATCGCGGGCCGCGAGGTGGTCCAGGACACCCGGCCGAACAAGCGGCTGTTCCAGGTCACCGACGCCGGACTGGCCGAGCTGGAGCGCTTCACCGCCGCCGAGACCAAGCCCTGCGTCATCCGCGACGACCTGCTCGTGAAGGTCCAGGCGGCCGAGTACACCGACACGGCGGGGCTGATCGCGCAGCTCGCGGAGCGGACCGCCTTCGCGACGGCCAAGGCGGAGCTGTTCGAGAAGCTGCTGCGCTCGATGCGCGGCGAGCGCACCGAGGAGGAGTTCCTGCGCCACGGCGCCCGGATCGGCCCCTACCTCACCTGCCTGCGCGGCCTGGAGTTCGAGCGGGCCAACCGGGCCTGGTACGAGCGCACCACGACCATTCTGAACGAGAGGCGGGCATCCCGTGGAGAGCAGTGAGCAGCGACGGCCGGTCCGGTACGCCCGGTACGTGGCGCTCGGCGACAGCCAGAGCGAGGGCGTCGGCGACGGGGACGACCGCACCGGGCTGCGCGGCTGCGCCGACCGGCTCGCCGAGCTGCTCGCGGTGCACGAGCCCGGCGTGCTCTACGCCAACCTGGCCGTGCGCGGCCGGCTCGCGGCGGGGGTCCGCGAGGGGCAGCTCGGGCCGGCCCTCGCGCTCCGCCCCGACCTGGCGACGGTGGTCGCCGGGGTCAACGACGTGCTGCGGCCGCGGTTCGACGCCGACGAGGTCGCCGGGCACCTGGAGGCGATGTTCGCCGCGCTGACCGCGCAGGGCGCCCGCGTCGCCACCGTCACCTTCCCCGACATCGCCAGGCTCGTCCCGCTCGCCAGGGGAGCGGCCCCGCGCGTCACCGCGCTCAACGACCGGATACGGCGGGCCGCCGGGCGGCACGGGGTGGCCGTCGCCGACTTCGCCCGCCACGAGGCCTCCACCGACCGCCGGATGTGGAGCGCGGACCGGCTGCACGCTGCGCCGTCCGGCCACGCGATGATCGCCGCCGGGGTCGCGCACGCCCTGGGGCTGCCCGGCAGCGACGACGCGTGGACCCGCCCGCTGCCCGGCCCGCCGCCCGCCGCGCCGGCCGGTCTGCGGGGCGCCGCCGGGGAACTGCGGTGGGCCGTGGGCTTCGCCGGGCCCTGGATCGGGAGGCGGCTGCGCGGGCGCTCCTCCGGGGACGGCCGCACGGCCAAGCGGCCCGAGCTGCTTCCCGTACGCCTGGCGGCCTGACCCGACCGGCAAGACCGCCGGGCGGCTCAGGCGCGGCAGATGATCTCGCCGTTCAGCACCGAGAACCAGGCGTCCGGGTCCGCGCCCCAGGTGTGCCAGGCCTCCGCGACGGCCGACAGCTCCGCCCGTGTCGCGTGTCCGCCTTCGGTCGCGATCCCGGCGTAGGCCGAGGCCGTCGTACGGTCCGCCCACAGCGCGGACCACCAGGCGGCCTCCTCCGCGGTCGCGTAGCACCACGAGGTCGCCGTGCAGGTCACGTCCGTGAAGCCCGCCGCCCGCGCCCACGCGCGCAGGCGGCGTCCGGCGTCGGGCTCGCCGCCGTTGGCGCGCGCCACCCGCCGGTACAGGTCCAGCCACTCCTCCAGCCCCGGAGTCGCGGGGTACCAGGTCATCGCCGCGTAGTCCGCGTCCCGCGCCGCGACGATCCCGCCCGGCCGGCAGACCCGGCGCATCTCGCGCAGTGCCTGGACCGGATCGCCCACGTGCTGCAGCACCTGGTGGGCGTGGACCACGTCGAAGGAGTCGTCCGGGAAGTCCAGCGCGTGGACGTCGGCCGTGGCGAAGCCGACGTTGGTCAGGCCGCGTTCCTTCGCGTAGCCGGCGGCCTGGTCGACCACGTCCCGCGCCGCGTCCACCGCCGTGACCCGGCCCCGCGGCCCCACCAGCTCCGCCAGGTCCGCCGTGATCGTGCCCGGTCCGCAGCCCACGTCCAGGACGGCCATCCCGGGGCGCAGCGCGCCGATCAGGTAGGCGGCGGAGTTCTCGGCGGTGCGCCAGCGGTGCGAGCGCAGCACCGACTCGTGGTGTCCGTGGGTGTAGACCGCGGTCTCGTGCGCGGGCTCCGTGGCGTTCATGGACGTGGCTCCTTCGTCGTCGAAGTGCTGTCGAGGCGTTGGTTTCACCGTAAGGGATCGGTTCGTCATCTGAGACAGGCGTTTTGACATGTGGACACCTTCCTTGTGTGCCAAGGGGGCCGGCCGGGTGGGTGGCAGGCCGGGGCCGGGGCGAGGACAGTGAATCCGGGGGGAACGAAGGACGGTGAGAGCCATGCCGGACCCGCTGCTCGACCGGCACGCCGAGGCGCTGCGGCTCTTCGGCCAGTACGTCCACGCGGTCTCGGACGCCCAGTGGGACGCGCCGACACCCTGTAGCGAATGGAGCGTGCGCGACCTGGTCAACCACGTCACCGCCGAACAGCTCTGGATACCGCCCCTGGTCACCGACGGCCGCACCGTCGAGGACATCGGCAGCACCTTCAACGGCGACGTGCTCGGCACGGACCCGGCCGCCGCCTGGGACGAGGCCTCGGCCGCCGCGCACACGGCCTTCGAGGTCCCCGGGGCGCTGGAGCGCACCGTCCGGCTCTCGTACGGGCCCGCGCTCGGCTCGGCGTACTGCTCCGAGCTGACCGCCGACTGCGTGGTCCACACCTGGGACCTCGCGCGGGGCATCGGCGCCGGCGACCGGCTCCCGGACGGCCTCGTCGAGTTCTCCCTCAAGGAGGTCATGCCGTACGCCGACGGACTGGCCGCGAGCGGCATGTACGCGGCTCCGCTGGAGATCCCGGCCGGGGCGGACGCCCAGACCCGGCTGCTCGCGCTGCTGGGGAGGAGCGGCTGACGCACAACGGGCGACCGGGGACGAATAACCGTATAAAGGCAGGGTTGGGAGCGCGGGAACGGCAGGGAGAGGTGGCGCGCGGTGTCGGGGATCCAGCGCACGACGGCCGAGGGCCGGGGCCCGGTCCGCTACGGTCCGCCCGCACCCCAGCCCGGCCTGCCCGTGCTGCCCGAGCTCACGGCCGTCCTCGCGGCGGCCGCCTGGCGTTCGGCCCCCGAGCCGGCCGGCGGGGGAGTACCCGTACGGGCCGCCGCGGCCCGGCACTGGGGCAGACGCGGGCTCCCCACCGACCCCGACCACGTGGCCGCCGGACCCGGTGCCCCCGCCCTGCTGCTGGCCCTGCTCGGCGCGTACGGCGGGGACGTGATGCTGCCCCGGCCGTGTCCCGCCTGGTGGACGCCACAGGTCCGGCTGCTGGGACGGCGGGCCTACCACGTGCCGACCCCGGCCGAGTGCGGCGGCGTACCCGACCCGTACGCCCTGCTGGAGACGGTGCGCCGGGTGCGCGCCGAGGGCGGCGACCCGCGCGTGCTGCTGCTGTCCGTCGCGGACGACCCGACCGCGACCGTCCCGCCGCCCGAGCTGCTCCGGGAGGCCTGCGAGGCCGCCGCGTCCGCCGGGCTGTTCGTCGTCAGCGACGAGACCTGGCGCGACACCGTCCACCGGCCGGTCCGCGGCCGCGGGGGCGGTCCGGGGGGTGCGGGCGGCCCGGGCGGACCGGGCGGCCCGGGTACGGGGGCTCCCGGCGGGCCCGCCGGCTCCCGCGACCGGCTCGTCGTGCTCAGCCCCGCCGAGATGCTGCCGGACGACACCGCCGTGCTCCTGGACCTCTCCGGCGCCCTGCTGCCCGCGGGCTGGCCCGCCGCCGTCGTCCGGTTCCCCGGCACCCCGCGCGGCACCTGGCTGCGGGCCCGGACCCTGGACGTGCTCACCGCGACCGGCGGGCTCGTCGCGGGTCCCGTCGCCGGGGCGGCCGCGCACGCCCTCGACGAGCCCGCCGCCGTCGCGGGCCGGGCCGCGGCCGCCGCCGCCCTGCACGGCGCGGTGGCCCGGGCCGCGCACCGGGAACTGCTCGCCGCCGGGGCACTGGCCCGGCCCCCGCAGGCCGGCCGGCACCTCTACGCCGATCTGACCCCGCTGCGCTCGGGGCTCGCCCGGCAGGGGGTCGGCGACGCGATGGAACTGGAGGACTGGCTGGGCGGCCGGCTCGGCGCGCCGACGCCCGGCGGGCAGCGGTTCGCCGACGAGGCCGTCGCCCCGCGGGTCCGGCTGTCGACCGGGCCGCTGCTCGGAGCCACCCCGGAGGAGCGGCTCGCGGCGCTCACCGCGACCGACCCCCTCGCGCTGCCCCACGTACGGGACTCCCTGGCCCGGCTCCGGTCGGTCCTGGCCGGGCTGTCCGACTGAGCTGGAACCCCGCCTGCCGCCGGTGAACGGAGACTTCTCGATGAGGGATCGGACGGACGCCCCCGCGGCCGCTTCCCGGGCGGCCGGGGCGGGCCCGGACGTCCCCCCGGCGGCTTCCGGTGAAGGTGCAGATGCCGGTGCCGGTGCCTGTACTGGTGTCGGTGCAGGCCTCGGCCCTGGTCTCGCCGCCGCTGTCCGGCACGCGAGGCCGCGGCCGCTCGGGGAGCACCGGCTGTGGCCGCGCTCGTTCGCGGACCGGCTGACCACCCCGCTGCCGGGACTCCGCGCGTTCGCCCGGCTCGCCCGCGAGGGCGCCTTCCGGCCGGGCCCCGAGGGGCTGCGCGGCATCCCGGACCTGCCGTACGCCCCCGCCCCGCTGCCCGCCGTGGCCACCGGGGCGCTGTCCGTCACCTGGGCCGGGCACGCCAGCTGGATCCTGCGGATCGGCGGGCTCACCGTCCTCACCGACCCCGTCTGGTCCCGGCGCATCCTCGGCACCCCGGCCCGGATGACCCCCGTCGGGGTGCGCTGGGAGGAACTGCCGCCGGTCGACGCCGTGGTGATCAGCCACAACCACTACGACCACCTCGACGCCCCCACCCTCAAACGCCTTCCGCGGGCGACGCCGCTCTTCGTCCCGGCGGGTCTCGCACGCTGGTGCCGGCGGCGGGGGTTCACCCGGGTCACCGAACTCGACTGGTGGGAGTCGGCCGAACTGGGCGGCGTACGGTTCGAGTTCGTGCCGGCGCACCACTGGTCGAAGCGGTCGCTGCTGGACGCGTGCCGGACGCTGTGGGGCGGCTGGATGCTCAGTGACGGTGCCTCTGGGGCGGCGCGGCCGGTGCGGAAGGTCTACTTCGCGGGCGACACGGGCTACGGGCACTGGTTCGGCGAGATCGGGCGGCGGCACCCCGGGATCGACCTCGCGCTCCTGCCGATCGGGGCGTACGCCCCGCGGTGGTGGCTGCGGGACGTCCACGCGGATCCGGAGGAGGCGGTGCAGGCCTGTCTGGACCTGGGGGCGCGGAGGATGGCTCCCATGCACTGGGGGACCTTCGTGCTCTCGTCGGAGCCGGTGATGGAGCCGCTGGAGCGGGTGCGGGCCGCGTGGGCCCGTACCGGGCTGCCCCGGGACCACCTCTGGGACCTCCCGATCGGTGCGTCCCGAACCCTGTAGCCCCGGGCTGCGCGGGGCGCCCCGGCCCCCGGGCTGCGCCCGTACCCGCCCTGGGTCTCCGCCCCGGCCCCCTGCGGGCCCCGGTCCTGCCCTGCGGGGCGAGGTCCCCTACCCGCCCTTCCACCGTTCCCCGGGCGCTGCCCGGACTCCGTTCGCCGCGTGCGGCGCCGTCGCCGGGGGGCGGCCCCCGGACCCCCACTCCTCCGTTCCCCGGGCGCTGCCCGGACTCCGTTCGCCGCGTGCGGCGCCGTTGCTGGGGGCCGGCCCCCGGACCCCCGCTCCTCCGTTCCCCGGGCGCTGCCCGGACTCCGTTCGCCGCGTGCGGCGCCGTTGCCGGGGGCCGGCCCCCGGACCCCCGCTCCTCGCACGCCGGAGGGCTGAGAGGACCCGCGGCGCGGGGGTCCGGGGCGCAGTTCCGGGGATCGGGTCCGGCCGGCCGGGTCAGCCGCGGAGGCGGCGCCATGCGGCCGGGGCCGTGCTGATCAGGACCGTGAGGGCGATCGCCAGGGCCACGCCCTTCCAGGGTTCCGCGAAGAGGGAGCCGCCCACGATGCCGATCAGGCCGTAGGTCGCCGCCCAGGCCAGGCAGGCGGGGCCGTCGCCGCGGGCGAAGCGGCGCAGGGGGAGCTCCGCGAGCAGACAGGCCAGCATCACGGGGATGCGGCCCCCCGGGAGGAGGCGCGAGACCACCAGGACCAGGACGCCGTTCTCGTCGAGCTTGCGCTGCGCCTGGGCGAGGCGCTCCGGGGTCGCCCGCCGGCGCAGGGCCTCCAGCCAGCGCGAGCCGTTGCGGGAGTGGACACCGCGGCGGCCCAGCCAGTACAGCGCCATGTCCCCGGCGAAGGCGGCCAGCGAGGACACCCCGAACACCAGCAGCAGTCCGAAGGGGAGGGAGTCCTGGTGGAAGGCCACCACCGCGGCCGTACTGACCAGCGCGCCCGTCGGGATCACCGGCACCAGCGCGCCCAGCGCCACCAGCACGAACAGGGTCGGGTAGCCGACCGCCTGCTGGGTTGACTCCGGCGGGACCTGCGAGGCCGACTCCGCGAGCTGCCACAGACCGCTCACGGCAGGCGCACCCGTTCCCCGTGCGCGGGAACCCGGACCGACACCTTCGGCGCCTCCCGCCGGGCACACCGTACGAACTCCTCGCCCGGCGCGTGGAACTCGTGCGGCCGCACCGCGTCCAGCCCGATCGGCCAGTACGTGCCCCAGTGCACGGGGACCGCCGCGGCCGGTGCCAGCAGGGCCAGGGCCCGCGCCGCACCCGCGGCGTCCAGGTGGCCCGGGCCCAGGTTGGGTCCCCAGCCGCCCACCGGCAGCAGGGCCACGTCCACCGGTCCGACCTCCTCGGCCATCGAGTCGAACAGGCCGGTGTCCCCGGCGAAGTAGGTCCGCGAAGCGCCCTCGATCACGTACCCCAGCGCGGGCGCCGTCCGGGGCCCGAACGGCAGCCGCCGCCCGTCGTGCCGCGCGCTGACCGCCCGGACCCGTACGCCGCCACCCGGTGCGCCGTCCCCCACCGTCACCGTGTCGCCCGGCGCCACCTCCGTGACCAGCAGCCCCCGCACCCCTGCCATCCGCGCCAGTCCCGGCACCGCGCCCGGCGCCCCGCGGGGCACCAGCAGCCGGGTCCCGCGCGCCAGGCGCGCCAGCGAGGGCAGATGCAGGTGGTCGGCGTGCAGGTGCGAGACGAGCACCGCGTCGGCGACGGCCGCCTCCGGCGGTGGCACCGCCCCGCGGCGGCGCCTCAGGTGCGCCAGCCGGCGTGCGAAGAGCGGGTCCGTGAGCAGCCGGACACCGGAGTCCTCGACCGTGCACGTGGCGTGGCCCCACCAGGTGATCTCCACCGGCCCCTGATCCCCTCCCTCGGTTCCCCCGTCCCGCTCGGCACCGGGTCCCGTCCGAGCCTAAAGGCTGCCCGCCCGAACCGCCCGGAACCGGGGCTTCCCACCCCCTCCTCCCCGGCGGCGGATCGGAGTAGGGTCGGGCGGCATGGATGAGCTGCGCGTGGCCGCGATCGCCAGCCTGGCCCCGCTGGAGGACCTGGACACGGATCCCTTCGCCGTCGACACCCGGAGCCAGCACGCCATGTGCGCCCGCTGGGCGGCCGACCGGGGCTACGTGGTGACCCGCCAGCTGTTCGTCTACGGGCTGCGCGCCGACCACTGCGGGCTGTGGAACGACATCGACGCCGGCCGCGTCGACCTCTTCGTCACCGCCAACCACCGGGTGCTGACCCGCGCGCTGCGCTCCGTGGGCGAGTTCACCGCCGAGTGCGCGCGGCGCGGCGTACGGCTGGAAACCGCCGGTCTCGAAGAGCCGCACTACACCTCCGCGATGAAGGCCGAGGTGCACCGCCGGCTCTCCATGCCGACCGCCGGATACGACGGCACGTAGGCACGGCCGGGCTCTTCCTGCCCCCCCCGCCACCCCCCGTACGCACATCCGCCGACCGTGTCACCCGGCCGCGCGGGCGGCGTTGTGCGAGCCTGGACACCGTGGGGACGGGGGCCCGCCGGCGCGGTGCGGGCCACGGTGGTGAGGCGGGCAGGGCGTGGTGCGAGGCCGGTGGCGGAGTGCGGGCGGCGCCGTGGTGCGGGTGGTCGTCGTCTGGGTGGTGTCCACCCTCACCATGCTCGCCCTGGCCGGAATCCTCCCCGACTTCCGTCTCCAGGCGGGCGCGGGCGGCGACCGCGACAGCATCACGCAGATAGGCCTGACGGCCGCCCTCGGCGCCGGTGCGTTCGGACTGCTGAGCGCGCTGGTGTGGCCGGTTCTCGTACGCGCCCTGCTGCTCGTGCCGGCCCTGGTGCTCGGCCTGCTCGTCTTCTTCCTCAACGGCTCGCTGCTGCTGCTGGCACTCAGCCTGATCCCGGCCGGCCGCGGCGACGCGGACCCCGAGACGGCGGTGGTGGTCGCCGCCGTGATGTCCGCCGTCGCCTCCGCGACCTCCACCGCCCTCGCCGTACGGGACGACGAGGCCTACCGGCGCCGGCTCTACCGGCTCTCCGACCGCCGCCGGCGCCGCCAGCACCGCGAGGGCATGCCCGGGGCCGACGAACCGGCCCCCGCCCTGGTGTTCCTGCAGCTCGACGGGGTCGGGTACGAGGTGCTGCGCCGCGCGGCCGGCCGCGGCCTGATGCCGACGGTGGCCGACTGGCTCGACCGCACCCACCGGGTGACCTCCTGGCGCACCGACTGGTCCAGCCAGACCGGCGCCAGCCAGCTCGGCATCCTGCACGGCTCCAACTTCGACGTCCCGGCCTTCCGCTGGTACGAGAAGGACACCGGCGAAGTGGTCGTCTGCAACCGGCCCACCAGCGCCGCCGAGCTCCAGCGGCGGGCCGTCGAACGCACCCGCGACGGGGGCCTGCTCACCCTCGACGGGGCCAGCCGCGGCAACCTCTTCAGCGGCGGCGCCGGCCAACTGGCGCTCGTCCTGTCCGTTTCCGCCCGGCGGGGCCCGCACAACCGGTCCCGCGCCGGGTACTTCGCGTACTTCTCCGACCCGGCCAACGCGGTCCGCACGGCGCTCTCCTTCGTCGCCGAGGTGGCCCGCGAGATCACCCAGTCGCTGCGCCGCCGCCTGCGCGGGGACCGGCCACGGGTCTCGCGCGGCGGGCTGTACCCCCTGATCCGGGCCTTCGCCACGGTGGTGGAGCGCGACGTCGTGGTCGCCGCGGTGATCGGCGACATGCTGGCCGGGCGCGCCGCGGTCTACGCCGACCTGGTCGCCTACGACGAGGTCGCCCACCACTCCGGCCCGCGCTCGCGCGACACCGAGCAGGTCCTCGCCCGGCTCGACCGCAGCCTCGCGCTGATCGCCCGGGTCGCGGAGCACGCGCCCCGCGAGTACCGGATCGTGCTGCTCTCGGACCACGGCCAGAGCCCGGGGGAGACCTTCCTGGCCCGGTACGGACTCACCCTGAAGGACCTCGTCCGCGCGGGCTGCGGGCTCCCGGTGTCCCGGAAGGCCGGCCGCACCCACAGCGGCGCCGAGGCACGGGCCGCCGTACGGGCCGCGCTGCACCGGCCCGTGGAGGAGACCGACGAGGAGGCGCGTCCGGGGGCGGGCCCGGACCCGGTGGTCCTGGCCTCGGGCAACCTCGGGCTGATCTCCTTCCCGGACCTGCCGGGCCGGGCGTCCCGGGAACGGATCGACCGCGCGCACCCGGCGCTGCTCTCCACCCTGGCCAACCATCCCGGGGTCGGGTTCCTGCTCGTCGACGGGATCGTCATGGCGGCCGGCGGAGCCGAGGCCCGGCTGGACGTGCCCGGCGCGGCCGAGGAACTGCTGGCCCCCTTCGGACCGGGCGCCGCGCGTGCGGTCCGGCGGACCGACACCTTCCCGCACGTGGCCGACGTGATGGTGAACTCGGCCTATGACCCGGAGACGGGCACGGTGCACGCCTTCGAGGAGCAGATCGGCTCGCACGGGGGCCTGGGCGGGGAGCAGGGCCACCCGTTCCTGATGTGGCCGGTGGAGCTGTCCGAGCCGGTGCTGCCGCCCTCGGCGCCGGGGCCGGACGGAGAACTGCCGGACGGGAAACTGCTGGACGGAGAACTGCCGGACGGGAAACTGCTGGACGGGGAACTGCCGGACGGGGAACCGGTGGACGGGGAACTGGTGGGCGCGGAGGCGGTCCACGAGGTCCTGCGCCGCTGGCTCACCGAGGCGGACGGCCCCCAGGTCCCGGTCCCGCTCCCGGCCCCGCCGGAGGTCTCCGTCGCCCCGGGCACGGACGCGGTCACCTAGAGGGGTGCCCTGCCGACGGGCCGGGGCGTACGTTGGGAACAGAGTCCATCAGGGGGGCTCCGAGGGGTCGCCATGTCCGCGATCAGCAAGAGCATCGACATAGACCGCAGTCCCGAGGACGTCTACGCGTACGTCACGGACCCCACGCACCTGCCGGAGTGGCAGGACAGCGCCCTCGCCGCGCTGCCGATGGGAGACCTTCCCGTCCACGTGGGTTCGAAGGTCCTGGTCACCCGGCAGATCGGCCGGCGCTCGATCCCCACGACCATGGAGGTCATGGAAATGGACCCGCCGCGCAGCTGGCACTTCCACGGTGTCGAAGGGGCGGTCCGGCCGGACGTGAGGGGCCGCATCGAATCCCTCGACGGGGGCGCCCGCTCACGCGTGACCATCGCCGTCGACTTCGAGGGCCACGGCCTGGGCCGGGCGCTCGTCCCGCTCGCGGTCAAGCCCATGGTCCGCAAGGAGATGCCCCGCAGCGAGGAGAAGCTCAAGCACCTGCTCGAGCACGCGGCGGCCTGAGCGCAAGGGGCGCAGGACCCCGCCCGGCCCGGAAAACCGGGTGCCCGGGGACATGCGGTGCGCCCACACTGGGCGCACACCCCGTACCCGGACACCCGAGGACACCCACACCCGTGCAGGCCGCCGTCACCGTCACCCCCGCCCAGCTCCCCGAACTCCTCCTCGGACTCGCCACCGTGCGGCCCGTGTTCCTGTGGGGTGCGCCCGGCATCGGCAAGTCCTCCCTGGTGCGCAAGTTCGCCGACTCGCTGGGACTGGAGTGCGTGAGCCTGCTCGGTACGCAGCTCGCGCCCGAGGACCTGATCGGCGTACCGCAGATCCGCGACGGGCGTTCCGTGTTCTGCCCGCCCGAGGCGATCGCCCGGGACGAGCCGTACTGCCTGTTCCTGGACGAGCTCAACGCCGCGGGCCCGGACGTGCAGAAGGCCTTCTACTCCCTGATCCTCGACCGGCGGATCGGCTCCTACGAGCTGCCCGCGGGCTCCATCGTCATCGGCGCGGGCAACCGGGCCACCGACAACGCCCTGGCCCGCCCCATCGCCTCCGCGCTCGTCAACCGGCTCACCCACGTCCACCTGAACGCCTCCGCCGGGGACTGGCTGATCTGGGCCGGCGAGCACGGCATCCACCCGTGGGTCACCGACTACCTCACCGACCGGCCCGACCACCTGTGGTCGCAGCCGCCCAAGACGGAGGAGCCCTTCTCCACGCCCCGCTCCTGGCACATGCTCTCCGACGCCCTGCACTCCTTCGGCCCGGACCTGGACGAGCAGACCCTCGGCGTGCTCGCCCACGGCACCCTCACCCCCGCGCACGCCGTCTCCTTCCGCGGCTACGCCAAGATCGTCCGCCACAGCTTCGGCATCGACGCGGTCATCAAGGGGGAGGCCTCCTGGCCCGCCCGCATGGAGGACCGCGACCTGCTCTACTACCTCGCCGAGGCCTTCCGGGGGCGGCTCGTCAAGGAACTGCCCGCCCGCAAGGAACACGTCTCGCCCGGGGTCCGGCAGACCGCCTACCGGGCCAAGTCCCTGCTGGTCCAGCTCGCCGAGATCTCCGTCGAGGTGGCCCAGACCGTCATCGCCGACGACACCGACGGACAGCCGGTCCTGCCCGCCTGGTTCCTCATCGAGGCCGCCCGCGACATGCCGCGCCTGGTCGAGGCCCGCCGGTGAGCACGTCCGGGCCCGCCAAGCCCGCCAAGCCCGCCAAGCCCGGCAGGCAGTCCAAGGCCGGTAAGCAGGGCAAACAGGCCAAGCCGGACCCCGCCACCCTCGCCTACGAGGCCGGGCTGGCCGCGATCCGGCACAACCCGGCCCTGAACGCCGTCTCCGCCTCCCACTGCCGGAGCCTCACGTGCGCGCACTGCGCCGCCGCCGGCCTCGCCGTGGTCAGCTCCAACGGCGTGGTCCACGCCCACCCCACCCGCCGCGCCGAATCCGCCGAATGGGCCTGGGCGCTGGCGCACTGCCTGCTCCACCTCGGCTTCGGCCACGTGCCCGCCGCCAAGGACGACGGCCGCCCGCAGCCCGGCCGCGCCGACCTGGCCGCCCGCTGCGTGGTCGTCAACCGCTTCCTGCTGAACTTCCCCGTCGGCCGGGCCCCCGACCGGCTCCCCGACGCCTACCCGGGCGGAGACGAGGAGCAGCTCGCCGGCGCCTGGCGCCAGGACGGGGTCCCGGCCCGCTACGAGGACTGCGGTACGAGCGCCCCCGGCGCCCCCGACCAGATCCTGGTGGCCTGGCACGGCTGGGGCGCCGTACCGGACTGGCAGACCGGCTTCGCCCACGCCCTCACGAGGTCCGTCTCCGAGACCATGGACCTGGCCGCAGGCCGCGAGGGACACCGGCCGCAGCCGTGGGAGCGGGCCCTGAACTGGTTCGTCTCCTCGTACCCCCTGCTCGGCGGCATCGCCGCGGGGCTGCGGCTCGTCGCCGACGCCGAGCTGGCCCGCGCCCAGGGCATCGACATCGCCGCCGTCAGCGCGAGCGCCGGGGAGATCTACGTCAACCCGCTGCGCACCTTCACCGACGGGCAATGGCGGTTCGTCCTGGCCCACGAGATGCTGCACGCCGCCCTGCGCCACGGGGAGCGCCGCGGCGCCCGCGACCCGTACCTGCACAACGTGGCCGCCGACTACGTGGTCAACGGCTGGCTCGTCGAGATGGACATCGGGGAGATGCCCGAGGGGCTGCTGTACGACGCGGCCCTCAAAGACCTCTCCGTCGAGGAGGTCTACGACCGGATCACCGGTGACCTGCGCCGGATGCGCCGGCTCGCCACCCTGCGCGGCAAGGGCCGCGGGGACATCCTGGGCGAGCCGCTGCCCCACCCGGGCAGCCGCCCGTACACCGACCTGGACGAGTTCTACCGGCGCGGCCTGGTCCAGGGCTTCGACCTGCACGGGTACGGGGAGCGCGGGCTGCTGCCCGCCGGGCTGATCGAGGAGATCCGGGCCCTGGCCCACCCGCCGGTGCCCTGGGACGCGCGCCTGGCCCGCTGGTTCGACGAGTACGTCCCCCGCCCGGAGCCGGTACGTAGCTTCGCGCGCCCGGCCCGGCGCCAGGCCTCCACCCCGGACATCCCGCGCGCCGGCCGGTACTTCCCGCTGGAGGAGACGGCCCGCTGCACCTTCGGCGTGGTGCTCGACACCTCGGGGTCGATGGACACCGCCCTGCTGGGCAAGGCGCTCGGCGCCATCGCCTCGTACGCCGAAGCCCGCGACGTGCCGGCCGCCCGCGTCGTGTTCTGCGACGCGGCGCCGTACGACGCGGGCTATCTGCCCCCGAGCGAGATCGCGGGCCGGGTGAAGGTGCGGGGCCGGGGCGGGACCGTGCTGCAGCCGGGCATCGACCTGCTGCTCCGGGCGGAGGACTTCCCGCCCGGGGCCCCGGTGCTGGTGATCACGGACGGGTGGACCGACACCCTGCGGATCCGGCGCGAGCACGCCTTCCTGGTCCCGCAGGGTGCCTCCCTGCCGTTCACGCCCCGCGGGCCGGTCTTCCGACTGGCCTGAGGGGCGTGGACCCCGGTTTTAGTCGAGGTAGTCGCGCAGCACCTGCGAGCGCGACGGGTGGCGGAGCTTGGACATGGTCTTCGACTCGATCTGGCGGATGCGCTCACGGGTGACCCCGTACACGCGGCCGATCTCGTCGAGGGTCTTCGGCTGGCCGTCGTTGAGGCCGTAGCGCATGGAGACCACGCCCGCCTCGCGCTCCGAGAGCGTGCCCAGGATGGACTGGAGCTGCTCCTGGAGGAAGGTGAAGGACACGGCGTCGGCCGGTACGACCGCCTCGGAGTCCTCGATGAGGTCACCGAACTCGCTGTCGCCCTCCTCACCCAGCGGGGTGTGCAGGGAGATCGGCTCGCGGCCGTACTTCTGGACCTCGATGACCTTCTCGGGGGTCATGTCGAGTTCCTTGCCCAGCTCCTCCGGAGTGGGCTCCCGGCCGAGGTCCTGGAGCATCTGGCGCTGGACACGGGCCAGCTTGTTGATGATCTCGACCATGTGGACGGGGATGCGGATGGTGCGCGACTGGTCGGCCATGGCACGCGTGATCGCCTGCCGGATCCACCAGGTCGCGTACGTGGAGAACTTGAAGCCCTTGGTGTAGTCGAACTTCTCCACGGCGCGGATCAGACCGACGTTGCCCTCCTGGATCAGGTCCAGGAAGAGCATGCCGCGGCCGGTGTAGCGCTTGGCGAGGGAGACCACGAGACGGAGGTTGGCCTCCAGCAGGTGGTTCTTGGCCCGGCGGCCGTCCTCGACGAGGATCTCCAGCTCGCGCTTGAACGCGGGCTTGTGGTCCTCCTCCTCTTCGAGCTTGTACTCGGAGAAGAGGCCGGCCTCGATGCGCTTGGCGAGCTCCACCTCCTGCTCGGCGTTGAGCAGCGGCACCTTGCCGATGAGCTTGAGGTAGTCCTTGACGGGGTCGGCGGTGGCACCGGCGACCATGACGGTCTGGGCCGGGGCGTCGTCCTCGTCGTCGTCGGACAGGACGAAGCCGGCGCTGCCGCCCGTCTTGGGCGTCTCCTTCTCGTCGCCCTCGTCCAGGTCCTCGGCCGCCCAGTCCTCGCCCTCGGCGACGGCGGCCTCGGCCTCGTCGCCGTCCTTGGCGGTCTTCTTCGTGGCGGCCGTCTTCTTCACGGCGGTCTTCTTGACGGCGGTCTTCTTGACCGTCCGCTTCTTGGGCGCGGCGGCGGCCTCGGCCGCCACCTCCTCCTCGGTCCCGGAGGCCGACGGGTCGGATATCGCCGCGGCGGGGGTGGTGGCAGCCGTTTTGCGCGCACCGATCAGGCGCGGCGGTGCGGCGGCCTTCTTGGCGACGCGCGCCGGAGCGGCGGCCGCCTTGCGCGCCTTCTTGGCGGGAGCCTTCGTGGCGGGGGCGGCGCTGACGTGCAGCGCGACGCCCTCCTCGTCCAGGACCTGGTTCAGGCTGCGCAGGACCCGCTTCCACTGGTCCACCGGGATGCGGCCGGCCTCGAAGGCCTGGCGCACGTCATCACCGTTGATGTGACCCTGCTCGCGGCCGCGCTCGACGAGCGCGACCAGGGCCTCTGATTCGGCGATTTCCGTGGGGAACGTACGGGACGGGCTGAGCGACACAAGGAGCCTCTCGTTGCGAACAGATAAGGGGTGGCGGGACATCATCGCGCGAACTCGGGAAACAGACCCGAGGGGGGTCTGTATTCCGGGCCGCACGAGGACACCTGTCGGTTCATCGCATGCCCGAGTAGATTCGTTACGCGCTGAATTGAGTGACCTGCGCCACGCTGCGACCGGGGGGCCGGTCGCGGGTGGTCGCGTCCGCCCGTTTTGTCAGCCCGTTTTGCGGGCTTCGATGAGAAAACGGGCGGTGTGTGCGACGAACGGGCCTTCGTGCGCGATCTGTTCGTGCAGCTCGCGCAACCGGTCCCGATGCTGCCCGACCGTGAAGCCCGGCACCATCCAGATCACCTTCCTCAGAAAGTAGATCACGGCTCCGATGTCGTGGAACTCCGTCCGAAGCCGCTCCGAGCGCAGATCGACCACCTCCAGCCCCGCCTTCGTGGCCCCGGCGACCGCGTCGTCGGGGTGCCGGGCCCGCCGGACCTCCTCCGGCTGCGGGCCCAGGAAGTACTCCACGAGCTCGAAGACGCTCGCCGGCCCGACCTGCTGGGAGAAGTACGTGCCGCCCGGCTTCAGCACCCGCGCGATCTCCTCCCACCAGATCGTCACCGGATGCCGGCTGGAGACGAACTCGAAGGCCTCGTCGCCGAACGGCAGCGGCGGCTCGTCGGAGTCCGCGACCACCACGGTGCCCATCGGGTGAAGGAGTTTTGTCGCCTTGTCGACGTTCGGTGGCCACGATTCGGTGGCCACCGTCAGCGGGGGCAGCGGCCCGGCTCCGGCGAGCACCTCCCCGCCGCCGGTCTGGATGTCCAGGGCGGAGCCGACCTGCGCCAGGTGCCGGGCCAGGAGGCGCTGGTAGCCCCAGGAGGGACGCTGCTCGGTGGCGCGGCCGTCGAGCCAGGAGAAGTCCCAGCCGTCCACGGAGACGGATTCCGCTTCCGCGACGAGATGGTCGAAAGTGCGCGTCATGTCTCGATCGTCCCAGGTCCGGCCCCGGTCATCCACCGCATTGCCGGGACGGGGGCCACGCCGGACCTCCCGGGGGGTCGCCTACACTGGGCGGCGGGCCGTGACTGGCGTTCGGGTGGATCACCACCGGGGAGCGGCCCGGCGTACTCCCGCATCCGTACGCCGACTGCCGCGCGCCTGGGCGAACCGCGATCCCGTAGCGACGCCCAGGAGCCCCCATGACCACTCAGACGACTGCCCAGACCGCCACGCTGATGGACGGCACCGCGCTCGCCCGCCGCATCTCGGAGCGGACCGCCGAGTACGCCGCGAAGATCACCGAGCGCACCGGTACCGCGCCCTGTCTGGCGACCGTGCTCGTCGGGGAGGACCCCGCGTCCGTCACCTACGTCCGCATGAAGCAGAACCGCTGTGCCAAGGCCGGGATCACCTCCCGCCACGTGGAGCTGCCCGCCGCGACGACCACCGAGGAGCTCGTCGCCACCCTGACCGCGCTCTCCGAGGACCCGGAGATCAGCGGCATCCTGCTCCAGCACCCCGTCCCGCACCACATCGACGAGCGCGCCGCCTTCGAGGCCATCGCCCCGGGCAAGGACGTCGACGGGGTCACCATGCACTCCTTCGCCGCCATGGGCTTCGGACTGCCGGGCTTCGTCTCCTGCACCCCCGGCGGCATCATGCGCCTGCTGGAGGCCTACGACGTGGACCTGACCGGCAAGCACGCCGTGGTCGTCGGCCGCAGCGCGATCCTGGGCAAGCCCGCCGGGATGCTGCTCCTGGAGCAGAACGCCACCGTCACCTACTGCCACTCCCGCACCGTGGACCTGCCGTCCATCGTCCGCCAGGCGGACGTGCTGGTCGCCGCCGTGGGCAAGGCCGAGTTCATCCGCGGCGAGGACATCAAGCCGGGCGCCGTGGTCCTGGACGCCGGCTACAACGAGGGCAACGTCGGCGACGTCCACTTCGAGTCGGCCGCCGCCCGTGCCTCCCTGATCACCCCGGTCCCGGGCGGCGTCGGCCCGATGACCATCGCGGTGCTCCTGGAGCAGACCGTGCAGGCCGCCGCCGCGCAGGCCGGTCTGGCCCTCGCGGACCTCTGACCCGGGCCCCGCTCCCTCCGTCGCGACGAACGCCCCGGGCCCTTCGGTCCGGGGCGCTCCGTTTCCCGCGGTAACGGGCCGAAAGGCCGATCCCGGTCCGGCGCGACGGGGCTCCACTGAATATGTGAAGCCTTCGATGGATATGCAGAAGCCCCCGGCGTCGGACGCGGCACCGGGCGCGGCGGCGGCGGTGGGTCGCAAGCGCCACCCGCGCGGGCTCGCCACCCTCGTCCTCGCCGAACTGTGGGAGCGATTCAGCCTCTACGGCATGGTCGCCATCCTCGTGCACTTCCTCGCGGCCTCCCGCGGCCACGGGGGCATGGGACTCCACGAGGGCACCGCGGAGGCCGTGGAAGGCGTCTACATGGCCATGATCTCGCTGCTGGCGCTGCCCGGCGGCTGGATCGCCGACCGGTTCCTCGGCGCCCGCCGGGCCGTCCTGTGGGGCGGTGTGGTCATCATGGCCGGCCACGTCCTTATGGCCGTCCCGAACCCGGTCTTCGTCTGGCCCGGCCTGGTCCTCATCGTCATCGGCACCGGCCTGCTCAAGCCGAACATCTCCGCGCTGGTCGGCCGGCTGTACGCGGCCGACGACGACCAGCGGCGCGACGCCGGATACTCGATCTTCTACATGGGCATCAACCTCGGCGCCGTCATCGCCCCGCTCGTCGTCGGCTACCTCGGCGAGGAGGTCAACTGGCACCTCGGCTTCGGCGCCGCCGCCGTCGGCATGGCCCTCGGCCTGGTCCAGTACGTCCTCGGCGGCCGCCGCCTGTCGCAGCAGCTGCGCACGGAGCCCGTGGTCCGGCTCACCGCCGCCGAGCGGGCCAAGGTGGGCAAGTCCTCCGCGTACGGCCTGGTCTTCACCGCCGTACTGATCACCCTGCTGGCCGCCTCGCACGCGCTGAGCATCGACAACATCACCTTCGTACTGACGATCGTCGCGGTGGTGGTCCCGGCGGGCGTGCTGCTCTCGATGTACCGCAGCCCCAAGATCGATCGGGTCGAGAAGACCCGGCTGCGGGCCTACGTCTGGCTCTTCCTGGCCGCCACGCTGTTCTGGCTGGTCTACGACCAGATGGGCAACGAGCTGAACATGTTCGCCGCCCAGAAGACCGACCTGTCCCTGCTCGGCCTGCACATCCCGGCGAGCTGGACCCAGTCGCTGCCCTCGCTGTTCGTGATCATCCTGGCCCCCGTCTTCGCCGCCTTCTGGGTGCGCCGGGGCAAGCACATGAGCACCCCGTTCAAGTTCGGCCTGGCCCTGCTGCTGACCGGCGCCTCCTTCGTGGTCATGTCGGGCGCCGCGGCCATCGCCTCCAGCGGGGTCAAGGTCTCGCTGATGTGGCTGGTGGGGGTGTACGTGATCCAGGTGATGGGCGAGATGTGCCTGAGCCCGGTGGGCCTCTCGGTCACCACCAAGCTCGCCCCGCGGGCCTTCACCAACCAGATGATGGGGGTCTGGTTCCTCGCCGCGGCCACCGGCGACGCGATCGGCGCGCAGCTGCCCCGGCTCGACGCGGTCATCGGGCAGAGCTGGAACTTCCTGTGGCAGGGCGCCATGGTGATCGCGGCCGGCGCGGTGATGGTCTTCTTCACCAAGCGGCTCAAGGTCCTGACGGGCGAGGCGGCCGCGAGTCGCGAAGCGGTCGCGGCGGCGGCCTGACGGCGGCCCCACGGGGCCCTGGCGGGCTCCTGACGGGCTCTTGGTGGCGCCTTGGCGGCGGGCCTGACGGCGCCCTGGCGGCGGCCTGGCGGCGGCCTGAGGGGCCCCCTAGCGGCACCCCGACGCCGGCCCGGCGGCGTCCGGCTCAGAGCCGGGCCGCGGCCCGGCGGCGGGCCTCCGCCACGATGGGCGAGGTGTGGAACTCCCGGGCCAGCTCCGTCAGCGGCCGGGAGCCGAGGCGGCAGGGCTCGGCGGGGCCGCACCCCGGGCCCGGTTCCACCCGGCCGGCGGCGGTCCGGCGCCGGCACGCGACCGCGAGCACCGCCGCGTCCGCCACCAGGGCGGCGCCCCGCTCGCACCGGCCCTGGGCGAGCGCGGCCTCGTAGGCCTCGCTCCGGACGGCGGGGTCGAACCACGAGGCGAGCGCCAGCAGCCCGTCGTCGATCACCGATTCGCGGTGGATCAGCCGGATCCCGACCGGGGACCACCAGGTCAGCGGGACCGTCATCACACTGGACGAGGCGAACCCGTTCAGGGCCCTCCACAGCGGCCGCAGCCGCCGGTACTGGCTGAACTCCTGCCAGGCCGCCGATTCGCCGACCAGGGGCACGATGAACCCGATCCCGACCAGCAGGGCCGCCGCCGAGGCGAGCGGCGGCGCGACGTAGGTGGACAGCCCGTCCCAGTCGCGGCCCGACCAGCGGGCTCCGACCGCCGCCCACTTCGCGACGAGGTAGCCCACGTCCATCACCATGCCGGACATCAGCAGCGCCAGCCCGGTCCGCAGGGCCCGCAGCGCCGGGTCCACCCGCCGCAGCCACTTCCAGCACAGCAGGGACAGCGCCGTGCTGCCCACGGCGTGGGCGGTCAGGTAGAGCGCGATCATCTCACGGATCCACGGGGTGTTGGCGTAGTACGTGTCCAGGTCCCGCAGCCGCTCCACCGGCGCGTCCCCCATGACGAACAGGAAGACGATCGTCACCATCACGGCGCTGTACGCCACCACCGTGATCCGGGTGGCCCGCAGGACGCCCGGGGTCGGTCCGCCGCCCCAGTGCAGGATCAGCACGATGCACGACGCGGAGAACGCCGTGAGCACGCTGTAGACCAGGGGAGCGGAGAAGTTGACGACTCCGGTGAGGCGGTTGACCGCGGCGATCGTCGGCGGACCGGACAGGAACATGGCGAGGGAACCGACGACCAGCAGCGTGCACACGGCCCGCATCAGCGGCTGGTCCCAGCCGTCGCGCAGCGTCGGGGCCTTGATGACCAGTGCCAGGACGATCACGAACCCCGGCACGTAGAGGATGAGCCCGTCCGACATCGCGCGGCTAGCGGGCGTCGACGGGGTCGGCCTCTTGGTCGAGTCCCGCGACGCCGCGCTCGGCCGCGGTCAGCGGCGGGGCCTTGAGCGCACCCCGCTCCGAAGCGCGCAGCACCTGCCAGACCACCGAGGGCCGGACCCAGTGGGTGGGCGGGCTGGTCATGGTGATGACCTCCAGGAAGGCCGCGGTCAGCCCCTCCCGGGTGGTGGCCCCGGTCATCAGCCGCGAGACGTAGGAGTTGAGCAGCCCGGAGCCGGCGCGCGGCTCCATGCCGGTGGCGCCCGGGTACAGGATGTCCTGCGAGGTGGCGAGCTCCCAGGCGGTGGCCACCTGCGGGGCGAGGGCGCGCTGCGCCTCCATGCCGAGGGCGGGGTGGGCCAGGCCGCCCTTGGACCGCAGCAGGGCGCGGACGGCGAGCAGGCCCTGGGCCGCGACCGTCATGCCCTGGCCGTAGAGCGGGTTGAAGGTGGCGACCGAGTCGCCGACCGCGAAGAAGCCGTCGGGGAGCTCCGCCTTCTCGAAGAAGATCCGGCGGTTGGCGGTGCCCTGGGTGACGGCGACGTCCGTCAGCGGCTTCCTGCCCTCCAGGAGCTCGCCGACGATGGGGTCGCGGATGCCCTTGGCGAACGGGATGAACGCGTCGGGGTCGCCGGTCGGCTGGCCGCCCCGGGTCCCGGAGAGGGTGGCCTGCCACTGGCCGTTCTCGATGGGCACGATCGTCGCGGTCTGACCGGGGACCGGGACCCGCGGGTCGGACTGGACGTTGACGATGGGGAAGCCCATCTCGTGGGCTCCGGCGGGGGCTTCGAAGATCCTGGTCGCGTAGACCAGGCCGGAGTCGACCTCCGCCTGCCGGATGCCGTCCACGCCGAGCGCCTGGAGCCAGGCGCGGGCCCGGGAACCGCGGCCGCTCGCGTCGACCACCAGGTCGGCGGTGACCAGCCGGCCCTCCTCCTCCGGGGTGTCGACACGGACTCCGGTGATCCGCGACGCGGTGCCCTCCAGGGAGCGGACGCGGCTGCGCTGGAGGGTGGTGACCCCGTCCAGGGCGATCACCCGGGCGCGCACCACCGAGTCGAGGAGGTCGCGGCTGCAGGAGACGTTGAACTGCTTTTCCCCGTACCGGGGGATCCAGCCCTGGGCGGTCTTGGTGACCAGGTCGGTGGGCAGGCTGCGGCGGATCGCGCCCGCTCTCGTCCAGTCCTCCATGATGCCCGGGAGGATGTCCGCGATGGCGCGGGCGCCGCCCGACCACATGACGTGGACGTGGCGGGCCTGCGGCAGCCCGCGCCGGGGCTCCGGGGCCTCGGGCAGGGTGTCCGCGTCGATGATGGTGACCGACGCGTGCTCGGCGAGGACGGCGGCCGCCA
This sequence comes from Streptomyces sp. NPDC002104, assembly GCF_053593795.1. Taxonomy (NCBI): domain Bacteria; kingdom Bacillati; phylum Actinomycetota; class Actinomycetes; order Kitasatosporales; family Streptomycetaceae; genus Streptomyces; species Streptomyces sp. NPDC002104. The sequence goes on along the minus strand of NZ_JBSFDF010000036.1, from coordinate 24,817 downwards.
GGAGGCCGGCCATGCTGCCTCCGATGACGACGGCGTGGCGGGGCGGGGAGGACTGGGTCATCGTGTGGTGCTCTCTGTCAGGGCCGTGCGCGTGCGCATCGGCGGAATAGGTGCGTCGGCGGGAAAGCGGTGGTCAGCCGCCGGGGGGCATGCTCCGGGTGCTCCGGGTGCTCCGGGGCCCGCTCAACGTCCGCAGCCGAACGAGGTCTTGATGCGCTCGATCGCCTCGGGTACCTGCTCTTCCCGGGGCGGTGGCAGGAAGGTCTTGAGGATCTTTCCGAGGTGCAGCCCGAAGGTCTCCGCGCGGATCTCCGCGGGATCGCTGCCGTCGGCCCGGGCGGCCGCCTGCCGCAGTACGGTGCCCAGCCCCTCGTCGGAGTGCAGCAGCTCGGCCAGGCCGCCGCCCCGGCCGGTCAGCCGGGCGGCCACCGCCATGCCCTGGCCGTGCAGGTCGCAGGTGCCCTCGTCCAGGTGCCACAGCTCGTGGCAGGCGATGACGAGCTGGTGCTCGGGGCGGGTGCGCTCCTCGATGACGAGGAGGTCGCGGTCCTCCATCTCCAGCCACAGCCCGCTGGCGGTGTCGGGCGGGAAGGTGGCGAACCGGAACAGCACCGGCCGGTCGCGGCCGCGTCCGTACGCGGCGCACAGGCCGCCGATGATGCCGGGGGCGTCCGTGTTCGGAACCAGGCGCGCCGCCGCCAGCAGATCGGAGCCGAGCTTCCGCATGGCCCGTGTGGTCCTCATCGCGCTCCCCCTTCGTCACTGCGGTCGGCGGGCCGGCCCGGTTCGGCCGACCGGCCCGGTTCGGTCGACCGGCCCGGGACGGCCGGTTGGCCCGGGACGGCGGGGATGGCCGGACCGGTGGGGATACCTGGGCCGGCGGGGACGCCCGGACCGGCGGGGCGGGCCAACTGCCCCTCCCGTGCGAGCAGATCGTCCAGGTGGTCCGCCAGCGCCTTCCAGCCGCCCGGGGAGAGCCGGCCCGCCCGGGTCACGATGCTGCGCACGTCGTGCGCCCGCATCACGGCGAGCATCGGGTTCTCGGCGGGCCGTTCCGCGGATTCCAGTTCCCGCTCGATCCCGGCGAGGGCGGCGCTCAGCGCCTCGGCGTCCCGGGCCAGCAAGAAGCCGCTCTCCACCCCGTAGAAGCGCTGGATCCCGGCGGCCGCCGCCAGGTTGGGCAGTCCCTCGCCCTGGGCGAGGCGGGTCAGCGACTGGCCCGAGGCGTCGAAGGAGCCGGCGATGGCGGAGAGGGAGTGGGCCTGCCCGTCCGCGCGGGGGCGGGTGCGGCGCAGGTGCTCGAAGCGGCGGCGGACCTGTTCCTTGAGCGGGAGCCGGGGCGGTGTGCCGTCGAGCGTGAGCCGGATGTCCTGCGGGGTGATGCCGGTGAGGTACGAGAGGCGTTCGAGGTCGTCCGCGGCGCCGTCGGCCCGGCCGTCGGGCCCGGTGGTGGCCAGGGCCCGCTCCACCGCGCTCTTGCTGTCGGCGAGCAGGAATCCGGGGTAGACCCCGAAGAACCGCTGCACCCCCGCCGCGTGGCCGAGCCGGGGCAGTCCCGTGCCCGCGTTGAGCGGGCCGAGGGAGGCGCCGGGCGCGTCGAAGTCCTCGGCGATCGCGGCGAGCGACCACTCCTTGCCGTGTTTGTCGCGCCGGGTGGCGCGCAGCCGCAGGAAGCGCTGGTGGACCCGGGCGCAGAGCGGCAGCTCGGCGGCGGTACCCGTCAGCACCGCGGGGACGCGCTCCGGCGCGACCCCGGACAGGTGGCTGAGCCGGTCCGCGGAGAGCACCCGGGCCGGGTCCTGGCCGTGTCGCTCCGCCGAGGCCACGACGCGGTCCCAGGCCGCGGTCAGCTCGGCTCGGTCGGCGGCTCGCACCAGGCGTTTCTCCGTCAGCAGAGAGAAGGATCGATGTGGTTGCTCTGCGTGAAGCCTAGCCCCCCGGTGAGTGGCCGAACAGGAGTACCCCCCACCTTTCTTTCCGTCCGCCTCAAAAAAGGTGGGGCCGGGGGCCTGGCCGGGAGGGGCCGGAGCGTGCCTTACCCCGGAGGTAATCGACCCGTGCGGACCCCGGCGGCACAGTGGAGCCATCGGGTTCCGGGGCCGCGCACTCGGCTCCGGGGCCCGGTCGTCCGTACTCCGCACCCCACCAGCGCAATCGACCCTCGACGGAGGCTGATCCGCCATGTCCGCAACCCTGCTCACCGCCGTAGCCCGCACCGCCGTCCCGCAGACCGCGCTGCGCCGGTTCCTCGCCCTCGACTCCGTCGTCACCACCGGCAACGGGCTCGCCTACGCCGCCTTCTCCGCCCCCCTCGGCCGGCTGCTCGGCCTCGGACAGGGGCTGGTGCTGGGGCTCGGGGTGTTCCTGGTGCTCTACGGGGCGGGCGTCGGGCTGCTGGCCTCGCGCCGCCGGCCCCCGGTCTTCCCCGTCAAGCTCGTCATCGAATCCAACTACGCCTGGGCCGCGCTCAGTCTCGTCGCCCTCATCGTCCGGTTCGAGCCCACCACCGCCGGGGCGGTGTGGATCCCGGCGCAGGCGCTCACCGTCGCCTCCTTCGCCCTCCTCCAGCAGCTCGCACTGCGCGCGGGCTCAGGGCGACAGTGACCGCAGGTACTTCACCGTCGCCGGGTCGGCCGGCAGGAGGGTCTCGATGGCCAGCTCGGCGACCGTCACGTCCATGGGGGTGTTGAAGGTGGAGATGGAGGACACGAAGGAGAGCAGGTGTCCGTCGTGCTCGATCCGCAGGGGCAGCGCGAGGTACGCGACGGCCTCGGCCGGCCCGTCTTCGCATGCCTCGTCCTCGTACGGCCCGTCCGCGCCGGGGCCCGACCCCGCGGGGGCCGTCACGGCGGGGCCCGACCCCGCGGGGGCCGGATAGGCGGACACCTCCTCGTACAGCGCGCGCAGCGGCGCCGAACGGGCCAGTGCGATCTGCCGCTCCATCTGGGCCAGCAGGTGTCCGCGCCACTCGCGCAGGTTGCGGATCCGGGGGGCGAGGCCCTCCGGGTGCAGGGTCAGCCGCATCGCGTTGAGGGGGCCGGCCAGCAGGTGCTCCGGCAGCCCCTCCATCAGCATCATGACGCCCCGGTTGGCGGCCACCACGTCGTACGCCGCGTCCACCACCAGCGCCGGATACGGCTCGTAGGCGGTCATCAGCCGCTCCAGCCCCTCGCGCAGCACCCCCATCGAGGGGTCGCCGAGCGGGGTGTGGGCGTACCGGGGTGCGTAACCCGCCGCCACCAGGAGGGCGTTGCGGTCCCGCATCGGGACGTCCAGGTGGTCCGCGAGCCGCAGCACCATCTCCTCGCTCGGCCGGGACCGGCCCGTCTCCACGAAGCTGATGTGCCGGGAGGAGGAGTCGGCGCGGCCCGCCAGCTCCAGCTGGCTGAGTCCGCGCCGCTCCCGCCACGTGCGCAGCAGGGCGCCTACCGTCAAGGGCGCAGCAGTCGTCATACCGCGACGTTAGCCCAGCCGGTTCACCCCACGTCGAACACGTTCCGCAGGCCGAGACGGTAGCGCCACAGGTCGTGCCGCTTGGCGGACTCCACCTCCGGGGCCCGGTAGCGCTTCTGCACCGTGCAGCGCGGGGCCGGTGAACCATCGCTGTCGAGCAGGGAGTTGACGGCTGCCCGGGCCGAGGCGTTGGCCCCCTCCATCGTCGCCAGGTCGATGTCCACGGACACGTAGTCCCCGCTGAGGAAGAAGTTCGGGATCCGGGTGCCGGCGCTCGGCCGGTTGTGGAAGGTGCCGGTCGGGTGGATCAGCAGCTGGTCCTGGTTGGTCGGATGCGGGGTGCCGATCCCGTCCACCCCCGGGTCCAGGAACCACGAGTGCAGCTTCCCGTCCGACAGCAGGGTCTTCCCGGTGTCGTTGAGCGAGGCCTTCAACTGCGCCCACACCTCGCGGGCGACCTCCTCGCGCGTGCACTGCTTGGCCGTCTTCCCGTAGAGGATCCCGGGCTTGTCCCACTCGGAGATGTCCACCGACAGGCAGTCCACGGCCGCCCCGTCCCCGTAGTCGGCGGGGAAGTCCCGCGCCGGCCAGTGCTCGGCCTGCTGGATCGCCGTCAACGACCAGGGTGAGTCGATGCAGTTGAGGTGACCGTGCACGAGGGGTGCGCGCTCGGTGAGGTAGAACTGGATGCCGGTCATCCAGTCCGTCCGCAGCAGGTCGCACCGCCCGAGCATCGGGTCGGCCGCGCGCAGCGCCGGGCTCCAGGTGCGGCGGGCGTGTTCGACCGGCAGCGCGCTGACGTAGTGGTCGGCGGTGACCGTCTGCGCGGCTCCGGCCGGATCCTCGACGAGGACACCGCTCACGCGGCCGTCCCCGTACCGGACCTCGCGCACCGTCCAGCCGATCCTGAACTCCACGCCCAGCGTGCGCAGATGCGCCTCCCAGGGGTCGATCCACGCCTCGTTGGTGGGCAGGTTCAGGATCCGGTCCGGCGGGCCGTCGGCGCCGCGGCCCAGCAGGTTGAAGACGAAGGCCTCCCCGAGCGTGCCGACGGTGCGGGTCGAGGCCTCCTCCGCCTTGGTGGCCACGATGTTGCGGGTGACGCCGATGGCGAGGATCCGCTGGTACTCGCTCGACATCCGGGCGGCCCGGGTGAACTCCCACCACGGGGTGCGCTCCCACTGCTCGTCGCGCCGCTCGTCGCAGCTGGTCAGGAAGACCAGGGCGCGGTCGACGAAGTACGCCGTCTCGTGCGGCGGGAGGCGGACCAGCGACTGGAGGATGCCGGTGAGGGCCCGGCGCAGCTCGTCGGGGGTCAGCTCGGCGGGGGAGTGCTCCGGCCAGGGGATGGGCGCGCGCAGGTCCTCGCGGCCGGCCGCCCGGGCGAACATCATCTCGCGCGGGGCGACCAGGTTGTCCCAGACCCCGTTGGCGTTGCCGGGGAAGGGGATGCGCCGCATCGTGTCCGGCAGGTTGTGGTAGATCCCCGGGATGAAGCGGAAGCCGTGCTCGGCGGGGAGCGGGCGGCGGCCGCCCCGGGCGCTGCCGGGGACGTCCATGCTGCGGGCCTTGCCGCCGAGGGCCCGGCGCTCGTACACGGTGACGGCGTAGCCGCGTTCGGCCAGTTCGTGCGCGGCGGTCAGGCCCGCGACCCCGCCGCCGAGGACGGCCACCCGGCGCGCCTGCCCGGCCGCGGCGGGTCCCGCGGGGGCCGCCGGCGCGGTGGGGCCGGTGGCGGCCTCGGCCGTGGCCGGGAGGATCCCGGCGGTCGACAACGCGCCCGCGGTGGCGGCGGCCCCCGCGATGAAGGTGCGCCTGGAGTTTCCTGTGCGCGTCACGGTGATGCTCCCTCGCTGTCGTCGGCACCCGGCGGTGTCACCGGCATTACCGGCGGTAACAGTCACGTCCGGCGCAGGAGCATAGGGGCGGCGCGATGGTCACGGAAGGCACGGAAGTACCCGCACGCACTATGGCGCGAAACCTTCCCTCCGCCCCGGGCTGTGGGAACCTTGACTCCACGTCAGGCCAATCGGGCCGTCGCGTACGTCGTACACGTCCTGCACGTCGTACGCGTCGCGTACGTCGTGTACGTCGTGTACGTCGTGTTCGGGGAAGGAGCCTGTGGATGTCGAGAGAGCCGCTTTCGCAGAAGGAGATCGAGGACCGGCTGCGGGAGCTCCCCGGCTGGGCCTTCGAGGACGACCGGATCATCCGGACCTACCGGCTGGGCAGCCACTTCGCGGCGAGCGCGCTGGTCGGCCACATCGCCAGCGTGCAGGATGAGTTGAACCACCACTCCGATCTCACCCTCGGCTACAACACCGTCCGCCTCTCCGTGAACACGCACGACGCCGGAGACGCCGTCACCGACGCCGACTTCGCCCTCGCCGAGCGCGTCGAATCCCTGGCTCCCGCCCACGGCGCCGCCTGAACACCGGAAGCACCCACCTGATGCCCACGCCGCGACCGCTCCTCGACTACGACGCCGAAGCCGAGGCCTACGACGCCACCCGCGGCGGGGTCCCGCGCGCCGAGGCCGCCGCCGCGGCGGTCCTCGGCCTGCTCCCGCCGGACACCGTCACCCTGCTCGACCTCGGCTGCGGCACGGGACTCGTCACCACCCGCATCGCCGCCGGCCGCCCGGGACTGCGCGTGCTCGGCGCGGACACCTCGTACGGGATGGCCGCCAAGGCGCGCTCCCGGGGGATCCCGGTGGTCCTCGCCTCCGGGACCCGGCTCCCGTTCCGCACGGGCTCGCTCGACGCGGTCGGCGCGGTCTGGCTGCTGCACCTGCTGCGCTCACCGGGCCTGGTGGCCGCCGTGATCGCCGAGGCGGGGCGGGTGCTGCGGCCCGGCGGGGTGTTCGTCACCACCGTCGACAAGGACGCCGCCCACGACGTGGGCAGCGACATCGACGCGGTGCTCGCCGAGCACCTCACCACGACCCCCGCCGACTCCGCCGAGGCCGTCACCGGCCATGCGGCCGCCGTGGGCCTGCACCCCTGCGGCGAAGCCCTCTTCACCGGCCACGGCCAGGGCCGCACCCCGCGCGGGGCCGCCGCCGCACTGCTCGCCGGGCGCTACGCCTCCCGGGTCCACCCGCGCGGGATCACCCCGCGCGAGCTCGCGGACGCGCTGGAACTCCTGCCCGGACCGGACACCCCGCGCGCGGAGCCGACGTACCGGCTGCACGGCTTCGTACGGGCCTGACGGGCGGGGCGGGGGCTGCGGGCGACTGCCCGCAGCCCCCGCCCCCGGCCCGCCCGACCCGGCCCGCCCCGCCGTCCGTCAGGCGGGCTCCAGGCGCCACCACTGCGCCGGGGAGTCGGTGTCCTCGCACTGCCGGGCCTGGCCCTCCGCGTCCGCCTCCAGCGGCAGACCGCTGATGGCGGCGATCAGCGAGACCACACCGGGGTCGTCGAGGTGCTCCTCCACGACCCACTCCTGCGCCCCGAAGGCGTTCGCCTTCCAGACCTGGACCCGGGTGCCGCTCTCGGTCGAGGCGTTCGCGACGTCGAGCCGCTTGCCGTTGTGGACGCTGACCAGGTGGAAGATCCCGCCGCCGCTGTGCACCGGAGCGATCTCCCACAGCCGGGCCGCGGCCGGCTCGCCGTCCGGCCCGACCCGGACCCGGTTGCCGCGCTCCACCTGGAGCAGCAGCCCGCTGGCGGCATTGCGGATCCGGTGGACGCCCTCGGGTGCCTTCGTCCCGCTCACCGGTTCGCTCACCGGCGGATCAGAAGTCGAACTCGGCCGGGTCGGGACCGATCCGGCGGCCCGCACCGTCCGCACCGAGCGCGTCCAGCGCGGCCACGTCCTCGGCGTCCAGCTCGAAGCCGAAGACGTCCAGGTTCTCCCGGATCCGCGCCGGGGTCACGGACTTCGGGATCACCACGTTGCCCAGCTGGAGGTGCCAGCGCAGCACCACCTGCGCCGCCGAGCGGCCGTGCTTGGCCGCGATCGCGGTGACGGCGGGCAGGGTGAGCAGGTCCTTGCCCTGGCCGAGCGGGGACCAGGCCTCGGTGACGATGCCCAGGCGCGCGTGCAGGGCGCGCAGCTCGGCCTGGGGGAGCAGCGGGTGGAGCTCGATCTGGTTCACGGCCGGGACCAGGGAGCTCTCGGCGCCGAGCCGTTCCAGGTCGGCGGGGCGGAAGTTGGACACGCCGACGGCCTTGGCGCGGCCGCTCGCGGCGATCTCCTCGAAGGTCTTCCAGATGGCGAGGAAGTCGTCGCGCATCGGGCGCGGCCAGTGGATCAGGTACAGGTCGATCTCGTCGAGGCCCAGCTTGGCGAGCGAGGCGTCGAACTCGCGCAGCACGTTGTCCCGGCCCCAGGTCTCCGACTTCCCGTTCCACAGCTTGGTGGTGACGAAGAGCTCCTCGCGCGGCACCCCGGCGGAGGCGATGGCCTTGCCGGTGCCCTCCTCGTTGCCGTAGATGGCGGCCGTGTCGATGCTGCGGTAGCCCGCCTCCAGCGCGGTCCGGACGGCCTGTTCCGCCTCGGCGTCCGGAACCTGCCAGACGCCGTAGCCGAGCTGGGGCATGAGCGTGCCGTTGTTGAGCTTGATGCCGGGGACCTGGTTCACGTGGGTCGTTCCCTCTGGTCGTCGCTGGTGCGGGTGCTGACGGGCTGCCGTACGGACACCGGCGCGCGGGCCCGTACGACCGGCGACAACCGGCCCCCGGCGTGGCCTATTCCCGCCGGACGGGTGAAATCCGTACGGCGGGAACAGGCGCTCGGCGCGACGGCGCCCCCGGGTGCGACTGGGTGCGACTGGGTGCGACTGGGCCCCCAGGTACGCCCGCGCCCGGGTGCGCCTACGCCCCCAGGTACGCCTCACGGACCAGCGGGTCGGCCCGTACCTCCGCGGCCGTGCCCTCGGCGAGCACGGTGCCCAGGTCCAGGACGACCACCCGGGTGCACAGGTCCATCACGAAGGCGACGTTGTGCTCGACCAGCAGCACCGCGCAGCCCTCCTCCCCGGCGAGCCGGCGCACGACCGCCGCCAGCTGCTCGCGTTCGGGCGCGGACATGCCCGACGCGGGTTCGTCCAGGAGCAGCACCCGGGGCGGATCGGCCACGGCGCGGGCCAGCTCGACCATCCGGGCCCGGCCCACCGGCAGACCGCCGGCGTACGCGTCCCCGAGCGCGCCGATGCCGCAGTCGGCCAGCACCCGCGCGGCCCGCTCCCGGCGCTCGCGCTCCCGGCGGCGCCGGGAGGGCGAGGCGACCAGATCGGCGGCGAAACCGCCGCCCCCGCCCCGCCACTCCTGCGCGACGAGGACGTTGTCGGCCACGCTGAGCTGCCCGAACAACTGCTGGCGCTGGAAGGTCCGGCGCATGCCGCGGCGGGCCCGCCAGACGGGGGAGCGCCGGGTGACGTCCACCCCGTCGAGCAGCATCCGGCCCTGGTCGGGCCGCCGGATCCCGGACAGCACGTCGAACAGGGTGGTCTTCCCGGCCCCGTTCGGCCCGATCAGCCCGCACACCTCGCCGGCCCGGATCCCGAGGTCCACGCCCGTCAGCGCCCGGACCCCGCCGAACCGGACGCTGATGCCGCGCGCCTCCAGTACGTACGGGCCCGCGGACGGGGCTTCGCCCGTGCTGCTCATGTCGCCATCCCCAGGTAGGCCTCGGTGAGCCGGTCCGCCTCCACCTCGGAGCGCGGGCCGCACCAGGAGACCCGGCCCTGCGTGAGGTAGGCGACGGTGTCGGCGATCCCGAGGATCTCGGCCGCCTTCTCCTCCACGAGCAGCAGCGCGGTCCCGGCGGCGCGGAGCTCCATGAGCAGCCCGTACACCTCGTCCACCACGCGCGGGGCGAGCCCGAGGGAGGGCTCGTCCGCGATCAGCACCCCGGGGGGCCGCTGCAACAGCGGTGCGAGCGCCAGCATTTGCTGCTCCCCGCCGGACAACGACCCGGCGGGGACGGTGCGGCGCTCGCGGAGCCGGGGGAACCGGTCGTAGACGGCGTCGCGTTCGTCCGCCCCCCTCAGGTACAGAGCCAGATTCTCCTCGATGCTGAGCGAGGGAAAGATCCCCCGGCCCTCGGGTGCGATCAGCACCCCTCCCCGGGAGCGGCCCACGGCGCCGTCACGCGTGGCGTCCCGCCCGCCGACGAACACGGCCCCGCCGCTGAGCGGCAGCGCCCCGGCCGCCACCCGGCAGGCGGTGCTCTTCCCGGCCCCGTTGGGCCCGAGCACGGCGAGGATCTCGCCGCGCCGCACGGCAAGGTCCACCCCGTGCAGCACGAGCCCCCCGTCGTACCCGGCGGTGACACCGCGCAGCTCCAGGGCGGGTGCCTCCGCGGAAGGTTCCGGGGCGGTCCGGTCCCGGGCGGGCCGGTCCGGAGCGGGCCGGGCTGCGGACGGTTGCCCTGCGGGGCCTTCCCCCACCCCGCCCCTTCCCGAAACCGGGGGCGCTGCCCCCGGCCCCCCGGCCCGGGGCTCCGCCCCGACGGCTTCGGGGGCCCCGCCCCCGGACCCCCACGCCTCGAGCACCGACGGGGCCGGCTTGCCGCCGCGCGGCGTTTGTGCGCGCCGGGCGCGCAGCACCCGGAACGGGGTCCGGGGCGCAGCCCCGGTTTCGGGAAGGGGCGGGGTGGGGGAAAGCCCCGCAGGGCCCACCCCGGTTCCGCCACTGCCCCGAGCAGCAGGAACGGCGGCCCCGCCCCCAACCTCGGCGACACCCCGAGCCGCGGGCACGCCTTCGGGCCCGGCCCCGGCGATGGCCCCGGGGCTTGCCTCGGGACCGGCCGAGACGCCGGCTCCGGTCCCGGCCCCGGCCTCGGCGACACCCCGGGCCACGGGCATGGCCCCGGCCCCAGCACTGGCCTCGGGACCGGCCGAGACGCCGGCTCCGGTCCTGGCCCCGGCCCCGGCCTCGGCGACACCCCGGGCCACGGGCACGGCCCCGGCCGGGGAGCCGGCCGCGGGCCGGGCCTTGGCTCGGCGGCGGGCCAGCCGTACCGGCACCGCCGCGCAATACCCGTCGGGATCGTTGGCCAGGGCCAACCCCGCCAGGCCGAACAGGATCACCGGCAGGTGCGCCGACTCCGTCACGTAGTCCGCCATCACCCGCGGAGCGACGGCGAAGACCAGCCCCGCCACCACCGCGTACTGCGGCCTGCGCACGCCCGCCGCGACCACCACCGCCAGCCACACCAGCCCGGTCATCGCCGTGAAGTCCGTAGCGGTGATGCGGGTGTTGTACGAGGCGTACATCACGCCCCCGAATCCGGCCAGCCCCGCCGACAGGGTGAACAGGAGCAGCTTCGTGCGCAGCACGGACACCCCGGAGGCCATCGCGGCCGCGGGAGCCGACCGTACGGCGAGCATCGCCCGGCCCGAGGGGGAGCCGCGCAGCGCGCTCAGCCCGGCGGCGACGGCCGCGACCAGGAGGACCAGCGCCACCCCCAGCGCCCGGTCGTCGGAGAGGTCCACCGGCCCGATGACGGGGCGCGGGACCGACCAGCCGGAGTCCCCGTTGCGCAGCCACCGCATCTGGAAGAGCACCTGGTCCGCCAGGAAGGCCAGGGCCAGCGTCGCCAGCGCCAGGGAGCGCCCGCCCAGCCGCAGTGCGGGCAGGGCGACCAGGGCCCCCAGCAGGGCGGCCACGCACGTGCCGACGGCCAGTGCCGCGACGAAGGGCCACCCGCGGCTCATCAGCAGTCCCGCGACCAGCGCGGCCCCGGTGACGAAGGTGCCCTGGGCCAGGGACACCATCGCGCCGAGCCCGGTGACCACGGTGAAGGACATGAACACCAGGGCCAGCGCGAGCCCCTGGGCGAGGAGCCCGCTCCAGAAGGGGGTCGTCACGGTGTAGAAGGCCGTCGCGAGCAGGACCGCGCCCGCGGCCCACACCCCCCACCGCCGCACCCACGGTGCCCCGGCCAGATGGTCCGGCGAGGCCACGTCCACGGCGGCGGTCCCGGCGGCCCGGGCCCGCCGGGTGAGGACGAGGAGTCCCCCGAACAGGATGAGGAAGGGCACGGCCGTCCTGAAGCCGGTGATGGAGTCCGCGAAGGACGCGTAGCCGACGACCAGGTTCTGCAGCACTCCGAGCCCCAGTCCGCCCGCGAAGGCGAGCGGGACGGAGGCGAACCGTCCGATGACGGCCGCCGTGGCCGACACGAAGAGGAACAGGGTGAAGTCGTGCGCCGACAGCCCCAGCAGCGGGGTCGCGAGCACCCCCGCCAGTCCGGCCAGGCCCGAGGCGATCATCCACGCCACCGAGGACAGCCGGTCGGCGTCGATCCCGCGCAGCTCGGTGAGCGAGCGGTTGTCGACGGCGGCCCGCAGCCGCAGCCCGAGGCGGGTGTGCCGCATCAGCACCCACAGCGCGACCGCCACCACCGCCGTGGCCACCCAGGTGATCAGCTGGTCGGAGTCGATGCCCACGTCGGTGGTGAGCTGCCAGGACTTCGCGGGGCTCGGCCCCACCCCCGGCAGCCCGAACTGGTTCTCCGCGGGCTTGAGCGGCGCCCCCGCGCCGGTCAGGAGTTCCACCGTCCACAGTCCGGCCGCCGGCAGGGCCACCAGCAGTCCGATGGTGGCCACGATCTGTGCCGTCTCGCCGACCTGGGCGAGCCGCCGGAACATCAGCCGGTCCAGCGCCCACCCGAGCCCGGGGGCCAGGACGAGGACCACCAGCAGCGCCGCCGGGACGGCCGGCCAGCCGAGCCCGGAGTGCAGTTCGTAGAAGGTGAGCGCGCAGAGGTAGGCGGTGGCCCCGTGCGCGAAGTTGAACAGCCCGGACGCCGAGTACGACAGCACCAGCCCGGTGGCGAGCAGTGCGTACAGGGCGCCGGACACCAGACCGCTCAGGACGAAGGCGAGCAGATCTCCCATTCCGTTTCCCTTACCCCTACTTGAAGGGGATGGGCTCGTAGCACTTGAACGGTACGGAGACCTCGTACGCGCCGTTCTTCAGCTGGACGAGCGCTCCGCAGCCGAAGCTGTCCTTCTGGCCCTTGGGCTCCGCGCGGTTGCCGACGAGGGTGTCGGTGTCGGAGAAGCCCTGTGCGGCGGCCTGGAAGGATTCGACGGTCAGGTCCTTGCCGGCCTTCTGCGCGATCGACACGAACAGGTCGGCCGACATGTACCCGGTCAGCATGTGCATGTTGAGCGGTACGTCCAGCCCGCCCGACGCGGCCTTGATGTCGGCCTTGAACTGGGCCATCTTCGGGTTCGTCGACTCGAACGGCTCGAACTGCAGCAGCACGTGCACGCCGTCGAGGGCCTGCTTGGTGGCGTCCTTGGCGAGCAGACCCGGGTCGTAGTCGGTCGGGTCGGAGAGCAGTCCCTTGTACCCGCTGCGCTTGAGCGCCGTGAACAGCCCGATGTTGTTGGGGGTCTGCATGACGGAGACCACCGCGTCCGGGGCCTTGCCGTCGTTGCTCTGCAGGATCTCCTTGACGTACGCCGACCAGTCGCTCGGCACGGCGGTGCCGGGCACCGAGGCCTTGGCGTAGGCGACCTTGAACCCGGCGCTGGCGAAGCCCTGCTGGAAGGTGCGCACACCGAACTTCCCGGCGTCGCTGTCGTTGGCGATGATCGCGACGGACTTGCCCGCGGCCCCGCCGAGGACCTGGCCGATGCCCTCGGGCCAGGTCTGGTTGATGGTGCCGCCCGGAGTGGGGACGAGACAGCCGTTGAACCCGTAGATGTACTTGGGGCCGCAGAAGGAGGGGAGGGTGCCCCAGCCGAAGGTGGGCACCTTCTCCTGCTCCAGGAAGTCGGCGCCGGTGAAGGTGACCGAGCTCATGGGGGAGACCGCGAACACCTTGTCCTGCTGGACGAGTTTGCGGGCCGCGGCCAGGTTCTTGGCGGGGTCCTGCCCGTCGTCCTCGGCGCCGATGTAGTCGATCTTGCGGCCGTTGATCCCGCCCTCGGCGTTGGCTCTCGCGTAGCGGGCCTTCGCCCCGAGGTCGGTGGCCTTCTTGCTGTAGCCGCTGGCGCTGGTCATCGACACGAGTCCGCCGACCTTGATCGAATCGGCGGTCACCCCGCGGGAGTTGCCGGCGGCTCCCGGCTTGTCGGTGGAGGCGCTGTTGGAGGCGGAGTTGCAGGCGGAGACGAGCGCGAGCGCCGCTGCCGCGGCGGCCAGGGTGCGGATCGGTCGCAACATGTGTGGATCCCCTCCGGTCGGAATCCCCGCATTCTGTGCGCGACCTGACGCATCGTCAATATCAACGACAAGTAAAGTGACGCCCCGTCAGGTAACGGTTCGGACCGATGGGGTGAGGGTGCCCCACCGTGCCGGCGGAGCCCGTCAGGACTGGTAGAGGGCCGCCACCTCCTTGGCGTAGGCCTTCTCTATGGCCCGCCGCTTCAGCTTCAGCGAGGGCGTGAGCAGCCCCCGTTCCTCGGTGAACTGCTCGCCCAGGATGCGGAACGTACGGATCGACTCGGCCTGGGACACCAGGGTGTTGGCCGCCACCACCGACCGGCGGACCTCCGCCGCCAGATCGGGGTCCAGTACCAGCTCCGCCTCCGTCAGCCGGGGGCGGCCGCGCATCGCCAGCCAGTGCGCGACGCCCTCCATGTCCAGGGTGAGCAGGGCCGCGATGTACGGCCGGTCGTTGCCCACCAGGACGCACTGCGAGACGAGCGGATGCGAGCGGACCCGCTCCTCCAGGGCGGTCGGCGCGACGCTCTTGCCGTTGGAGGTCACCAGGATCTCCTTCTTGCGCCCCGTGATCGTGAGGTACCCGTCCGCGTCGAGCCGCCCCAGGTCCCCCGTCGCCAGCCAGCCGTCCCGCAGCACGGTCTCGGTGGCGGGCGGATCGTTGAGGTACCCGGAGAAGACGTGGGCGCCGCGGAGCCAGATCTCCCCGTCCTCGGCGATGTGCACCGTGCCGCCGGGGATCGGCCGCCCGACGGTGCCGTACTTCACGGCCCCGGGAGGGTTCGCGGTGGCCGCCGCGCAGGACTCCGTCAGCCCGTAGCCCTCGAAGACCGTGACCCCGGCGCCCTCGAAGAACAGCCCCAGCCGGCGCGACATCGCGGAACCGCCCGACATGGCGTGCCGCACCCGGCCGCCCAGCGCCTCGCGGACCTTCCCGTACACCAGCTTCTCGAAGAGCTGGTGCTCCATGCGCAGCTTCGCCGAGGGCCCGGGCCCGGCGCCGAACGCCTTCTGCTCGCGCGCCTCCGCGTACCGTACGGCCGTTTCCACCGCCCGGTCGAAGGGCCCCGTCCGGCCCTCGGCCTCGGCCTTGCGGCGGGCGGCGGCGAAGACCTTCTCGAAGACGTACGGCACCCCCAGCACGAAGGTCGGACGGAACGCGGCGAGGTCCGGCAGCAGTTCGGCCGCCGCAAGCACCGGCTGGTGCCCGAGCTTCACCCGGGCGCGGACGGCCGCCACCTCCACCATCCGTCCGAAGACGTGGGCGAGCGGCAGGAACAGCAGGGTGGAGGGCCGTTCACCGGGCCCGGCCCGGAAGACGGACTCCCAGCGGGTCACCATCGTGTCGGCCTCGAACATGAAGTTGCCGTGGGTCAGCACACAGCCCTTGGGGCGTCCGGTGGTCCCCGAGGTGTAGATGACGGTGGCCGTCGCATCGGGCGTCACCGCGCTCCGGTGGCGGTGCACGACGTCCTCGGCGACCTGGAGCCCGTCCCGCACGAGCCCGTCCACGGCCCCCGCGTCCAGCTGCCACAGCCGGCGCAGCACCGGCAGCCGCTCGATCACCGATCCGACGGTCATGGCCTGGTCCTCGTTCTCCACCACGCAGGCCGTGCACCCGGAGTCGTACAGGATCCAGTGCACCTGCTCGGCGGAGGACGAGGGGTAGACGGGGACGGGCTGGGCGCCGATCGCCCACAGGGCGAAGTCGAAGAGCGTCCACTCGTACCGGGTACGGGACATGATCGCGACCCGGTCCCCGAAGCGGATGCCCTGCGCCAGCAGCCCCTTGGCGAGCCCGAGCACCTCGGAGGCCAGCTCGCCGGAGGTCACGTCCCCCCAGACCCCGTCCGACTTCCGGCCGAGCACGACCCGGCCGGGGTCCTCGAGGGCGTGCTGGAAGACGGCATCGGCCAGACCGCCGACGGGTGAGCCCGTCACGACCGGCGGGACGGTGATCTCGTGCAAGGCCCGCTCCTCTCCGTACGGCGCGGCGACGCTATCCCACGCCTCCCCGCCAGTGATCACGGAGGGAAGACCTCCACAAGACCTCCCCAGCGGTGCGTATCAGGACACTCCCTCGGCCGTGACCACGGAGAGGTTGAAGTCCACCGGGCCGAGCACCCCGTAGAGCCGCAGCCAGAGCGCCATCAGGGCCTCGGTGGCGCGGGCGCTCGACAGGTCGCCGAGATCGGTGATCTGTTCGGGCGCCCAGCCGAAGGAGCGCAGCAGCGCGGTGGTCTCGGCCTTGGCGGCGTCGTCGTCGCCGCTCACGAACACCGTGTGGTGGCCCGGCACCCGGCTCGGCTCGACCATCACCGCGTTGTTCATGGTGTTGAGCGTCTTGACGATCCGCGCCTCGGGGAAGGCCTTCTGGAGCTGCTCGGCGATGCTGTGGCCGTCCGGGGTGACCACCTTGGGCGGAAACCCCTCCGAGAAGTCCAGCCCGTTGGACACGTCCACGACGGTCTTCCCCCGCAGATGGCCGGCCCCGGCGGCCTCCAGCACGGCGAGCGAGACCAGCCCGCCGGTCGCGTTGACGACGAGTTCGGCGCCGGCGGCGGCATCGGCGAAGGTCCCGTGACGGCCCCCCGTCCGCGCGGCCCACCGCGCGGCTTCGGCGTTGTCCGCCGTCCGGGACCCCATGGTGACCTCGTGCCCGACCTCGACCAGCTTGCCCGCCAGCCGCTGCCCGACCTCGCCCGTCCCCAGTACCGCGATCTTCACGTGCGTCCCCCTGCCCGTTCTGTTCGTTCTCTGCGTTCCGTACGAATTCCCGCCGCACCGCGACCGGTTGGCGTACGCAGACCCTAGACGCAGGACGCCGCGAACGGCAGCGCATTCGCCCCGGCGGGCCTTCGGGTTCCCAGGTCAGGGGAGTTGACGCGCGACCTCGGCCGCGAACCACTCCATCGCCGCGCCGAGGTGCCCGGCCGCGACGGGCAGCCACAGCGTGCAGACGGTGAGCCCGGCCCCGGCCAGCCGCCCCAGGTCGTCCACGACGCTCGCCGCGGTGGGTGCGGCGCTGCCGAGGGGCCGCCCCGGGGGCGCCACGACCGCGGGGATCCCGGGCGGGGTGAGGAACACCGCCGAGGCGAGGACCAGCCGGTCGGCGTCCTGCGATCCGGTCGCGAGGGCGCGCAGCCGGCGCCGCACGCCGGTGACCTCAGCCGCATCGGCTCCGGCGCCGTACCAGCCGTCGCCGTACCTCAGCGCACGGCGCAGGGCGGCGTCGCTGCTGCCGCCCACCCACACGGGCGGGCCCCCGGGGGTGACCGGCGCCGTGCCCAGGCGTGCGGCGCGCAGCGTCGTGAACGGACCGTCGAAATCGGCGGGCCGGCGCGACCACAGGGCCCGGGCCGCCGCGAGATGGTCGTCGGTGCGTGCGCCGCGCTCGCGGGCGGGGATCCCGACGGCGTCGAACTCCTCCGGGTTCCAGCCGGTGCCGACTCCCAGGATCAGGCGGCCGCCGGACACGAAGTCGAGGGTGGCCGCCTGGTTGGCGAGCACCAGCGCCGGGGTGTAGGGCGCGACCACCACCGAAGTCAGCAGCCGCAGGCGGCTGGTGGAGCCCACGACGGCCGACAGCAGCACCAGTGGGTCGGTGTCGAGGCCGAAGCCGCTCTCCAGGAGCCGGTTCCCGACCGCGACGTGATCGAAGCCCAGCTCCTCGGCGCGGAGCGCGGTACGCAGGACGGCACGCCCGTCGTCGGCCGGCCAGCGCGGCTGCAGGGACACGCCGAGGCGCAGCGAGGACATGGCACAACCTCCCGATGAAGCCCGACGGCGACCGCCCGAACACCCGGCCGCCCGTGCGCTCATCCCCAACTCCCCTGCCCGGTGGATCCATTCCACCGGAAGGTGGCGACTCACCCGCCGGACCCGAGGGGCCTGAGCCGGCACCCGCGGCTCCGGGGCGCGCCGCCCCGCTACGCCGCCCGTGTCAGCCGGTCCGCGCCCGAGAGGATGGCCGCGGCCAGGGCCTCGGCGGCGGCGGAGCCGCGGGGGCCGCGAAGGAGCGCGAACTCCACCGTACCGAGGTCCGGGAGGCCGGCCACGCGCACCAGCCCCGGCGGGATCAGGCCCCGGGTGTGGGCCATCACGCCCAGCCCGGCGCGGGCTGCCGCGATCAGACCGCTCAGGCTGCCGCTCGTACAGGCGATCCGCCACGGCCGCCCGTCCGCCTGCAGCACGTCCAGCGCCCGCGCCCGCGTGATGCCCGGCGGCGGGAAGACGATCAGCGGGACCGGCCGGTCCGGGTCCACCCGCAGCCCCTCCGCCCCGATCCACACCATCCGGTCCCGCCACACCAGCCGGCCCCGCTCGTCACCCTCCCCGCGCCGTTTGGCGAGTACGAGGTCCAGCCGCCCCGCGTCCAGCCGCTCGTGCAGGGTTCCCGACAGTTCCACGGACAGCTCCAGCTCCACCTCGGGGTGCTCGTGCCGGAAGCCCTCCAGGATCTCCGGCAGCCGGGTCAGCACGAAGTCCTCGGAGGCGCCGAAGCGCAGCCGGCCCCGGATCCGGGTCCCGGCGAAGAAGGCCGCCGCGCGCTCGTGCGCCTCCAGGATCGAGCGGGCGAAGCCGAGCAGCGCCTCGCCGTCCTCGGTGAGTTCCACGCTGTGCGTGTCCCGCAGGAAGAGGGGCCGGCCGGTGGTCTCCTCCAGACGGCGCACGTGCTGGCTGACCGTGGACTGGCGCACGCCGAGCCGGGCGGCGGCCTGCGTGAAGCTCAGCGTCTGGGCGACGGTGAGGAAGGTGCGCAGCTGAACGGGGTCGTACATGCGGACCACCCTACGCCCGCTCATCACGTTCCGTGATGACAGTGAGAGGGGTGTGCGGGTTTCCCGATCACCGCCCGACCCTCGAAGATGGGAGGGACTCCGTCTTCCGCCGTCCCCGCGGCCCCGATGCCGCCGCCGCCCCCCCGCCGACCTCAGCAAGTGAGCATCCGCATGCGCCGCCGCCCGCACCTGCCCGCCTGGCTTCCCGTGGACCCGTTCATCATGGGCCTGCTCGCCACCGTCGGCCTCGCCGCCCTGCTGCCCGCCCGCGGCGCGGGCGCCTCCGTGGCCGAGGCCGCCTCCACCGCGGCGGTGGCCCTGCTCTTCTTCCTCTACGGCGCCCGGCTCTCCACCCGCGAGGCCCTCGACGGCATGCGCCACTGGCGGCTCCACCTCACCGTCCTCGCCTCCACGTTCGTGCTCTTCCCGCTCCTGGGCCTCGCCGCGCACGCCCTGGTCCCCGGCATCCTCACGCCGCCCCTCTACAGCGGCCTGCTCTTCCTCTGCCTGGTCCCCTCGACCATCCAGTCCTCCATCGCCTTCACCTCGATCGCCCGCGGCAACGTCCCGGCCGCGATCTGCGCTGGCTCCTTCTCCAGCCTGATCGGCATCTTCCTGACCCCGGTCCTCGCGGCCGCCCTGCTCGGCAACAGCGCGGGCGGCTTCTCCCTCGACTCGCTGATGAAGATCGTCCTGCAGCTGCTCCTGCCGTTCCTGCTCGGCCAGGCCCTGCGCCCCTGGGCCGGCGGCTTCCTCGTCCGCAACAAGAGGGTCCTCGGCTACGTCGACCGCGGCTCGATCCTGCTCGTCGTCTACACCGCCTTCAGCGCCGGCATGGTCGCGGGGATCTGGCACCAGGTCAGCCTCCCGCGCCTCGGCGGGCTGATGGCCGTGGAGGCGGTTCTCCTCGCCGTGATGCTGGCGGCCACCTGGTACGGGGCCGAGCGCCTCGGGTTCACCCGCGAGGACCGGATCGCCATCCAGTTCGCGGGGTCGAAGAAGAGCCTCGCCGCCGGACTGCCCATGGCGAGCGTGCTGTTCGGAGCCCAGGCGAGCCTCGCCGTGCTGCCGCTGATGCTCTTCCACCAGATGCAGCTGATGGTCTGTGCGGTACTGGCCCGCCGCCGCGCGCGCGACCCGCAGGCCCCGCACACCCCGCGGGACGAGCCCGCCCCGCAGACCGCGCCCGCCCAGCAGGACACGCCGGCCGCACAGGCCGCACAGGCCGCGGAGCTGCCCCAACGCGCCGCCGGGCATGTGGCGGAGGTCTCGCGCACCCCTCAACACCCGGCCCCGCACGCCCGGTAACGTGCGGCGGTGACCTGGATACGCCCGCTCTCCGCCCACGCCCCGCGCCCCTGCACCCTGGTGGTCTGCCGGGGCTGCTGCTGCGGCGACCCCCGCAAGAACCCCGGCACCGACCACGAGGGGCAGCTGGCCCGGCTGCGCGAGGCCGCGGCGGCCTCCGACGGGCGGCTGGCCGTCCGTACGACCGACTGCCTCGGGCCCTGCGCGCAGGCCAATGTCATCGTGGTCCAGCCCACCACCGAGGCCCGCCGCAGGGGCGCCCGCGCGGTGTGGTTCGGCTGGGCCCTGGACGACACCGCCACCGACGAGATCATCGCCTGGGCCGAAGCGGGCGGCCCCGGCGCCACCCCGCTCCCGGCGACCCTCGACCTCCACCGCATCGCTCCGCCGGACCCGAAGCCGGCCGAGCCCGCTTCCCGCCGCGGCCGCCGCAAGCGGTGATCGGGGCGGAGTAAGGGCGCAGGGGGTTCGGGGACGGAAAGCGTTAGAGCGAGGAAATGTCCGGTTCTTCTAGGTTCTGGGTGTCAGCAAGAACCCCCGAACCACCAGGGAGCCCCTCATGAAGCTCAACCAGCGCGTCGCCGCCGTCTCCGCCGCCGCCCTGCTCGCCACGCTCGCCCTCGGCGGAGCCGCCAACGCCGCGGACAACGGCAGCGGCACCGGCAAGGCCAACGCCGCCGCCAAGGACGGCGCCTCCCACAGCCGCACCGTCGAGGCCCCGGCGGGCACCCCGCACGTGGCCGCGAAGAAGGTCGAGCCCGCGTCCAAGGACAACCCGTACAGCCAGACCGTCGAGGCCCCGGTGGGCACCGGGCACACCGGCGCGGGGCACCTGGCCGACAAGTAGCCCGTAGGGGTCAGGGGACAGGGGCGGGGGCCGCGCGACGGCCCCCGCCGCCCCGCCGTCCCCCCGCTGGTGCCCGCGGCTCACGCCGTCAGGTCGATCCGCTCCTCGCCCGCGTAGATGTTCATGTCCCCGTCCCGCAGGAACCCGACCAGCGTCAGCCCCGACTCCAGCGCCAGGTCCACCGCGAGCGAGGACGGAGCGGACACGGCCGCCAGCACGGGAATGCCCGCCATCACGGCCTTCTGCGCCAGTTCGAAAGAGGCCCGCCCCGACACCAGCAGGACCGAGCCCGCCAGCGGCAGCCGCCCGGCTAGCAGGGCCCGGCCGACGATCTTGTCCACCGCGTTGTGCCGGCCCACGTCCTCCCGTACGTCGATCAGCTCGCCCCCCGCCGAGAACAGCCCGGCGCCGTGCAGGGCGCCCGTGCGCTCGAAGACCTTCTGCTGCGCGCGCAGCCGGTCCGGCAGCTCCCCGAGCACCCGCGCGCCCACCCGTACGGGATCGTCCGCGAGCCCGGGGAACCGGGTCGCGGTGCGCACCGCGTCCAGGCTGGCCTTCCCGCACAGGCCGCAGGAGGAGGTGGTGTAGACGTTCCGCTCCAGTGTGATGTCGGGCACCGGAACTCCTGCGGCGAGCTGCACGTTCACCACGTTGTAGGTGTTCGTTCCGTCCTCGGCGGCGCCCTCGCAGTAGGTCACGGCCCGGACGTCCGACGCCGAGGCGAGCACGCCCTCGCTGGCCAGGAAACCCACCGCCAGCGCGAAATCGTCACCCGGGGTGCGCATCGTGATGGCCAGGGGCTTGCCGTTCAGCCGTATCTCCAGGGGCTCTTCGGCCACCAGGGTGTCCGCCCGGGTCCCTGCGACACCGCCCCGGATCCGGACGACGCGACGGCGTTCGGTGACCCTTCCCATGTGATCAGTCCACCTGTTCTGTCGTTCGACCGGCTTGTTCGACGCCTGGACCACCCATTCTCCCGGATCCGCCCCGGGCACCTTCCCGGGCTGGAGGACCCTCGGGAAGCTCCAAATTCCGGGCACTGAATCCTGTCGGGTCACGCGCCCGTGTACCCATCAGTAGCAGGCAAAGCTGGTAAAACCTGACTGCCTTACAAGGGGGGACCCCGCCCATGACCGGTTCACGCGTGGTGGCGCTAGGGCACTACCAGCCCTCGAAGGTGCTCACCAATGAGGACCTCGCCGCCATGGTGGACACCAACGACGAGTGGATCCGCTCCCGCGTCGGAATCAAGACCCGGCACATGGCCGGACCCGACGAGCCGGTCGACGAGCTGGCCTACCAGGCCGCGGGCAAGGCCCTCGCGAGCGCCGGTCTGACCCCGGACGACATCGACCTCGTCCTCGTCGCCACCTCCACCGCGATCGACCGTTCCCCGAACATGGCCGCCCGCGTCGCGGCCAAGCTCGGTATGGGCTCCAGCCCCGCGGTGATGGACATCAACGTCGTCTGCTCGGGCTTCACGCACGCCCTGGCCACCGCCGACCACGCGATCCGGGCCGGCGCCGCCACCCGGGCCCTGGTCATCGGGGCGGACAAGATGACCGAGATCACCGACTGGACCGACCGCACCACCTGCGTCCTGACCGGCGACGGCGCCGGCGCGGCCGTCGTCGAGGCCTGCGAGGAGCCCGGCATCGGGCCGGTCCTGTGGGGCTCGGTGCCCTCGATGGGCAACGCGGTCCGCATCGAGGGCACGCCGCCGGTCTTCGCCCAGGAGGGCCAGTCCGTCTACCGCTGGACCACCAGCCAGCTCCCCCCGCTCGCCCGCAAGGTCTGCGAGAAGGCCGGGATCACCCCCGAGGACCTGGCCGCTGTCGTCCTCCACCAGGCGAACCTGCGGATCATCGAGCCGCTCGCCGCGAAGATCGGCGCCGTCAACGCCGTCGTCGCCCGCGATGTCGTCGACTCCGGCAACACCTCGGCCGCCTCCATCCCCATGGCGCTGTCCAAGCTGGTCGAGCGCGGCGAGATCCCCTCCGGGGCGCCCGTCCTCCTCTTCGGCTTCGGCGGCAACCTCTCCTACGCCGGCCAGGTCATCCGCTGCCCGTAGCGGGTTCGGCAGCGGCTTCGACAGAGGGTTCGGCAGCGGCCTCGGCGCCGGCTCCGTCCGCGAGCCGGGCCCCGGGGCCGTCCGCGGGTTCTGCGGTCCGCCCGGCTGCCCCGGCCGGGTCCACGCCGGGACCGGCGGCGCGGGCCTCCGCCGCCAGCGCGGCCACGAGCACCAGGACCAGCGCCGTCAGCTGCCAGACCGCGCCGATCCGCAGGCCCGCCGCGGCGGTCGCCAGTACGGGCACCACCGCGAGCGCGCGGAACCGTACGGGCCGGATCCCCAGCACCAGCCGGAAGGCGACGTCCCCGGCCAGATAGCAGGCGACCCCGCCCGCGAGCGCCAGCGCGGGCCCGGCCGGAAGCTGCTCGCCCAGGTGCCCCATGCTCTTCTTCACGCCCGCCGAGAAGGCGGCGATGCCCAGCAGCATGGGGATGAAGCAGTAGTAGTACGCGCGCAGCGCCAGCTTGAAACGCCTGTCCGGGGCCGTGCTCGCGAAGACGTGCTCGGCCCGGCCCTCGTCGCGCACGAAGTACATCCACCACAGCGCGGCCCCGACGGCCAGCGTCAGGAACGCGCCCACGATGATCCCGAAGGTCAGCGGCAGCGAGCCCACGCCGATGCCGACCGCGATGATCGACTCGCCGAACACGATGATCAGCAGCAGCCCGTGCCGTTCCACGAAGTGCGCGGCGCCGATCCCGCCGAGCTGCTCCTCGATGGTCGTCGCCCCGGTGGCTCCGGCCCCGGGGGTCGTGACCCGCCGCGAGATGGCGGGCGTGACGAACTGGAACAGCAGGGCCAGGGCCCACAGGCCCAGGGCCGCCGCCCCGTCGAACAGCCCGGCGGCCGTCACCGACAGCGCGGACAGCGCGTTCGGCATCGCGAACCACAGCACCCCGCGCCCGTGGGCCTGGCTGTACAGCGCGCTGTGCATGATCACGGCGACCAGGTATCCGAGCCCGAAGGCGACCCCGCCGTCCCCGAAGGCCGTCGGCACGGCCAGGGCGCACACCAGGAAGGCCCCCATGGCGACCAGGATCAGCAGGCGCCGCACGGGCCGGTCCGGCGGTACCTGATTGGTCAGGTACGCGAAGCCGCCGTACATCCAGAACAGCACCGTGAAGATCAGCAGCACCCGCCCGGCACCGCGCAGGGTGAGGTCGTCCGCGAGCAGCACCGTGAGCTGGGTGATGGTGAAGACGAAGACGAGGTCGAAGAAGAGCTCCAGCGTGGTGACGCGGTGCTCGGATTCCATAGGTGATTCCCCCCTGAACTCGGATGTGCGGCGCCCATCCGATCGCCTCGGCACACCGCTGTCCACCGGGTATCAGCATCCGGGAGCCCCGGCGCCCCACCGGCGGACGCACCCCGGCCACGGCGCCCGGGACGAGGGAGATCCAGCTCCAGGCGGACTGGGTCCCGCGGGCGCCCGGGCCAGGGCCGCCCTGCGCTCAGCCGCAGAGCGGCGAGACGCTGCGTCTCACCCGGCCCGCGCACCCGGGCTCCGGGCATGCCCGCAGGTCAGCGCGGCGCGTCGGACCCGGGCCGGACGAAATACCTGGTCGGAACCCCGTCGAACCTTTGCTATTGTTGTCCATGTCGCCGCGGGAAACCGGGGCCGACCACCTAGTCCGGGTGGCGGAATGGCAGACGCGCTAGCTTGAGGTGCTAGTGCCCTTTATCGGGCGTGGGGGTTCAAGTCCCCCCTCGGACACAGAGGTTGATCGACCGAACAGAGCCGATCAGCGCGACGGAAGTCGCGCTGATCGGCTCTGTTGTCGTGCCCGCTTGAGTGCGTGCGTGTGTCGCGCGTGAACGTGATCTGGCCCCCTGTGTATCGCAGGGGGCCGGATCCGTTTCCAGCGGGGCGGCCGGAGCGGGCGGCGGTCGACGCCCACCAGTCCGGTCGGGGGTGCGCCACGAATCATCTGTGGGGGACGGAAGTTTCGAGGCGAGCACGATGACCGACGAAGAGTTCGAAGAGCTCATGGACCAGGCACGGGCGGAAGCCCGCAGGATCTCCTTCTCCGCCCCGCCCTCGGGCGACGACGCGGAGTACGCCTTCCATACCCAGCACGCGGAATTCGGAGCGCCTGCCCACTGACGGCCGCCGCGCGTGGTGCTACTTCGGCATGAGGACGGTGTCGACGATGTAGACGTTGGCGTTGGCGGTCTTGACGTTGCCGCAGACGACGGTGGAGGTGTCGTTGACCTTGTAGGTCTCGCCGGA
>NZ_JBSFDF010000035.1:0-91617 GCF_053593795.1 Streptomyces sp. NPDC002104 | reverse complement strand
CGACTGGATCGACTGGTACAACTACCACCGACCCCACACCGGCATCCAAAGCCAAACACCCGCCAGCCGCGTCACCAACCTGCCCGGACAACACAGCTAGGCCGTCGCCTCTGGACGGCCGGCCCGGGCGGGGTACGGGGCGCTGCGCGAGCGGCGTCCCCGCACCCCACCCGGGCTTTCCCGTGCCCGGGCCCCGTCCCCGCGGGCTTCGTCGGCGCCGGAGGCTCATATACGCTGCGGCAGCTGGCTCATTCACGATGATCCTTAAGCCCGGGGGGGCTCTCAGCATGGTTCTGCACGTTCGTCATGCCCGCATGCGCTTCGGCCTCGCGCTGACACCCGTACTCTCGCTGGCGCTCGCCGCGCCGGCCTTCGCCGCGCCGGTGGCGGCCGATCCCGATCCCGCGCCGGCGATGGCTCCGGCCGCGCCCGCCGCGTCGCCCGCGCCGCTGGGCCGGTGGGGGGCGGCCGCGGAGCTCCCCGGGATCGCGGGAGCGGTCCTGGAGATGAAATCGGCCAAGGACGGCACCGTCGTGGCCACCCTGGCCCAGCCCGTCGCCGAGGGTTACCGGACCGTGGCCTCCGTACGCCCGGCGGGCGGCACGAAGTGGCTGCCCGCCGTGCCGGTGGCCGGTACCGCGCTCACCACCCTCGGGGACGGCTCCGTCGCGACGCAGTGGACCGAGAAGACGGCTGACGGCACGGCCCTGGTGATCCGTTACGCCCGGCTCCTGCCCGGCGCCACGGCCTTCTCGGAGCCGGAGACCATCGCCACGGTCCAGGCGGCCCACGGCGTGGTCCTCGCGGCCAACGCCTCCGGACGGCTCGCCGCCGCCTGGATGGACGGCGACCGGAGGCTGACCGTCTCCGAGCGTCCGGCAGCGGGCGCCGCCTGGTCCGCCCCGGCCGTGCTCGACCAGCTGCCGGAGCCCATCCACCGCCCGGACAACGACTACGACTACCACCTGACGGACCTGCGGCTCGCTGTCGCGAAGGACGGCGCCGCGATGGTGATCTGGGGCGGCAACTCCCAGTACGACGGCGACGGCGTCGACCCGGACCCGACCGCCTGGAAGTGGCACTACAAGGTGCTGGAGCGGGCCGCCGGCTCCGCCTCCTGGTCGCAGCCCGCCGACCTGCCGCAGCTCGGCGAACGGCCGCAGGGCCTCGTGCTCGCCGAGCACCCCAAGGGCGGCTTCCACTGGTTCACGTACGCGCACTACGCCCACAAGCCGGCGGGCGCCACGGCCTGGAGTCCGGTCGAGGCCGCGGGCGGCCTGGGCGCGACGTCCAGCACGCAGATGACGGCGCTGCCGAACGGCGACCTGATGGTGATCGGCACGTCCGGCTACCTGCTGCGGTCGGCGACCACCGGGAAGTGGACGGTCCCGCAGCGGCTCCCGGCCCGGTTGGCCGGCCCCCTGAAGGGCTCGCTGCGCGCCACGCAGGCCGGGAACGGCTCGGTCGTCGTCACCTGGGCCGAGGCACGGCCGGGCGGCACGGGAGTCGCCGACGTGAAGACCTCCACCTACGCGGGCGGCAGCTGGTCGGCGCCGAAGGTCGTCGGCACGGGCGTCTCGCCGGCGACGGCGGTGGCAGCCGACGACCGCGGCCGGCCCGTCGCGCTGTGGAGCACGCGGTCGACCGTCGACGGCGGGACCGCCTACCGGACCTTCACCGCGACGACGGCCGCCGCCCGCCCGCTGCCCGCGTGGCGGGACTACGACGACGACGGCAAGCCCGAACTGCTCGCCAACAGCACCGACGCCTATGCGAGCGCCACCAAGACCTACTCCGTCGGCGCCACCGGTCTGGTGCAGGGACTGCGGGTCGACTGGGCCGTGCCGCCGAAGGCGCAGCCCACGCAGTTCCTGCCGTTCGGCGACCTGGACGGGGACCGCTGCAACGACATGGTCGTCCGCCTCGCCACCGGTGAGGTCCGGATGTACACCCCGGTCTGCGGCGGGCTGCCCTCGGAGGGATCCGCGTACAAGAAGATCTCCTCGGACTGGAAGCTGTACGACAGCCTCGTCTCGACCGGCGACCTCACCGGCGACGGCAAGGCCGACCTGCTCGCCCGGTCCTCCGCCAGCGGGTACCTGTACCTGTACGCGAACGACGGCAACGGCGGCTTCGCCCCCCGCGTCAAGGTCGGCGGCGGCTGGAACACGTACAAGAAGCTGATCGGTACGGGCGACCTCAACGGTGACGGCAAGGCCGACATCCTGGCCCTCGACGGCTCCGGCGCGCTCTGGCGCTACGACGGCACCGGGAAGGCCTCCGGCGTCTTCAAGCCGCGCACGCTCGTCTTCAAGGACTGGGGCGGCACCTACGCGGACGTCGTCGGCGCGGGCGATCTGACCGGCGACGGCAAGGCCGACCTCGTCTCCCGCGACACGACGGGCCGCGCCTGGCTCAACGCGGGCACCGGCACCGGCGGCTTCGCCAACCGCAAGCAGCTCGGCACCACCTCGGCGCTGAAGTACTACCGCCCCTTCTGACGCTCCGCCTCCGCTTCCGCGCCCGCCGCCCGGTCTCCGACCAGGCGGCGGGCGCCCCTTCCGCAGAATCTTGTGAAAGTTTTCACAAGCGCACGAGGGACCTTTGACCTGCTCAAAGTGCCAGGTCAGCGGTCCTGGGAGACCCTTGTGTCTGGGGATCAGGGGACTTTCGGGCCCCAGCTCAGGACCAACGCGGCGCCAAATGATCGATCAAAAGGCGTGCAATGGATGCAAGCAATGAGGCGATCGGAAGGTGCGGGCGATGACTGCCACCCCTGCGGAAACCACGAAGAACGGCGAAGCCTGGAACGGCTTCAAGGGCGGTCTGTGGCGCGACGCCATCGACGTCCGCGACTTCATCCAGCAGAACTACACGCCGTACGAGGGCGACGACACCTTCCTCGCCGGTCCCACCGAGCGCACCACCGCCGTGTGGAAGGCCATCACGGACAAGTTCCCGGAGGAGCGCGAGAAGGGCGTCTACGACGTCGCGTACGACATCCCGTCGTCGATCACCGCGCACGCCCCCGGCTACATCGACCGCGACAAGGACCTGATCGTCGGCCTCCAGACGGACGCCCCGCTCAAGCGCGCGATCATGCCCTACGGCGGCTGGCGCATGGTCGCCGGCGCGCTGGAGACCTACGGCTACCCGGTCTCCGACGACCTGGAGAAGGTCTTCACGGAGTACCGCAAGACCCACAACGCCGGTGTCTTCGACGCGTACACCCCCGACATCCGCGCCGCCCGCAAGGCCGGCATCGTGACCGGCCTGCCGGACGCGTACGGCCGCGGCCGCATCATCGGCGACTACCGCCGCGTGTCGCTGTACGGCATCGACCGCCTCATCGCCGTCAAGAAGGAGGAGAAGGAGGAGATCAACTCCCTCCCCGCGGGCAACCGCTCGCTGGAGGAGACGATCCGCCTGCGCGAGGAGCTCTCCGAGCAGATCCGCGCCCTCGCCGAGCTCAAGGCGATGGCCGCCTCCTACGGCTACGACATCTCCGGCCCGGCCACCACCGGCCGCGAGGCCATCCAGTGGCTGTACTTCGCGTACCTGGCCGCCGTGAAGGAGCAGAACGGCGCGGCCATGTCGCTCGGCCGCACCTCCACCTTCATCGACGTCTACCTCCAGCGCGACATCGAGGCCGGCATCCTCACCGAGGAGCAGGCCCAGGAGCTGGTCGACGACTTCATCATCAAGCTCCGCATCGTGCGCTTCCTGCGCACCCCGGAGTACGACGAGCTCTTCTCCGGCGACCCCACCTGGGTCACCGAGTCGATCGCCGGCATGGGCGAGGACGGCCGTCCGCTGGTCACCAAGACCTCGTTCCGCTACCTCCACACCCTGTACAACCTGGGCCCGGCCCCCGAGCCGAACATGACCGTCTTCTGGTCCCCCCAGCTGCCCCAGGGCTTCAAGGAGTTCTGCGCCCGGGTCTCCATCGACACCTCCTCGGTGCAGTACGAGTCCGACGAGCTGATGCGCCCGCGCTTCGGCGACGACACCGCCATCGCCTGCTGCGTCTCGGCCATGCCGGTCGGCAAGCAGATGCAGTACTTCGGCGCCCGCGTGAACGTCGCCAAGACCCTGCTCTACGCGATCAACGGCGGCCGCGACGAGAAGTCCGGCGCCCAGGTCGGCCCGTCCACCGGCGCCCTCACCTCCGAGGTGCTGGACTACGACGAGGTCATGGCGAAGTTCGACGAGCAGATGGAATGGCTCGCCGACACCTACGTCCACGCCCTGAACGTCATCCACTACATGCACGACAAGTACGCCTACGAGCGCATCGAGATGGCGCTCCACGACCGCGACGTGCGCCGCACCATGGCCTGCGGCATCGCCGGCCTCTCGGTCGCCGCCGACTCGCTGGCCGCCATCAAGTACGCCAAGGTCACCGCCGTGCGCGACGAGACCGGCCTCGCCACCGACTACACCATCGAGGGCGACTACCCGGCCTACGGCAACAACGACGACCGTGTCGACTCGATCGCCGTCTGGCTGGTCGAGGAGTTCATGAAGAAGATCCGCAAGCACCCGACGTACCGCGGTGCCGAGCACACCCAGTCGGTGCTGACCATCACCTCGAACGTGGTCTACGGCAAGAAGACCGGCAACACGCCGGACGGACGCCGCGCCGGCGAGCCGTTCTCCCCGGGCGCCAACCCGATGAACGGCCGCGACACCCACGGCTACGTCACCTCGGCGCTGTCGGTCGCCAAGCTCCCCTACGAGGACGCCGAGGACGGCATCTCGCTGACCAACACCGTCACCCCCGACGGCCTGGGCCGCACCCCCGAGGAGCGGATCAAGAACCTGGCGGGCGTCCTCGACGGCTACATGGCGGTCGACGGCTTCCACATGAACGTGAACGTGCTCAACCGCGACACGCTCATGGACGCCATGGAGCACCCGGAGAACTACCCGCAGCTGACCATCCGCGTCAGCGGGTACGCGGTGAACTTCGTCCGCCTCACGCGCGCTCAGCAGCTCGACGTGCTGAACCGCACCTTCCACGGCTCTCTCTGATCCCTCAGGGAGACCCACGAGCACGCGCGGCCCGGGGCCGGCCCTCGCCCGGCCCCGGGACCGCGCGTCACCAGATCAGTCCACGGAATCTGGAAGCTGGAGCACCTGCCATGACCGTCCTCTTCGGTACGAGCCTCCCCGTCGGCCACGCCAACGCGATCAGCGTGGGCCCCGGCCAGCTCAGCGCCGGCCAGCTCAGCGCCGGCCAGACGCCGGCCGCCGCCGCGACGCAGCGGCCGAGCGAGGGCACGGTGCACTCCTGGGACCTGTCCACCGGGGTCGACGGCCCCGGGACCCGGTTCGTGACCTTCCTGTCCGGCTGCCCGCTGACCTGCCTGTACTGCCACAACCCCGACACCATGCGGATGCGCAACGGCAAGCGCACCTCGGCCGACGACGTCATCGCCGAGGCCCGCAAGTACACCAAGTTCATCTCCGCCTCCGGGGGCGGCGCCACCATCTCCGGCGGCGAACCGCTGCTCCAGCCCGTCTTCGCGGGCGAACTGCTGCACCGGATGAAGAACGACCTCGGGCTGCACACCGCGCTCGACACCTCCGGCTTCCTCGGCGCCCGCGCCACCGACGCGCTGCTGCGCGATGTGGACCTGGTCCTGCTCGACATCAAGTCCTGGGACCGGGACACGTACAAGAAGGTGACCGGCCGCCCGCTGGAGCCGACCCTGGAGTTCGCCCGCCGCCTCGCCGGCCTCGGCAAGGAGGTGCACCTGCGGTTCGTGCTGGTGCCGGGGCTGACCGACGCCCGGGAGAACATCGAGGGAGTCGCCGCCTTCGCCGGCGGCCTCGACAACATCTCGCGGGTCGACGTCCTGCCCTTCCACAAGCTGGGCGAGAGCAAGTGGGAGGCGCTCGACATGAAGTTCACCCTCCACGACACGCCGTCGCCGACCGCCGCACAGGTCGCCGAGGCGAAGGCGATCTTCGCGGAGCAGGGGCTGAACGCGGTCTGAGTGGTGCGGACCCTCCGCGGGTCCCCTCGCACCCTCACTCGAACGGCGCACCCGTAAGCTCCGCATAACGGGCCGAATCGGTACATACCACCTAGCGTGGTGCTGTGTCCGAGCCCTCAGATGTCATCGACGCCGCGCCGCCCCCACCGGCGCCCGAGACCCCGCCGCCGGCCGAGAGGTCCGTCACCGCACGGGCCACTCTGGCCGGCACCGTCGTCTCGCTCCTGCTCATCCTCGCGATCGTGCTCGGCAGCCGGCTGCTCCGGGACTTCGACTCGGCCCTGCTGCCGTACGCGGTCGCCACGGTGTTCCTGGCCTTCGGCGTGGCCTACCGGTACACCGTGTGGGTCTCGGCCCCCGGCGCGCGGCGCCTGTTCAAGAAGGGCATCGGCAGCTTCTGGTCGGCGGAGAACTTCCGCAAGGCGCCCACCGCCCTGCCGAAGATGATCGCCACCTACCTCGGCTTCCAGAAGTTCCTCGGCGCCCGCTCGCGCCCCCGCTGGATCGCCCACCAGCTGATGTTCTGGGGCTGTCTCCTCGCCGCGGCCATCACCTTCCCGCTGACCTGGGGCTGGTTCACCTTCACCGCGGACAGCGGCGCGGGCCCCGGCTACGACATGCGGATCTGGGGCGTCAAGGTCCTCGGATTCAACGCGCTCAGCTTCCTGGGCTGGCTGATGTTCCACGGCCTGGACATCGCCGCCGTCCTCGTCATCCCCGGCGCCTCGTACTTCCTGTACCGGCGTATGAAGGACCGCGGCGCCATGACGGGCCAGCGCTTCGCCTACGACCTGCTGCCGCTGATCTGCCTGATCGTCATCTCGGTGACGGGCCTGCTGCTGACCTTCTCCTCGATCTTCCTGCACGGCGGCGGATACGAGTTCCTCGCGATCCTGCACATGGTGTCGGTGGTGTTCACCCTCATCTACATCCCGTTCGGGAAGTTCTTCCACATCGTCCAGCGCCCGGCCGCCGTCGGCATGCAGCTCTTCAAGTACACGGCCCGCCAGGACGACCAGGTCTTCCTCTGCAAGCGCTGCGCGGAGCCCATCGACACCGCGCCCTACGTGGAGAACCTGCGCGGCACGATGAAGGACCTGAAGCTCGACTTCGACGCCTGGGCCGAGTACTGCCCGCGCTGCAAGCGGGTCCTGCGCGGCAACGCCTACCTGACCCACGTCAAGAAGGGCTTCAAGTGACCGCGACCGACCCGGACAGGGCCGCGGCCCGGCCCGCACCCGTGCCCGTCTCCATCGACCCGTCCATCGCCCCGCCCGGCACCCGCAACTTCCGCGACGCCGGAGGCATCCCCGCCGACCAGTGGCACGCCGACCAGAACGGCGAAACCCTGGTCCCCACCCACTGCTGCTTCTGCGGGGTGCAGTGCGGGATGTACCTGCGCGTGGACAAGGGCGGCAAGGTCTTCGGCGTGGAGCCCCGCAACCACGACATCAACCGGATGCGGCTGTGCCCCAAGGGCATCAACGCCTACCAGCAGGTCAACCACCCCGACCGGCTGACCGCTCCGCTGATGCGGCGCTCCCGGGACGAGGAGTTCAAGGAGTGCTCCTGGGACGAGGCGCTGGACTTCACCGTCTCGGAGATCCGGCGCATCCAGGAGGCCCACGGCAACGACGCCTTCGGGCTGCTCGGCGGAGCCAGCCTGTTCTCCGAGAAGACCTACCTGGTCGGCAAGTTCGCCCGGGTCGCGCTGAAGACCAAGCACGTCGACTACAACGGCCGCCTGTGCATGGTCAGCGCCGCCGGAGCCAACAAGCTCGCCTTCGGCATCGACCGGGCCGGCAACCCCTTCTCCGACATCCTCCTCTCCGACTGCCTGCTCATCGCCGGGTCGAACGTGGGGGAGTGCTTCCCCGTGATGACCCAGTACCTGTGGGGCGCTCGGGACCGCGGCGCCTCGCTGATCGTGATCGACCCGCGCGAGACGGCCATCGCCCGCACCGCCGACATCCACGTCGCGCTCAAGCCGGGCACCGACTCGGCCTTCTTCAACGCCGTACTGAACGTGGTCATCGCCGAGGGCCTCACCGACGAGGCCTACATCGCCGCGCACACCACCAGCTGGGAAGAAGTCAAGAAGACCGTCGCCGCATACCCTCCCTCCCGCTCCGCGGAGATCTGCGGGGTGCCCGCCTCGCAGATCGTCCAGGTGGCGCGGGTCTTCGCCGGCGCGGACAGGGCCATGGCCTGGCACGCCCGCGGCATCGAGCACCACTCCCAGGGCGTCGAGAACTGCCTGTCCGTGATCAACCTGTGCGTGGCCACCGGACACATCGGCAAGCCCGGCGCCGGCTACGGCACCATCACCGGTCAGGGCAACGGCCAGGGCGGCCGCGAGCACGGCCAGAAGTCCGACCTGCTGCCCGGCGGCCGCTCCATCACCAACCCGGAGCACCGCAGGCAGATCTGCCAGATCTGGGGCATCGAGGAGTCCGAGCTCCCCACCGCCGGCACCTCCATGATGGAGATGGTCTGGCAGATGCAGCGCAAGGAGATCCGCGGCCTCATCGGCATCTGCAACAACCCCTTCGTCTCCCTCCCCAACTACGCGGTGGTCAAGGACGGCTACGACACCGCCGAGTTCCACGCCCAGTTCGACTTCTTCCTCTCCGAGACCGCGGCCAACGCCCACGTGGTCTTCCCCGTCACCACCTGGGCCGAGGACGAGGGCGTGATGGCCAACGCCGAGGCCCGCGTGGTCAAGCACAACAAGGCCCAGGAACCCCCCGCCGGGGTGCGCACCGACACCTGGGTCATCTGCGAGCTCGCCAGACGGCTCGGAGCCGGGAAGCACTTCGAGTTCCCCGGCTCCCGCGAGGTGTTCGAGGAACTGCGCGTCGCCTCCGCCGGCACGGTCAACGACTACTACGGCATCACCTACGACCGCCTCGACGAGACCGGCGGGATCGCCTGGCCCTGCCCCTCCACCGAGCACCCGGGCACCCCCCGGCTCTTCGAGGACGGCCGGACCTACCACCCCGACGGCAAGATCCACCTGCAGGTCGTGGAATGGCATCCGCCCATGGACGCCTACACCGAGGAGTACCCCCTCTCCCTCACCACCGGCCGCACCGTCGCGCACTTCCTCTCCGGCAACCAGACCCGGCGCCTCGGCGCCCTCGTCGAGCAGACCCCCCGCCCCTGGGTGGAGGTCCATCCCTCGCACGGCTTCCGCAACGGCGACCCGGTCCGGGTGGTCACCCGTCGCGGCAGCGAGGTGTTCCCGGCCCTGGTCACCGAGGCGATCCGCCCCGACACCGTCTTCATCCCGTACCACTGGCCCGTTCCGACGTCCGCGAACGCCCTGACCATCGACGCCCTCGACCCCCGCTCGAAGATCCCCGAGTACAAGGTCTGCGCCGCCCGGATCGAGGCCGCCGAGCGGGTCGACGAGGTGCCCGCCCCGCCCACCGCGCCGGGTCACGAGGCCTATCCGGAGACCCAGGTCTCCCGCACCGACCCCCTGCCGCCCACGTCCCCCCAGGGCCGTGGCACGGCGGAGAGGAGCTGACCCGCCATGATGGGCCGCACGATCTTCATCGACCCGGGTCGCTGCATCGGCTGCCAGGCGTGCGTCTCGGCCTGCCGCGAGTGCGATTCGCACCGCGGGAAGTCGATGATCCACCTGGACTACACCGAACCCGGCATGTCCGTCGCCTCCCTTCCCAGCGTCTGCATGCACTGCGAGGACCCGGTCGCACCCTGCGCCGAGGTCTGTCCCGCCGACGCGATCCTGGTGACCGCCGACGGGGTGGTCCAGCAGGCCGACACCACCCGCTGCATCGGCTGCTCCAACTGCGTCAACGCCTGCCCCTTCGGCATCCCGAAGATCGACCTCCAGGCGAAGCTGCAGATGAAGTGCAACCTCTGCTACGACCGCACCGCCTACGGCCTCGCCCCGATGTGCGCGACCGTCTGCCCGACCGGGGCCCTCTTCTACGGAACCCTCGAAGAGCTCCAGGCGGAACGCCCCGGGGTCCAGGTGGCCGACTCCTTCGTCTTCGGCGACGTCGTCGTCCAGACCGGCGTGGCCATGGTCGTCCCTGCCGACAAGGTCCAGTGGCCCGTCCCCGGCGGCCTGCCCGTCGTCGAGATCAACGGAAGGGACGTCCGATGAGCGTCACCGAACAGCCCCCTCCGCACCCAGGGCACCGGGGCGACGGGCCCGCGGACGACGGAGCGGCCGCCGACGCCGCGGTCGCGCAGCTGCGCGACCGGATCAGCGCCGACTCCCTCACCACCCGCCGTGACTACCTGCGGATCGTCGCCACCGTCTCCGGAGGCCTGGCCATCGGCGGTGTCGGCGTCGCCGCCGGCATCCTGCACCGGCACGGCGACAACGAGGGCCTGCCCGCCCCGAAGAAGGTCGCCGACCTGCTGCCCCCCGGCCAGTCCGTGGCCTTCCGGTTCCCCGGCGAGGACGACCGGGCCCTGGCCGTGCGCCTCGGGGACGGCTCCCTCGTGGGCTACTCCGCCGTCTGCACCCACCTGGCCTGCGGGGTGCTGTGGCGCGAGGACCGGGGCCCCGACGGGGAGCTGTACTGCCCCTGCCACGAGGGTGTCTTCGACGCCCGCACCGGCGAGGTGACGGCCGGTCCGCCGCCGCGCCCGCTGCCGAAGATCTACCTGACCGAGCAGGCCGACGGCAGCGTCTGGGCCGTCGCCACCGCCCGGTCGGGGGAGCAGGCCAAGGACGCGCTCTGCCGGCAGTTCGGCGACTCCCACCCGGCGGAGTCCGCCCGCCTGGGCTGCCCCGGCGCGGCCCGGGCGGGCACCACCGAGAGGAGGCCCACATGAGCGAGACCCCGGCGCCGCCCCCGCTGCCGCCCCCGCCCCCGCCCCCGCTGCCACCGCGCCCGGAGTACCACCCGGGCAGTGCCCAGCCGCGGCTCAACCGGCCGGTGCGCGAACGGTATCCGCAGATCCGCTCCACCAGCGGGTACGGGGACCCCCGGATCCGGCACACGGGTCCGGGACCCGGAGCCGGCACCGAGCAGGAGCCCGAGCGCTCCTCCCGCCTCAACGCGCGCCTCGCCCTGGCCCTGACCGTCGTGATCGGCCAGCTCTGGGCGCTCACCGTGACCGTCAACGAGTGGATGAAGGGAAACACCGGCACGGCCTGGTGGGGGGCGGGATTCCTGATCCTGTCCTTCCTCGTCGTGATCGGACTGTGGCTCCTCGACCCGAAGGACCGATGACCATGTCGATGCCCACGCCGACCTCGTCGGCACCCCGCAGCCACCGTGCCGAGAGCTACAAGCCCGGGGCCACCATCGCCGACTGGCGGCCCGAGGACGAGGGCTTCTGGAACTCCAAGGGCCACCGGGTCGCCCAGCGCAACCTGTGGGTCTCGATCCCGGCCCTGATGCTCGGCTTCGTGGTCTGGCAAGTCTGGTCGGTGACCGTGGTCAGGCTGAACGACGTCGGCTTCGGCTTCTCGAAGTCGCAGCTGTTCTGGCTGACCGCCATCCCCGGCATCACCGGCGGCACCTTCCGGATCCTGTACACCTTCATCGGGCCGATGTTCGGCGAGCGGAAGTTCACCGCCTTCAGCACGATCATCCTGATCGCACCGATGCTGTGGCTGGGCTTCGCGCTCCAGGACACCGGCACCCCCTACTGGGAGCTGGCGCTGATCGCGGCCGTCTGCGGCATCGGCGGCGCCAACTTCGCCTCCTCGATGGCGAACATCGGCTTCTTCTTCCCCAAGAGGGAGAAGGGCAGTGCCAACGGCCTCAACGGCGGCCTCGGCAACCTCGGCGTGAGCGTGGTCCAGCTGGTCGCCCCACTGGTGGTCACCGCGGCCGTCCTGGGCGCCCCGGCCGGCGGACCCCAGCACGACGCGAAGAAGAACACCGACGTCTGGCTGCAGAACGGCGCCTTCCTCTGGGTGCCGCTGCTGGTCATCATGGCGCTGGCCGCCTGGTTCCTGATGAACGACCTGAAGGTGGCCGCGGCCCCCTTCAGCCAGCAGAAGATCATCTTCAAGCGCAAGCACAACTGGCTGATGACCTGGCTCTACGTCGGCACCTTCGGCTCCTTCATCGGCTTCGCGGCCGCCCTGCCGCTGCTGATCAAGAACAACTTCGAGGGGCAGGGCTACCAGGCCACCACCTACGCCTGGATCGGCCCGTTCATCGGGGCCCTCACGCGCTGGGGCGGTGGCTGGCTCTCGGACAAGATCGGCGGAGCCAGGGTCACCATCCTGTCCTTCATCGGCATGGCGGCGGCCCTCGTCGTGGTGATCTTCGCGCTGCCGTCCGGTGGCCAGGAGGGCGACTTCTGGCCCTTCTACATCGGCTTCCTGGTGGCCTTCGCCTTCTCCGGCCTGGGCAACGGCTCGACCTTCCGGCAGATCCCGGTGATCTTCCGGGACAGCCACATGAAGCAGGCCGAGGGCAAGGGTCCCGAGGCGCAGGCCGCGGCGCTCAAGCAGTCGGAGATGGAGTCGGGCGCCGTCACCGGCTTCTCCTCGGCCATCGCGGCCTACGGGTTCTTCTTCATCCCCGCGATGTTCGCGGCCATGGCCGTCACCAACGCACTGTGGATCTTCATCGGCTTCTACGCCACATGCCTGGTGGTCTGCTACTGGTTCTACGCCCGCAAGGGCGCCGAGGCCCCGAGCTGAGCGGGGCCGGTGGCGGGGGCGGCCGTACCCTGGAGGCATGAGCGACGCCCCCGCCACCGACCCGCAGTCCCCGAAGACCGGCCCGGATTCCCGGCCGAAGGCCCGGCCGAAGCCGCGACTGGACTTCGGCGACCCGCTGGACCAGCAGTCCTCGGACGACACCGACCGCGGCTGGGGCGAACGGCCGCCCGCCGGCGGAAGCGCGGCCGACCTGGCCCGCTTCCTCGACGAGAAGCCTCCGCACCACGTCTGAGCGAAGGTCCCGGCTAGAGCCGGGGCCCGGGGTCGCCGTACGGGCCGGGCTGGGCCCCGCCGTTCCCACCGTTCCCGCTGTTCGCGCCGCGCTGGGCCACCAGGGTGTCGCGGATCTCCTTGAGGACCTCGAGCTCGGTGATCTCGATGGTCTCCTGGACGCCTTCCTTCGCCTTGCGGCGCGCCTCCTGCCGGGCGAGGTACTTCGACATCGGCAGCACCATGAGGAAGTACACGACCGCCGCGGTGATCAGGAAGGTCAGCGCCGCGTTGAGCACCGAGCCCCACAGGAGCTCCACGCCCGTCGGCTTGCCGTCCGCGCCGACTCCGCAGGGGTCCTTGATGCAGCTCTTGTAGGCGTCCAGACTCTGGGTGCCGACGAGGCCGATCACCGGGCTGATCAAGCCCTTCACGACCGAGTTCACGATGTTCGTGAACGCGGCGCCGATGACCACGGCCACCGCCAGGTCGACCACGTTGCCGCGCATCAGGAAGGCCTTGAAGCCCGCCAGCACGCTCACCTTCTTCTTCTCGCTCACCACTGAGCCCTTCTTCGTATCTGCCGAACATGGAGCCAACGGTTCCGAAAGCTACGGCAGTTTGGGTGAGCCGTGTCCAATCGACCCTCACCCCACGGTGACTTGACCGCACCTTCGTACGATTCAACACAACGTCACCGCCAGCCGGGACACGGTCCCCGCCCCCACGAGGGCCCGCGCGGTGTCCCGGGGCACGGACAGCACCACCAGTGCCCCGCCGTCCCCCACACCCTGCTCCGGCGCGGGCACTTCGGTGACCCGGGCCCCCGCCGCCACCACCCGGGGCGGCCCGCCGCGCTCCGCGGCGACCACGTCCACCCGGTCCCCGGGCCGCAGCAGCCGCACCGTGGCCGCGTCCGCGATGCGCACCGGAGCCGACACGAGCCGTACCGCCGCCGGTGGCGGCTGCGCCGCGGGTGGGGAGGACCCGCGCGAGGCCCGCGCCTCGGTGCCGCCCACCGCCAGCACGGCCGCCACGACGGCCAGCCCGGCCGCGGCCCCGCGCCGCCGGCGCCGCACGGCCCTGCGCAGCCGGTCCCCGGCCCGCCCCACACGGAGCGGGGCGAAGAGGGGAACGGAGCGCGCGGGGGGACACGCGGCGGAGGAGGCGGAGGAGGGATGCAGGGGGACGGGGGAGGGGCGCACCGGGGTGTGGACGTGGGGTGCGGAGAGGGAGGACACCGAGGGGACGCGGGAGTTCGCGGTCATGAAGGCCACCACCAGACGGGGATCCGAAGCCCGGACCCAGTGCCCGGACACCCCACACGATCCGCCGTCCCGCCGGATCCCGCCCGGACCTGTGGACCGTCCCCAGCTTGTGGATATCCCCGTCACCCGCAGGAGCGACCGGGGCAGGCAGCTACCCGGGCAGCCCCGCCCCGATCCGGCGCAGCGCCCCCACCGGGTCCGCGGCCCGGGTCACCGACCGCCCCACCACGACGTGCGAGGCCCCGGCCGCGAAGGCCGCCCACGGGGTGCCGGCGCGCGCATGCCCGCCCGTCCCCGCATCCGTCCCCCCAACCGGCTCCCCGCCCGTCCCCGCACCCGGCTCCCCGCCCGGCAGCGTCACTCCCGGCAGCGTCACGCCCGGCGTGACGATCAGCCGGTCCGGTCCCAGCAGCTCCCGCAGCGGCCCGGCCTCCCGGGGCGATCCGACGACCCCGTCGCATCCGGCCCGCGCCGCCAGCCGGGCCAGCCGCAGCACCTGCTCGTCGGTGCCCGCGCCGATCCCGATGGCGGCGAGGTCGCTCCCGGTCATGCTCGTGACCACCGTCAGCGCGAGCACCCGTAGCCCGGGGAACTCCCGCGCCGCTTCCACGGCGGCCGCCATGATGCCCGTACCGCCCATCGAGTGCACGGTCACCACGGACGCGCCCAGGGCGCCCGCGGCGCGGACGGCGCCGGCCACGGAGTTCGGGATCTCGAAGAGCTTCAGGTCGAGGAAGACCTCGTGGCCCTGATCGACGAGCCCGCGCACGAGGTCCGGTCCGGCGGCGGTCAGCAGCTCCAGCCCGACCTTGTAGAAGCCGCAGGCGCCACCGAGGCGCGCCACGACGGCCTCGGCGGCGCGGCGGTCGTCGAAGTCGAGGGCGACGATGACCCGGGGGTCGGCGGCGGTGTTCACCCCGTCAGTGTGCGCGGCGGCGCCCGGAGGGAATCCGGCGGGGCGTCCGCCGGGTTCCGGCGAGCCCGGGCGAGGCGGGGAGGCGCGGGGCGCCGGGACACGGAAGCGGGTGGCGGGTCGAGGTTCCGGCCCGCCACCCTCCGGCCCTTGCGGCCGGCCGTGCGCCCTCAGGCGAGGACCGGCGCTACCAGGTGAAGTTCGAAGCCTGCGCGCTGGTCGCGGTGCAGTAGATGCTCGGAACGCCCGGCGGGGTGATCGAGACGGTGAAGTTGGCCGCGCCGGGAGCCCCGGCCAGCGGCGCGAGGTTGGTCGTGTTGCCCGCGACCAGGGTGCCCGTGGTGAGTGGGAGCGGGCCGACGGTGACGGAACCGCCCGCGACCATGGGCGGGTTGATGGTGCCGGAGAACTGCGTGGTTCCGGCGACGCCGTTCTTCGTGACCTTGATGACGGTCGCGATGGTGTTGGCCCCGATCGGGGCCGTGCCCGCGGGCACCTTGATCGCGGTCGACGCGAGCTTGAGCTTCTTGACGCCGCCCGAGTCGGTGGCGGTGAGGGTCACGCTGCCGCTTCCCCAGGTGGCGCAGTTGAAGGTGGCGGTCGTGGTGGCCGGGGCGACGGCGTAGGCGCTGGTCGACAGGGCGACCGAAGCCGCTAAGGCGGCCGCGCCGACCGTTGCGACGGCGGCGATCTTGAGACGGGACATGGTGGTGCTCCTTTCGAGGACCTGGCGGACATGAGGGGTGTCGCAGGAACGCGGGCGCGCCGGAGCGGAAGCGTGCCGCTTGGTGACGGGAATTCCCGGGAGAACGGCGTCCGGGGGCTCGCAGGCGCCCGGCTTGACGGTGCCCCGGTGTGGCTGGATCCAGTATCCCGAATTGCAGTGAAGCCGCGCTTTCGGGTGGCAGTCAAGCGGTTTCATGAAATTCTTTTTGATTACGGAGGCGAGTCGGCGGTGTAAAGCGCGTGTGTCTCCCCGCTCCCGGTTGACGTTGCGGGCGGCTGCGTACATTCCACCTGACGTACCGTCAACTTGGCTATTCCCTTCTCTGCCGCACTGCGCAACGCTGTCGCTCCGAGTGGCCCGGCGCGCATCGGCCACCCCGGACCGTATGCGTTGTGATCAGGTCGGACAGCTGCCCGGGTGGGCTGTATCAAAAGGGGAGTGGGCGTTACAGAGTCACGCTTCCACTTCCCGGGCATTTCCTTGTCCATTTCGGCACACCGTAGGCATTCCGTGTGATGGATGCGGAAATGGCCGACAGGTAAACCGCTCGCAGCCGGCCGCTCGGACCGCCGGCTGGCTCATCCGCGAGCAGGCCGGAACTCCTAATCGGGAATGAGGAGATCAGGTGTTCTTCCAGCGAAGTCCGGTGGCCCGGAGATCAGCGCTGTTGGCGGGGGGTGCGACCACCGCCCTCGCTCTGGCGGGGGCAGTGCTGGCGCCCACGGCGCAGGCGGGAACGATCCACCCCACCGTGCACTGCGTCCTGCCCGCCGGCCAGGGCGATCCCTCCGGCCCCCAGGACATCACCGTCGAGCTCACTCCGGCCACGGTGCAGCCCGGCGGCAAGGTGCACGCCAAGGTCACTCTCGGGGCCGGCCCGGCGACCAGCCCGTTCAAGCTCGACGACGTACCGTCCACCCCCTCGATCGATCTCGTGATGTCGGGCGGGGCCACGGGCAAGGTGACCGTGCAGGGGCCCACGGTTCCGGTGGACGTCCCGGCGGCGCCCGCCCCGATCGTAATCCCGCCCTACGAGGGCGACTTCTTCGTCCCGGCGAGCGCCTCCGGGCCGATCCAGTTCACCCCCGTCAAGATGAACACGGCCACCGTGGTCTTCGGCGGCAACTACAACACCCCCTGCGAGGTCGTCAGCGGCGGCGGCGTGGTCGCCACGGTCACCGCGCAGGGCGGCGGCGGCGCGGAGGCGACGGTCTCGGCCCCGGCCGGTCCCGTGAAGCCGAGCACCTCCGTGACCCTGTCGGGCGCCGGGTGGACCCCGGGCGCCACCGCGACCCCGACCCTGTGCGACGCGGGCGGCGGTGGATGCGACGCGACGAAGCTGACCGGCGGTTCGCTGAGCATCGACGCCACGGGCGCACTCGGCGGCAGCATCACCCTCGCCGACTCCTGGACGATCGCCGATGGTTCGTACTCCGTCCAGGTGAGCGACGGTACGAAGCAGGCGAGGGCTCCGCTGCAGGTGAAGGCGTACGTCCCCGCCGGCCCGTACGAGCTGAGGGCCTACCCGGACCGGGGGCCGGTGGGCACGGTCATCACGGTGTCGGGCAAGAACTACCACCAGGACCAGCAGCTCAACGTGGTCGCGCTGGATGCCGCGGGCAACACGCTCGACGACACGGCGGTCTATCCGAGCACGACCACCGACGGCACGTTCACCACCGAGTTCACCATCAGTGACCCGGCCATCGCCTTCATCCACACCGACGAGGGCGGCGTGGAGGGCACCGACACCAAGGTCCCCTTCACCGTCACCACCGGCGGCGAACCGGGCGGAGGCAGCACCGGCACGCAGAAGTTCACCTTCTCCGTCACCCCCGGCCCGCTCTCGATGAGCCAGGCCGGCGGGGAAGTGAACTTCGGGACCGTCCAACTGGACGGTTCGAGCCACGACGTCCCCGGCGCCCTCAACCCGATCCAGGTGTCGGACGCCAGGGGTGGCACCGCCGGCTGGTCGCTGACCGGCACGCTCAGCGACTTCACCGCCGCCGGCGGCGGCACGGCCGTGATCCCGGCCGGTGCCGTGAGCTGGACCCCGTCCTGCTCGGCGCACGCCGACGCGATCGGCACACCGCGCGCGGGAGCGTCCGGTGCCCTCGGAGCCACCCCGGCCGGCCTCTGCGAGGTTCAGGCGGGCGGCAGCGTGGTCGGCGGCGTCTTCGACGCCTCCGCCGGGCTGAAGCTCCACGTCCCGGCGGTCGTGCCCGGCGGGAACTACGCGGCGACGCTCACGCTCTCGCTGTCCTGAGCCGGGCCGGGCCGGGCCCCGGGCGCACGCCCGACCGGGCCCGCCGCAAACGCACCAAGCACCACGCACCACCGGGCCGGGCCTCCGCGCACCCGCGCGGGGTCCCGGCCCGCACCACCCCACGCCCCCACCAGCGCACACCCCGCACCCCGCACCCCACCAGCCCACACCCCCACCGACAAAGGGAGACCGGATGCTCTCGCACCGAAGACTGCCGCGGCGCACGCCGCTGGTCACGGGCGGTATCGCCCTGATCCTGGCCGCGGGCGGTCTGGCCCTCGCCCCCGTGGCCCAGGCCGGCACCGTCAGCCCCACCGTGCACTGTTCCCTGCCCGCCGGGCAGGGCGAGGCCACCGGTCCGCAGAGCATGACCGTCGACCTGACCACCACGAGCGTCCCGCCGGGCGGCAAGGTCCACGCGAAGGTCACCCTCGGCGTCAGCCCGGCGAAGAGCACCACCAATCTCAGCAACATCCCGACCACCCCGGCGATCGACCTGGCACTGTCCGGCGGGGCCACGGGCACGGTCACCATCCAGGGGCCGACGGTCAACCTCGACTACACCAGCGGCCAGGCCGTCGTCCTGCCGCCGTTCGAAGGCGACTTCTTCCTTCCGGCCACCGCGTCGGGTGCGGTCAACCTGACCCCCCTGCGGACCCGGACCACCACCGTGGTCTTCGGCGGCACCTACCAGACCCCCTGCGACGTGACCGCCGGCGGCGGGACCGTGGCGACGGTGACCGCGCAGGGCG
The DNA here is from genome assembly GCF_053593795.1 of Streptomyces sp. NPDC002104. Classification (NCBI taxonomy): domain Bacteria; kingdom Bacillati; phylum Actinomycetota; class Actinomycetes; order Kitasatosporales; family Streptomycetaceae; genus Streptomyces; species Streptomyces sp. NPDC002104. The sequence goes on along the minus strand of NZ_JBSFDF010000035.1, from coordinate 72,809 downwards.
GCGGGAGCACGGAGGCCACGGTGACGGCACCGGCGGGCTCGGTGAAGCCGAGTACGTCCGTACCCCTGGCCGGCGGCGGCTGGACCCCGGGCGCCACGGCGACCCCGACCCTCTGCGACGCGGCGGGCGGCAACTGCGACGCGGCCTTGATCGCGTCGAGCAGCCTGGCCATCGACGCCTCGGGCGGACTGAGCGGCAGCATCGCGCTCGCGAGTTCCTGGACGCTCCCCGACGGCTCCTACTCCGTCCAGGTGAGCGACGGTACGAGGCAGGCGAAGGCTCCGCTGCAGGTGAAGGCGTACGTCCCCGCCGGCCCGTACGAGCTGACCCCGAGTCCCGACCACGGTCCCGTCGGCTCCGTGATCACGGTGTCGGGGAGGAACTACCACCAGGACCAGCAGCTCAACGTGGTCGCGCTGGACGCCGCGGGCAACACGCTCGACGACACGGCGGTCTATCCGAGCACGACCACCGACGGCACGTTCAGCACCGAGTTCACCATCAGTGACCCGGCCATCGCCTTCATCCACACCGACGAAGGCGCCGTGGCCGGCACCGAGACCGACGTGCCCTTCACCGTCACCACGAGCCCCGTCACCCTCGCCACCGGCGCGGCCACGGTGAAGCCGGGGGCCACGGTCTCCCTCTCGGGCACCGGCTGGCCCGCCGGCGCCGCCGCCTCGGCCGCCCTGTGCGCGGCGGACGGCACCGGCTGCGACCCGGCGAAGATCGCGACGGCGAAGCTGGGCGTCAGCGCTTCCGGGGCCCTCTCCGGTACGGTCACGCTCGCCTCCTCGGCGGGCGAGGGGGCCTACCAGGTGCAGGTGACCTCCGGCGGCCTGCACGTCACGGCCCCGCTCACGGTGGCGAAGACGTACATCACGCTCTCCCCGTCCACCGGCCCGACCGGAACGAAGGTCACCGTCGTGGGCCAGGGGTTCGCCCCGGTCAGCACCGTCCAGATCGACGGGCTGAAGGCGGACGGAGCCAAGACCGGGGACGGTTACAAGACCAAGGTGGTCGGCCTCGACGGCAGTTTCTCCCAGACCTTCACGGTCAACGACCCCACCACCGTCGCCCTCCAGGCGCGGGAGTGGCTCGTGAACGGCAAGAAGGCACTGGCCCGGTTCACCGTCGGCGGCACACCGCCGCCGCCCGCGCCCTCCTACGCCCTGTCTCCCGACAGCGGTCCCGTGGGCACCGTCGTGCAGGTCACCGGGCGCAGCTTCGCCCCGGTGGCGACGGTCGTGGTGAGCGGCCGCAAGGCGGACGGGTCGAAGACCTCCGACGCCTGTGTCACCAGGATGATCGGTCTGGACGGCACGTTCGCGCTGAACTTCACCGTGAAGGACCCGGCCACCACCTCGATCATGGCCTCCGAGGTGCTGGTCAACGGCAAGGTGATCAAGACCCGGTTCACCGTGCGCTAGCGGCAGGCCCGCGAACCGAAACCGCCCCGTCCGGCGCCGCGAAGGCGCCGGACGGGGCGGGCGTGCACACCGGCGCCGTCGACTACGGCAGCTCGATGCCCAGGTCCCAGCCGTCGTGGGCGTGGGTGCACAGGCAGGCGCGGGTCTCCGTCGGGGGCAGGGCGGCCACCGCGTCGAAGAGGACCTCGCGCAGGCGGCCGACGTTCTCGCCGAACACCTTGAGGACCTCGGTGTGGGAGACCCCGTCGCCCGTCTCCGCGCCCGCGTCCAGGTCCGTGACCAGCGCGATCGAGGTGTAGCAGAGCCCCAGCTCGCGTGCGAGGACCGCCTCGGGGTGGCCCGTCATGCCGACCACCGACCAGCCGGCCGCCGCGTGCCACTGCGATTCGGCGCGGGTCGAGAAGCGGGGCCCCTCGATGACGACCATGGTGCCGCCGTCGACCGGCTCCCAGTCGCGGCCGCGCGCCGCCGCCAGTGCCACCGAGCGGCCGACCGGGCAGTAGGGGTCGGCGAAGGTGGTGTGCACGACGTTGGGGACCGAGCCGTCGGGGAGCGGCTCACCGTCGAAGAAGGTCTGGGCGCGGGACTTCGTACGGTCGACCAGCTGGTCGGGGACGAGGAGGGTGCCCGGGCCGTACTCGGAGCGCAGGCCGCCGACGGCGCAGGGGCCGAGGACCTGGCGGACGCCCACGGAACGCAGGGCCCACAGGTTGGCCCGGTAGTTGATCTTGTTCGGGGGGACGGTGTGGCTGCGGCCGTGCCGGGGCACGAAGGCCACGGTCCGGCCGGCGAGCTCGCCGAGGTAGAGGGAGTCGCTCGGGGGTCCGTAAGGCGTCTCCACCTGGACCTCCGTGACGTCCTCCAGGAAGGAGTAGAAGCCCGATCCGCCGATGACACCGATCTCTGCATTCGCCATGCGGCCACCCTAACGGGGCATGCCGAAGGCCCCGCCGTCGGTGGGGACGGGCAGGGCCTCGGATGAAGCTGTGTCGGCTGCTGGAGCCTTGGAGCGCGTCAGGCGGCGGACGTGCTCGACGACGACGAGGAGGTCGAGGTCGAGGACGAAGACGCCGTCGAGGACGAGGACGCGGCCGGGGTGGCGGCAGTCCCACCGGTGGCCGTCGCGGGCTTCGAGGCAGGCGTGCTGCTCGACGAAGCGCCACGGCTGTCGTTCCGGTAGAAACCGGAGCCCTTGAAGACGATGCCGACCGCGGAGAACACCTTCTTCAGGCGTCCGTCACAGCTCGGGCACACGGTCAGTGCGTCATCGGTGAACTTCTGCACGGCCTCAAGGCCCTCACCGCACTCGGTGCACTGGTACTGGTAGGTCGGCACGAATTTCCTCCTGGCACTCTCACTCAATGAGTGCTAACGACGCTCCATGGTGACGTATTCCGGCGGATCAGTCCACCGTCACCGGCACGCGGTGACCCAGACCACGCTCGTTCACACCCGCGGCGGGCGCCGCGGAGGTGGTCTGAGCGGTCTGGGCGGTCGGCTTGGACGAGCTGACGATCCGGCTCGGGGCCTTCGGGGCCAGCTTCGCACGCAGGACCAGCAGGATGGCCAGAGCCAGGGCGGTGGCCACCATCGGCACGAGGAACCCGTACGAGGACCCGTGCGCGTCCGTCAGACGGCCGGCCAGGGTCACGGCGCCGGCCTGCCCGAAGGCGACGCCGCCGGTGAGCCAGGTGAAGGCCTCGGTCCGCGAGGTGGCCGGGACCAGCTGCTCGATCATGGTGTAGCCGGTGATCAGCGCCGGGGCGATGCACAGACCGACGACCAGGCCCAGCGCGCCCAGCAGGATCATCGAGTTCGCGGCCCACAGGACCGAGGCGGCCGCGGTGAGGCCGATGTAGCCGAGGATCAGGCGGCGGCGCGGGCCGATCTTCCAGGCGATGGCGCCGCAGGCGATGCCGGCGATCATGTTGCCCGCGGCGAAGACACCGTAGAGCAGACCGTTGGCGCCCGGGTTGCCGATCTCCTCGGAGAAGGCGGCGAGCGAGACCTGCATGCCGCCGAAGACGGCGCCGATGCCGATGAAGGCGACGATCAGGACGCGCAGGCCGTGGAACGACAGGGCCGGAGCGTGCTTCTCACCGTGCGCCGGACGGGCGACGGGCTTGGGCTGCGTGCCGCGCTGCGCGGCGAAGAGCAGGCCGCCGATCAGGGTCAGCGCGGCCTCGGTGACCAGACCGGCCGCCGGGTTGATGCCGGTGCACAGCGCGGTGGCGAGCACCGGGCCGACGACGAAGGTGAACTCGTCGGTGACGGACTCGAACGCGGCGGCCGTGGGCAGCAGCGGGGAGCCTTCGAGCTTGGCCGCCCAGCGGGACCGGACCATGGGTCCGACCTGCGGGACGGATGCACCGGCGGGGACGGCCGCCAGTGCGAGCGCCCAGACGGGCGCACCCAGCAGCGCGAACGCCACCAGGGAGCTGACGGCGGTGGCGTGGACGAGGGCCACCGGGACCAGCACGGCGCTCTGGCCGTGGCGGTCGATGAGCTTGCCCATGACCGGGGCGAACACGGCCATGGAGATACCGGTGAAGGCGGCGACGATGCCGGCGCTTCCGTAGGAACCGGTGGTGTGCTGGACCAGCAGCAGGATGCTGATCGTCAGCATGCCGAAGGGGAGTCGCGCGGCGAATCCCGGGAGAACGAAGCCGAGGGCGCCGGGCGTGCGCAGGAGCTGCCCGTAGCCGGGTCGGGTGGACTTGGCGGACTTGTCGGTCGTGACCGCGGATGTCACGGCCTGGCCTTTCCGCTGCCTGGTAGAACTCCCCGTCTGCGGACGATGCGCCGCCTTGTGAGCGATCGCACCCGTACATGTGGGAGCCCCGAGAGCTGTCCTCTTGCGCAAAACCGAGTGATACCTGGGCGCCCACTGCGGGAGGGAGCCGCGGCCGCTTTGCGGTCGCGCCAGCTCTGCGTCAGGCAGAGTTGGTTCGATGTGTTGTTCCTTAATCGTACAGGCAGATCGGCCGATACGCCCTGTGATTCGGGCTACAGGGCGTGTCTTCACCTGCGATTAACTGGAACTTCGCATTCAAGCCCCGTCTAAACAGGGGTGAATGCGGACAGAAGGCCTTGAAAATACCGAATTAGAGCGCCGCTCTAACCCCTGCTACGGCCCCTGCTCCACCCCCTGCTCCACCCCCTGCTCCACCCCTGCTCTAGTCCCCGCCGGTCCCCAGCCAGCCCGCCAGCTTTCCGCCCCGGGCCACCGCGCGCAGCCGCGCCTCGGCCGCGTCCCGTACCGGGTCCGTGGCCACCACCAGCAGCTCGTCCCCGCGCCGCAGCACGGTCGACGGCGCCGGTACGAAGCTGCGCGCGTCCCGTACGACCAGCGTCACGGAAGCCCCCGGCGGCAGCCGCAGCTCGCTCACCTCGACCCCGTGCATCCGCGAGGCGGGCGGGATCGCGAAGGACAGCAGGTGCCCGCGCAGCTTCTCCAGCGGCGCCGACTCGATCCCGAGGTCGGAGGCGGTCTCCTCGCTGTTGCCCAGCTTCAGCTTGCGCGCGAGCCAGGGCAGCGTCGGACCCTGGACCAGGGTGTAGACGACGACCAGGACGAAGACGATGTTGAAGACCCGCTCGCTGCCCTCGATCCCGGACACCATGGGGATGGTCGCCAGGATGATGGGCACGGCCCCGCGCAGGCCCGCCCAGGACATGAGCGCCTGCTCCTGCCAGGGCAGCCGGAAGGGCAGCAGGGAGACGAAGACCTCCAGCGGCCGGGCCACCATCGTCAGCACCAGCCCGATGATCACCGCCGGCCAGAAGTCGTTGACCAGCTCGTGCGGGGTGACCAGCAGACCGAGCAGGACGAACATGCCGATCTGGGCGATCCAGCCGAGCCCGTCCGCGAACCCCCGGGTGGCCGGCCAGTGCGGGAGCTTCGCGTTCCCGAGCACCATCGCCGCCAGGTACACCGCGAGGAAGCCGGAGCCGTGCGCCATCGCGCCGGCCGCGTACGCGGTGATCGCGATGGCCATCACGGCGATCGGGTAGAGGCCCGAGGCGGGCAGCGCCACGTGCCGCAGCCCGTACGAACCCAGGAATCCCACCGTCAGGCCGATCGCGACGCCGATCGCCAGCTCCAGCGCGATCTTGCCTATGAGGACGTACCACTGGTCGACCGGCCCGACGGTCGCGAAGGCCACGACCAGGATGACGACGGGGGCGTCGTTGAAGCCGGACTCGGCCTCCAGCACACCCGTCACCCGGGACGGGAGCGGGACCTTGCGCAGGACCGAGAAGACGGCCGCCGCGTCGGTCGAGGAGACGACCGCACCGATCAGCAGCGCTTGCCGCCATTCGAGTCCGACCAGGTAGTGCGCGCCCGCCGCGGTCACGCTCACGCTGACGGCGACGCCGACCAGCGACAGCACGATCGCGGCCGGCAGGGCCGGCTTGATCTCTTTCCACTTGGTGCCCAGACCACCCTCGGCGAGGATCACCACGAGCGCGGCGTAGCCGATCACCTGGGTCAGCTCGGCGTTGTCGAACACGACGTTGCCGATGCCGTCCTGGCCTATCGCGACACCTATGCCGAGGTAGATGAGCAGGCTGGGGAGTCCGCTGCGCGAAGAGACGCGCACCGCCGCAACGGCGACGAGCAGCACGAGCGAGCAGACCAGCAGGAGCTCATTGAGCGTGTGGACAGTCAGCGGGCGGCCCTTTCCTCGACGTGCCTGACGATGACGGAACGGGGGACGTCGGGAGACGGATCGTTCCGGCAGGGGCACGGACGGCAAGTACTTCGTTACCTTACCTAATCTTTGACGCGCCCTTTACTCGATAGCCACATTGTGAAACGCCTGAGGGGCTCTGTCCTCATGACCTGTCGTCATGACCTCGACCCCTGGCGGATCAACGCACCCGGTCCTGCGCCTATGGTTGCTCCCAGCACTCCCAGGACCACCCTGCCCCTCTAAGGACAGCGATGCCCGCCAACGAAACCGCCCCTTCCGTCAAGAAGAAGGGACGACGCGCCCGTCTGATCGTGCTCGTCCTGGTCCTGGCGCTCTTCGCTGGCCTCGGGTACGGGGCGTACTGGAGCGTGGACAGCGTGCGGGCCTCGTTCCCGCAGACCACCGGCTCCCTGAAGGTGCCCGGCCTGGCCGGCACGGTCGACGTCAAGCGCGACGCCAACGGAATTCCCCAGCTGTACGCCGACTCCGACGAGGACCTCTTCCGCGCGCAGGGCTTCGTGCACGCGCAGGACCGGTTCTGGGAGATGGACGTACGCCGCCACATGACCTCCGGGCGGCTCTCCGAGATGTTCGGCTCCGGCCAGGTCGAGACGGACGCCTTCCTGCGCACCCTCGGCTGGCGCCAGGTCGCGCAGCAGGAGTACGACACCAAGCTGTCGCCCGACACCAAGAAGTACCTGCAGGCCTACGCCGACGGGGTCAACGCGTACCTCAAGGACAAGTCCGGCAAGGACCTCTCCGTCGAGCACGCCGCCCTCAAGCTCAGCGCCGACTACAAGCCCGAGCAGTGGACCCCGGTCGACTCGGTGGCCTGGCTCAAGGCGATGGCCTGGGACCTGCGCGGCAACATGCAGGACGAGATCGACCGCGCGCTGATGACGGGCAAGCTCTCGCAGGCGCAGATCAACGACCTCTACCCGCCGTACCCCTTCGACCGGAACCGTCCGATCGTCGAGGGCGGCACCGTCAAGGGCGGGAAGTACGCCCCCGCGCCCGGTCCCGGCTCCGGCAGCCCGGTGAGCTCCGGCGGCCAGGGCTCCACGAACGGCTCCCAGGGTTCCACGAGCGGCTCCCAGGGTTCCACGAGCGGCTCCCGGGTCTCCACCGGCACCACCGATGAGACCGGCCTGGCCGGCAACGCCACCGCCCAGGGCGCGACCGTGGGCCTGCGCACCTCGATGAGCGCGCTGGCGAGCACCCTCGACACCATCCCCGCGATCCTCGGCCCGGCCGGCAGCGGCATCGGCTCGAACTCCTGGGTCGTCGCCGGCAAGTACACGACCACCGGCAAGCCGCTGCTCGCGAACGACCCGCACCTGGCCCCGCAGCTGCCCTCGGTCTGGTACCAGATGGGCCTGCACTGCCGGGCGGCCTCGCCCTCCTGCCAGTACGACGTGGCCGGCTACACCTTCTCCGGCATGCCGGGCGTGGTCATCGGCCACAACGCCGACATCGCCTGGGGCATGACCAACCTCGGCGCCGACGTGACCGACCTCTACCTGGAGCAGGTCAAGCCCGAGGGCTACGTCTACGACAACAAGGTGCTCCCCTTCACCACCCGCGAAGAGGTCATCAAGATCGCCGGCGGCGGTGAGAAGAAGATCACCGTCCGGTCCACCAACAACGGCCCGCTGATCTCCGACCGCAGCGACGAGATCGCCACGGTCGGCGCCCGCGCCCCCGTGAGCAGCGCCGCCCCCGACCGCGGCAACGGCTACGGGGTCTCCCTGCGCTGGACCGCGCTGGACCCGGGCAAGTCGATGGACGCGGTCTTCAAGCTCAACCGGGCCAAGAACTTCCAGGAGTTCCGCACCGCGGCCCGCGACTTCGAGGTCCCCTCGCAGAACCTGATCTACGCGGACAACAAGGGCGCCAACGGCAACATCGGCTACCAGGCCCCCGGCCGCATCCCGATGCGCACCACCGGGGACGGCAGGATGCCCGCCCCCGGCTGGGACTCCAAGTACGCCTGGAAGGGCGGCAAGGACGGCAACACCGGCTACGTCCCGCAGGACGAGATGCCGTGGGCGCTCAACCCGGACCGCGGGTTCATCGTGACCGCGAACCAGGCCGTCACCGAGACCGGCCAGGGCAAGTACCCGTACGTGCTGACCACCGACTGGGGCTACGGCGCCCGCAGCCAGCGGATCAACGACCTCATCGAGGCGAAGATCAAGGACAGCGGGAAGATCTCCACCGACGACATGCGCAGCATGCAGATGGACAACAGCAGCGAGATCGCCGCACTGCTGACCCCGATGCTGGCCAAGATCGACGTCTCGGACCCGGACGTCCGCTCCGCGCAGAAGCTGCTGGAGGGCTGGAACTACACCCAGGAGCCCGACTCGGCGGCCGCCGCGTACTTCAACGCGGTCTGGCGCAACATCCTCAAGCTGGCCTTCGGCGACAAGCTGCCCAAGGAGCTGCGGGTCGAGGGCAGCTGCATGAACGTCCCCGAGTCGACGACCGGCCCGGCGGACGACCTCGTGAAGATGGTCCGCGAATGCGGTGAGCGCGCCTCCGACTCGGCGCAGCCGGACGGCGGTGACCGCTGGTTCGAGGTGGTCCGCCGGCTCGTCAAGGACGAGGACTCGGCCTGGTGGCAGTCGCCCGCCGTCGGCCGCACCGTGGCCGCCACCACCACCCGCGACCAGCTCTTCGCGCGGGCCATGAAGGACGCCCGCTGGGAGCTGACCGCCAAGCTCGGCAAGGACCAGTCGACCTGGAGCTGGGGCCGCATGCACCAGCTGATGCTGAAGAACCAGACGATCGGCACCGAGGGCCCCGGCTACCTCCAGTGGCTCCTCAACCGCGGCCCCTGGAACCTGGGCGGCGGCGAGGCCACCGTCAACGCGACCGGCTGGAACGCCTCCAGCGGGTACGGGGTCACCTGGGTGCCGTCGATGCGGATGGTCGTGAACCTCGCCGACTTCGACAAGTCCCGCTGGATCAACCTGACGGGCGCCTCGGGGCACGCGTACAACGACCACTACACGGACCAGACCTCGCTGTGGGCCAAGGGCGAACTGCTCGACTGGCCCTTCGGGAAGGAAGCCGTGGACAAGGCCGCGGTCGACACCCTGACCCTCCAGCCGGACGGTTCATGAGCTGAAGCGGAGCGCCCCCGACGGGGTGGCGACCGCCTGAACGGGGTGGTCGTGCGGTTCCTCCGGGACCCGCGCGACCACCTCGTCGTCGTAGAGGAGCACGACCAGCGCGGGATGCGCCCCCGCGCGCTCCAGCCGCTCCAGCACCCGGTCGTACGAGCCTCCGCCCCGCCCGAGCCGCATCCCCCGCCGGTCCACGGCCAGTCCGGGCAGCAGCACGGCGTCGGCGCCGGTCACCGCGTCCGGCCCGAGGCGGGGCCCGGCGGGCTCCAGCAGCCGCATCTTCCCCGGGTGCGCGGCCTCGGCCAGGCTCTCGGGCCCTTCGTACGCCGCCCAGTCGAGGTCGTTGTCGGGCAGCAGGACGGGCAGCAGCACGCGGACACCGGCCGCCCGCAGGGCGTCGAGCAGCTCGTGGGTGCCGGGTTCGGAGCCGACGGAGACGTAGGCGGCCACGGTGTGGGCGGAGCTCAGTTCGGGCAGGTGCAGGGCGGTGCGGGAGAGGGCGCCGGCCGCCGTGCGCAGGGTCTCGGCGGACAAGGCCCGGCGGGCCGCGAGGAGTTCCCGGCGCAGGTCCGACTTGGCCCTCGAAGGCTGGTTCTGTGTCATGGCTGGCTCGTATCCCCTTCTGTCCGGGTAAATCTGATCATGTTCATCTGAAGCTCACATGGGTCTCATCGCGAGGCACTATCGTTCCGCTCATGACTCAGTTGCACCCCGTGATCAAAAAGGCCGTCATCCCGGCCGCGGGCCTCGGCACTCGGTTCCTTCCCGCAACCAAGGCGACGCCCAAGGAAATGCTTCCCGTGGTGGACAAGCCGGCCATCCAGTACGTCGTCGAGGAGGCCGTGTCGGCCGGACTCGACGACATCCTCATGATCACGGGCCGTAACAAGCGCGCCCTCGAAGACCACTTCGACCGCAACTACGAGCTGGAGTCGGCGCTCATCGCCAAGGGCGACGACGACCGGCTCAAGAAGGTCCAGGAGTCCAGCGACCTGGCCACCATGCACTACGTCCGCCAGGGCGACCCCCGGGGCCTGGGCCACGCCGTGCTGTGCGCCGAGCCGCACGTCGGCGACGAGCCCTTCGCCGTCCTCCTCGGCGACGACCTCATCGACCCCCGCGACCCGCTGCTGCGCCGGATGACGGAGATCCAGCAGAGCGAAGGCGGCACCGTCGTCGCGCTCATGGAGGTCGACCCCTCCCAGGTGCACCTCTACGGCTGCGCCGCGGTCGAGCCCACCGGCGCGGCGGACGTGGTCCGCATCACCGGTCTCGTGGAGAAGCCGGACGCCGCGGACGCACCCAGCAATTACGCGGTCATCGGACGATACGTACTCGATCCGGCGATCTTCGGCATACTGCGGGAGACCGAGCCGGGCCGCGGCAATGAGATCCAGCTGACCGACGCCCTGCAGAAGCTGGCCGCCGACGAGACCGTCGGGGGCCCGGTGCACGGCGTGGTCTTCCGGGGCCGCCGCTACGACACCGGGGACCGCGGGGACTACCTGCGGGCCATCGTCCGACTCGCGTGCGAGCGTGAGGACCTGGGCCCGGAGTTCCGCACCTGGCTTCACCATTACGTCACGGAGGAGATGTAGGACCTTGAGCAAGCCCGACGCACCGCAGGACACAGGCTCCCAGCGCCTCTGGTCGGTGGACGAGCACCTGGCGGACGTCCTCGGTACGGTCCGGCCGCTGGAGCCCATCGAGCTCCAGCTGCTCGACGCCCAGGGCTGCGTCCTGGTCGAGGACGTCACCGTGCCCGTCGCCCTGCCGCCCTTCGACAACAGCTCGATGGACGGGTACGCCGTCCGGACCGCCGACGTCCAGGGGGCCAGCGAGGAGTTCCCGGCGGTGCTGACGGTCATCGGGGACGTGGCGGCCGGCAGCGGCGAGCTGCCGACCGTGGGCCCCGGCCAGGCCGCCCGCATCATGACCGGCGCCCCGCTGCCCCCCGGCGCGGAAGCCGTCGTACCGGTCGAGTGGACCGACGGGGGCACCGGGGGCGGCGCCGCCTCCGGGATGACCCCCGCCAGCGAGGCGCCCGAGGGCGCCGCGGGCGAGGTACGGGTCCACCGCGCCGCCGAGGCCCGCGCGCACGTCCGCTCGCGGGGCAGCGACGTCCAGGCCGGGGACCTCGCGCTCGCCGCGGGCACCGTCCTCGGGCCGCCGCAGATCGCCCTGCTGGCCGCCATCGGGCGGGGCACCGTACGGGTGCGGCCGCGCCCGCGCGTGGTCGTCCTGTCCACCGGCAGCGAGCTGGTCCAGCCCGGCGAGGCCCTGGCGCCCGGCACGATCTACGACTCCAACAGCTTCGCCCTGGCCGCCGCCGCGCGCGACGCCGGAGCCATCGCCTACCGGGTCGGAGCCGTCGCCGACGACGCCGACACCCTGCGCTCCACCATCGAGGACCAGCTCATCCGGGCCGACCTGCTCGTCACCACGGGCGGGGTCAGCGTCGGCGCGTACGACGTGGTCAAGGAGGCCCTCACGGCGGTCGCCACCGGCGACGACGAGGTCGACGGCGCCGGCATCGACTTCCGCAAGCTCGCCATGCAGCCCGGCAAGCCCCAGGGATTCGGCACCATCGGCCCCGACCACACCCCGCTGCTGGCCCTGCCCGGCAACCCGGTCTCCTCCTACGTCTCCTTCGAGCTGTTCGTGCGCCCCGCGATCCGCGCCCTCATGGGCCTGCCGGCCTCCGAGGTCAGCCGGCCGAGCGTGCGCGCGGTGCTCGAGGCGGACAAGGCGATCGGCTCCCCGGCCGGCCGCCGCCAGTTCCTGCGCGGCAAGTACGACGCGGAGTCCGGCACGGTCAGCCCGGTCGGCGGATCGGGCTCGCACCTGATCGCCGCGCTGGCGCACGCCGACTCGCTGATGGTCGTACCGGAGGACGTGACCTCGGTGGAGCCCGGGGCCGAGCTGGAAGTGGTCCTGCTCGGCTGAGGTCCGGCGGATGCGGGTAGCGTGTTGCACCACACAGGCCCTTGCGGGGCCCGGACGGGAGCGGCACGCAGATATGGCAGCGACTTCCCGGGGGGAAACCCCCGGAACCCCTCAGCAGAGCAGCGCCGGCGACGGCGCCGGCACCAGGCTGACGCACATCGACGAGGCCGGCGCGGCCCGGATGGTCGACGTCTCGGCGAAGGACGTCACCACCCGGACGGCGCGGGCCAGCGGGCGCGTGCTCGTCTCTCCCCGGGTCATCGAACTGCTGCGGGGCGAGGGCGTGCCCAAGGGCGACGCCCTCGCCACCGCGCGGATCGCCGGGATCATGGGCGCGAAGAAGACCCCCGACCTGATCCCGCTGTGCCACCCGCTGGCCGTCTCCGGGGTGAAGGTGGACCTGAAGGTCACCGACGACGCCGTCGAGATCCTCGCCACCGTCAAGACCACCGACCGCACGGGCGTCGAGATGGAGGCGCTGACCGCCGTCGCGGTCGCCGGGCTGACCGTCATCGACATGGTCAAGGCCGTCGACAAGGGCGCCGTCATCACCGACGTGCGGGTCGAGGAGAAGACGGGCGGCAAGTCCGGCGACTGGGCGCGCTCGTGAACGCCCCGCGCGGCGGCGAGGTCCACAGCCACGCCCACGCCCCGCAGGCGCAGCCGGTGGCCGCCCCGGCGCCCGCGCTGCGCGCGCTGGTGGTCACGGCCTCGAACCGGGCCTCGCAGGGCGTGTACGCCGACAAGGGCGGCCCGGTGCTCGCCGAGGGCCTGGGCGCGCTCGGCTTCGCGGTGGACGGCCCGCGCGTGGTCCCCGACGGGGACCCCGTGGAGGCGGCCCTGCGCGAGGGCGTGGCCGCCGGGTACGACGTCATCCTGACCACCGGAGGCACCGGCATCTCGCCGACCGACCGGACCCCCGACGCCACCGCCCGGGTCCTGGACTACGAGATCCCGGGCATCCCGCAGGCGATCCGCGCCGAGTCCCTGGCGAAGGTGCCCACCGCGGCCCTGTCCCGGGGCCTGGCGGGCGTGGCCGGACACACCCTGATCGTGAACCTGCCCGGTTCCACCGGCGGGGTCCGCGACGGGATCGCGGTCCTGTCCCGCGTCCTGCTGCACGCCGTCGACCAGATCCGCGGCGGCGACCACCCTCGCCCCGAGGGCAGACCGCCGGGGAGCGCGAGCTGAACGGCCCCTCCTGGCCGGTGGTGCTGGCGGACGGCGATGTCACGCTCCGGCCGATAAAGCTGCGGGACCAGAGCGCCTGGCGCGAGGTCAACCGCCGCAACCGCGACTGGCTGCGGCCCTGGGAGGCGACGATCCCGCCGCCCGCGCCCTGGGGGCCGGTGATCCAGCGGCCGACCTACCGTCAGATGGTGCGCCACCTGCGGGCGGAGGCCAACGCGGGGCGCATGCTGCCGTTCGTCATCGAGTACCAGGGCCGACTGGTCGGCCAGTTGACGGTCGCCGGGATCACCTGGGGCTCGATGTGCGCGGGCCACGTGGGCTACTGGGTGGACAGGGACGTGGCGGGCCGCGGGGTGATGCCGACGGCGGTCGCGCTGGCCGTGGACCACTGTTTCGCCAAGGTCGGGCTGCACCGGATCGAGGTGTGCATCCGCCCGGAGAACGGTCCGAGCCGGCGGGTGGTGGAGAAGCTCGGCTTCCGCGAGGAGGGGCTGCGCCCGCGGTACCTGCACATCGACGGGGCCTGGCGCGATCACCTCGTGTACGCGCTGACGGCGGAGGAGGCGCGCGAGGGTCTGCTGCGCCGCTGGCACCGCGAGCGTCATCCGTACGGGCCCCCCACTCCGCCCGGACAATAGAAATCCGATATCTGTTCGAATTCTTTCGTCCAATGACCGATTCGCCCATAACCTGATCCGAGAAATCACAAAAAAAGTCCGTGATATCAGCGAGATCGTGCGACACGCCGTCCCAATTGGCGGATCCGCCCGGCCGCGCCCCTCTACGGTGTGGGGTGTGAGCAGCAGCGGCCTCATCTACGCAGTCATTGTCGGGGCCTGGGCCGCCTACTTGGTGCCCATGTGGCTCCGGAGGCAGGACGAGCTGAACGAAGCCCGTCCGACGGAACGCTTCTCCACCGCCATCCGGCTGCTTTCCGGCCGGGCGGGAATGGAGCGCCGTTACGCCAAGGGACTGCGTGAGCGCGGTGACGAGGAGGCGCAGCCCCAGCCCCCCGCGGACCCGGACGCCGCGACGGAAACGGTGAAATCCGTGGACGCCGCCGACGCCCGGGCTCTCGTCGTGCCCCCGCCGACCCGCGCCGAGCCCAGATCGGCCGCCTCCGAGCGGGCCGACCGCGTGGAGCGGGCCCGCCGCGAACAGCGGCTCGTCGTCCTGGCCCGCCGCCGGCGCACCACCGCGCTGCTCTTCCTGATCTTCACCCTCGGCGCGGTCGCCGCCGCGGTCGGCGGGCTCCACTACCTGTGGGCCCCGGCCGTTCCCGCCCTGCTGCTGAGCTCGTACATCGTGCACCTGCGGGTCCAGGAGCGGCGCCGCTACGAGTTCACCATGGACCGCCGGCGCGCCGAGGCGGCCGCCCGCCACCTGCGCGAGAACCGCCCGCGCCGCCGGGAGTCCGAGGCGGCGGCCGGCTCCGACCCGGACCCCGCGCCACCCGTCTCCCCGCAGGAGGCCGGCCGGCGCGCCCTGGTCGAGCAGACCGACCACGCCGAGTGGGTGGACCAGCAGCGCGAGCGCGAGCGCGGACCCGCCCGTGGTGACAGCTGGGAGCCCGTCCCGGTGCCGCTGCCCACGTACGTGACGGCCCCGGTCGCCCCGCGCGCCACCGGCCCGGCGACCCCTGACCCGTGGAGCGCGACCCGCTCCAGCACGGCCGAGCCGACGGAACCCCGCCTGCGCGCCCAGCCGTCGGCCCCGTCGGCCCCGTCGGCCCGCCCCCGGCCGCGCGACGCGGCCCGTACGCCCCTGTTCGACCAGTACGAGGGCGACGAACGCCCGCGCGCCGCGAACGAGTGATCGATGACCTGCGCGGACGCTCCCCGATACCGGTTTTGGAGCACCCGCGAGGGGATGCTAATGTTTCACACGTCGCAAGGGCCTGTGGCGCAGTCTGGTAGCGCACCTCGTTCGCATCGAGGGGGTCTGGGGTTCAAATCCCCACAGGTCCACAAACGACAGTTCACGGGTTGCTCCCGAGAACGTCACGAGATCCCGTCCGGTCGGAAGACCGGGCGGGATCTTTTGCGTTCCCCGCCGGACGCGGGCGTGGACGCGGGCCCGGGCCGGACGCGCGGCGTGCTCGCCGGCCGCGTCCGACTCCGGTCCGGTTACGCCGGGTTCAGCGGCTTCGTCATGCAGCGGCTGGAGTCGTGGAACCGGTAGTGGCCGAACTTGGCGTCCGTCAGCGTGTAGCCCTCGGAGAGGTAGAGGGCGATGGCCTCGGGCTGCTGGTCGCCGGTCTCCAGGGCCATCCGCACGCGGCCGGCCGCGCGGGCGTCCGCCTCGAGGGCGGCCAGGATGCGGCGGGCCAGGCCCCGGCCGCGGGCCTCCGGTATCACGTACATCCGCTTCAGCTCGGCGTCGCCGTCGGCGTAGCCCTCGTCGTTCGCCTCGTGGCTGCGCCATCCGCCGCTGGCGACCGGTGTGCCCGAAGCGTCGTAGGCGAGGAGGTAGAGGCCCCTCGGCGGGGCGAACATCGCCGGGTCGAGGAAGGTTTCGTCGCCCTCGCCCTCGTAGCGCTCCTGGTATTCGATCTGCACTTGGTCGTTGAGCTTGACCGCGTCCGGGTCGTCGTACGACACGGCGCGGAGCTGGATCTCCTGAGACATCGGAACAGCCTACGGAACGCTCCGGCTATCGTGCAGGGATGTTCTCTGTGACCTCTGTGAATGTGAACGGAATCCGCGCCGCCGCCAAGAAGGGGTTCTCCCCGTGGCTCGCCGGGTCCGATGCCGATGTCGTCTGCCTGCAGGAAGTGCGGGCCGAGGAGGGGCAGATTCCGGACGAGGTACGGGCACCCGAGGGGTGGCACGCCGTGTTCGCGCCGGCCGCGGCCAAGGGGCGGGCCGGGGTCGCGGTGTACACGCGGCGGGAGCCGGAGCGGGTGCAGGTCGGCTTCGGGAGTGACGAGTTCGACACCAGCGGGCGGTACCTGGAGATCGACCTGCCGGGCGTGACCGTCGCCAGCCTCTACCTGCCCTCCGGGGAGGCGGGGACCGAGAAGCAGGACGAGAAGTACCGGTTCATGGGGGAGTTCCTCACCTACCTGCAGGCGCTCAAGGTGCGGGCGGCCGCGGACGGGCGCGAGGTCGTCGTGTGCGGTGACTGGAACATCTGCCACCAGGAGGCAGACCTCAAGAACTGGAAGACCAACCGGAAGAACGCCGGCTTCCTGCCCGAGGAGCGCGAGTGGCTCGGGCAGGTCTACGACACCGCCGGGTACGTGGACGTGGTGCGCAGCCTGCACCCGGACACCGAGGGGCCGTACTCCTGGTGGTCCTACCGCGGGCGGGCCTTCGACAACGACGCCGGCTGGCGGATCGACCTGCAGGTGGCCACGCCGGGGCTGGCGGCCAAGGCCGTCAAGGCGTTCGTGGAGCGGGCCGAGACGCACCCCGAGCGCTGGTCCGACCACGCGCCGGTGACCGTGGTCTACGCGCTCGGCGTCTGAGGCGGCTGGGGCGTCTGCTCCGGGGCCGGCGCCGCCGGCGGGAGCAGGCGGTTCATGGCCATCGTGAGTTCCGCCTCGACGACGCTCTTGGCCAGCGGGCGCAGGCGCGGGACGGCTTCCGCCGAGATGTGCGTGGAGATGAGCTCCGTGAACAGGGCCGCCATCGCGTCCGCGTGCTCGCGGACCAGGCGGCCCGTCTCCAGGACGGCCGAGAGCGGTACTCCCTCGCGGACCAGGGCCGAGGAGACGTCCAGGAGCCGGCGGCTGACGTGGACGATCTCCTCGCCGTCGGTGGCGAGGTAGCCGAGGTCGAGCGAGGCCGCCAGGTTCTCCGGGGTGACCTCGCCCTCGAAGTAGTCGGCGAGGGCCTCGGGCGTGAGCCGGACCGGGGTCTCCTCCGACCAGCCGATGCCGAGCAGCTCACCCAGCTGGCCCACGTCGCGGCCGTTCTCGAAGGCGACGGTCAGCTCGGCTATCCCGCCGAGGGTGTGGCCGCGCTCCAGCAGGGCGGCGATGGTGCGCAGCCGGGAGAGGTGGCCGTCGTCGTACCAGGCGATGCGGCCCTCGCGCCGAGGTGGCGGCAGGAGTTTGCGCTCACGGTAGAAGCGCAGGGTGCGTACGGGTATGCCGGCGGCCTCGGCCAGCTCTTCCGTGCGGTATTCGCGCACTGTGGTCCTTGCTTCGTGGGGCACGGGTGCAGCCTAGGGCGTACTCGCGGTAACTTTCCCGGCCCGACCCCTACCCATGAGTACGGAGCTGCTCTAGTCTCCCGATTGTGCCAGTGATTGCTGGCAGCATCGGAATGGGCGTTGGCATCGGCATCCGAAGGTGGCTGGCATGGGCGGTGGCATGGACGGGCGCGAGCACGTACGCGTGGCGGTGATCGGGTCCGGGTTCGGCGGGCTGGGCGCCGCGGTGCGGCTGCGGCGCGAGGGGATCACGGACTTCGTCGTCCTGGAGCGCGCCGACTCGGTCGGCGGCACCTGGCGGGACAACAACTACCCCGGGTGCGCCTGCGACGTGCCCTCCCATCTGTATTCGTTCTCCTTCGCCCCCAATCCCGACTGGCCCCGCACCTTCTCGGGGCAGCCCGCGATCAGGGAGTACCTGGAGCACGTGGCCGACACCTTCGGGCTGCGCCGCCACATCCGGCTGAACCACGAGGTCCGGATGATGCGCTGGGACGCGGACGGGATGCGGTGGGAGATCGAGACCGCGGGCGGGGACTTCACCGCCGACGTGGTCGTCTCCGCCACCGGGCCGCTGTCGGACCCGAAGATGCCGGAGATACCCGGACTGGCCGGCTTCCCCGGCAAGGTCTTCCACTCGGCCCGCTGGGACCACGACTACGACCTGCGCGGCAAGCGCGTCGCCATGATCGGTACGGGCGCCTCCGCCATCCAGATCGTGCCCGCCATCGCCCCCGAGGTGGAG
Source organism: Streptomyces sp. NPDC002104 (assembly GCF_053593795.1). Classification (NCBI taxonomy): domain Bacteria; kingdom Bacillati; phylum Actinomycetota; class Actinomycetes; order Kitasatosporales; family Streptomycetaceae; genus Streptomyces; species Streptomyces sp. NPDC002104. The sequence goes on along the minus strand of NZ_JBSFDF010000035.1, from coordinate 54,511 downwards.
CGGCTCACCCTCTTCCAGCGCACGCCGCCGTGGGTGATGCCGCGCACCGACCGGGCGATCACCTCGGTGGAGCGCTGGCTGCACCGCCAGCTCCCCTTCACCCGGGCGGCCCGCCGCGGGCTGCTGTGGGGGATACGGGAGCTCCAGGTCAGCGCCTTCACCAAGCGGCCGAACCAGCTCGGGCTGATCGAGTCCCTCGCCAAGGCGAACATGGCGCGCTCGATCAAGGACCCCGCGCTGCGGGCCAAGCTGACGCCCTCGTACCGCATCGGGTGCAAGCGGATCCTGCTGTCGAGCGAGTACTACCCGGCGCTGGCCCGGCCCAACGTGGACCTCGTGGCCTCCGGGCTGAAGGAGATCCGGGGGTCGGTGCTGGTGGCGGCCGACGGGACCGAGACCGAGGTCGACGCGATCGTCTTCGGCACCGGCTTCCACGTCACGGACATGCCGATCGCCGACCGGGTGGTCGGCGTGGACGGCAAGACCCTCGCGGAGGTCTGGAAGGACGGGATGCAGTCCCTGCGCGGGGCCACCGCGGCGGGCTTCCCGAACTGGATGACGATCATCGGCCCGAACACCGGGCTCGGGAACAGCTCGATGATCCTGATGATCGAGTCGCAGCTGAACTACATGGCGGACTACATGCGCCAGCTGGGCGTCCTGGGCGGGAAGGTCGCCCTCGCCGCCCGGCCGTCCGCGGTCAACGCCTGGAACCGGCAGGTCCAGACCCGCATGGAGCGCACGGTGTGGAACACCGGCGGCTGCACCAGCTGGTACCTGGACGCGCAGGGCCGCAACACCACGGTCTGGCCGGGCACCACCGGGGAGTTCCGCAAGGAGACCCTGGGCGTGGACCTGGGCGAGTACGAGGTCGTACGGGTCCGGGAGCGCGAGCGGGCCTCGGCGGCCGGTGGGGCCGAAGCCGCGCAGGAGGGCGCCGCGTGAGCCGCCTGATGCACGTGACGGCGGGCCCCTACGCCCCGCCGGCGGCCCGCCGGGAGCTGGTCGCCACCTCCGCCGACGGTGCGCGCCTGCACGTGGAGGTGCACGGCGAGGACGGGGCCCCGGCCGTCGTGCTCGCCCACGGCTGGACCTGTTCGACCGCGTTCTGGGCCGCGCAGATCAGGGCCCTGTCCACCGGGCACCGGGTCATCGCCTACGACCAGCGGGGCCACGGCCGCAGCCCGGCGGGCCCGGTGTCCGGCTACGGCACCGCCGCCCTCGCCGACGACCTGGTCGCGGTCCTGGGGGCCACCCTCGCCCCCGGTGAGAAGGCGGTCGTGGCGGGGCACTCCATGGGCGGGATGACCGTCATGGCGGCCGCCGCCCGGCCGGAGTTCGCCGAACACGCCGCGGCCGCGCTGCTGTGCAGCACCGGCAGCGGCCGGCTGGTCGAGGAGTCGCAGGTCCTGCCGTGGCGGGCCGGCCGCGCGCGGACCCGCATCACCGGGGCGGTCCTGGGATCCCGGGCCCCGCTCGGGCCCGTCACCCCCGTCGCCCGCAAGGTGCTCAAGTACGCCACGATGGGCCCCGGCTCCGCGCCCGACAAGGTCGAGGCCTGCGCGCGGATCGTGCACGCCTGTCCCACCCCGGTGCGGCACGCCTGGTCCGGGGTGCTGGCCGCGCTGGACCTCGACGCGCAGCTGGCCGCGCTGACCGTGCCCACCGCCGTCATCGGCGGCAAGAGCGACCGGCTGACGCCGATCGTGCACGCCCGGGGGCTGGCGGCCGCGCTGCCGAACTGCGTGGGCCTCACCGAACTGACCGGGGTCGGGCACATGAGCCCGATCGAGGCCCCGGAGGCCGTCACCGCCGCCGTGCGCGAGCTCGCCGGTGCGTACCTCGCCGGCTCCGCCGGCAGCCGCTCCGCAACCGACCGTCCCGCCGCGAAGGAGAAGACCGCGTGAGTGCCCGTAGGAGTCTGGAAGGCCAGGTCGCCGTCGTCACGGGGGCCGCGCGCGGGGTCGGCGAACTGCTCGCCCGCAAACTGTCCGCCCGCGGCGCGAAGGTGGCCCTCGTGGGCCTGGAGCCGGAGGCCCTCAAGGAGGTCTCCGAGCGGCTGCACACCGACAGCGACCACTGGTACGCCGACGTCACCGACCACGAGGCCATGGCCCGGGTCGCGCAGGAGGTCAAGCAGCGCTTCGGCAAGGTGGACATCGTCGTCGCCAACGCCGGTGTCGCCTCCGGCGGGCCCTTCGCCGACTCCGACCCCGACGCCTGGCGCCGGGTCATCGAGGTCAACCTCATCGGCGGCGCCGTCACCGCCCGGGCCTTCCTGCCCGTGCTGACCGAGAGCCGCGGCTACTTCCTGCAGATCGCCTCCCTCGCGGCGATCACCCCGGCGCCGATGATGACGGCCTACTGCGCCTCCAAGTCCGGGGTCGAGGCCTTCGCGCACTGCCTGCGCTCCGAGGTCGGCTACAAGGGGGTCAAGGTGGGCGTCGGCTACCTGTCCTGGACCGACACCGACATGGTGCGCGGCGCCGACCAGGACGAGGTCATGCGCGAGCTGCGCCAGCGCCTGCCGTGGCCGTCGAACCGGACCTACCCGCTGGGGCCGGCCGTGGACCGGATCGTGGCGGGCATCGAGCGGCGCTCCGCGCACGTGTACGCGCAGTGGTGGCTGCGGGGCATGCAGGGGGTCCGCGGGTACCTGCCCGGGATCATCTCGGCAGTCGGACAGCGCGAGATGAAGCGGTTCGAACCGCGACTGGCGAGTGTTTCCACGGGACTTGTGGGGGCCGGCGGGGCCGCGGACGAGCAGGAGCGCAGCAAGAGCCGCTGACCGGAATGCGCGGAATGTCCACCTGGGCGAGACTGGTCGCGTTCCCCTTACCGACCACCGCCGCAGGAGTGAGGACACATGGGCATCAGGGACCAGTTCCAGGACAAGGCCAGGGAACTCGCGGAGCGGGCCAAGGCCTCCGGCCAGCAGGACGAGGCGTCGGAGCGCGCCTCGCAGGCCGCCGACCAGGCCGAGGACCGGGCCCGTGACGCGTTCGGCGGGCCCGCCGGGAGTTCGGAGAAGTAACAGCGCGCAGCAGCGCACAGGGGTGCGACCCGCCGTTCCGGGTCGCACCCCTTCCTGTGTGCCCCGCGCTCACCCCCGCGGCGGGAGCTGCGGCCGGCGCCGGTCCGGTACGTCCGTGTAGCCGGGCGGTACCGCCGCCGGGTCCTGTTCCAGCAGCTCCAGCGCCAGGTGCACGGCGTCGTCGAGCTGCGCGTGCCGCCCCTCCGCCCAGTCGAGCGGGGTGCGCAGGATCGGCAGGTCGGGCTCGACGCCGTGGTTCTCCACGGACCAGCCGTACTCGGGGAACCAGGCCGCGTTCATCGGGACCGTGATCACCGTGCCGTCGCCCAGGGTGTGCCGGCCGGTCATGCCGACCACCCCGCCCCAGGTGCGCTGGCCGACGACCGGGCCGAGCCCCAGCAGCTTGAAGGCGGCCGTGATCATGTCCCCGTCGGAGGAGGTCGCCTCGTCGGCGAGGGCCACGATCGGGCCCCGGGGCGCGTTGGAGGCGTAGGAGACGGGCTGCGCGTTGCGGGTCAGGTCCCAGCCGAGGATGGAGCGGGTCAGCTTCTCCACCACCAGCTCGCTGATGTGCCCGCCGGCGTTGCCGCGCACGTCCACGAGCAGGGCGGGCTTGGACATCTCGGCGCGCAGGTCGCGGTTGAACTGCGCCCAGCCGGAGCCGCCCATGTCGGGGATGTGCAGGTAGCCGCACTTGCCGTCGCTGACCTTGCGGACCACCTCGCGGCGTTTGGCCACCCAGTCCTGGTAGCGCAGCGGACGGTCGTCGATCAGGGGGACGACGGCCACCCGGCGGGCGCGGCCCTGTCCCTCCGCGGGCTCGAAGGTGAGCTCCACGGTGGTGCCGCCGGCCGCCGACAGCAGCGGGTACGGCCCGGTGACCGGGTCCACCGGCCGGCCGTCGACGTGGGTGAGGACCGCGCCCTCGCGGATGCCGGTGCCCGCCAGCGGGGAGCGGGCCTTGGAGTCGGAGGACTCGCCGGGCAGGATCCGGCCGACGACCCAGGCCCCGTCGCGGGGGAAGAGGTTGGCGCCGAGCAGGCCGATGGCCCGCTGGTAGTGCGGGGGCCCTTCGTTGCGGCGGGCCGGGGACACGTACGCGTGCGAGGTGCCGAGCTCGCCGAGGACCTCGCGCATCAGGTCGGCGAACTCGTCGGGGGAGGCGACCCGTTCGACCAGGGAGCGGTACTGGCGCAGCACCCCGTCCCAGTCGATGCCGCACATCTTCGGCTCCCAGAAGTAGGCGCGGATCAGCCGCCCGGCCTCCTCGTAGGCCTGGCGCCACTCGGCGGCCGGGTCCACCTCGTGCAGGATGCGCCGCAGGTCCAGGTAGACGGTGGAGTCGGAGTCCCCGGACTCCGTCGCCGGTACGGCGCGCAGGTCGCCGTCGTCGTTGACCACGAGCCGGGTGCCGTCGCCGCTGACCGCGAACCAGTCCAGCCCGGAGGCCAGCTCCGTCTTGCGGGCCTTGGTGAGGTCGAAGTACTCCAGCGTCGGCTTGCCGCTGGTGTCGGCCGGATTGGCGAAGGTCTCGCCGAGCGCGCCCGAGATCGGCCAGCGCAGCCACACCAGCCCGCCGCCGCTCACCGGGTGGAGGGCCGAGTACTTGGAGGCCGACACCGGGAAGGGCGTCACCCGGCTCTCCAGTCCCTCCACCTCCACGGTGACCGCGCCGTCGCCGGACTCCGAGTCCCCCTCGACCGGGTCGAGCCCGCCCGCCGCCGGGCGGCCGTCGGGGGAGAAGGCGAAGGGGGAGGGGGTGGCCGAGGACAGCGGCACCAGGTACGGGCGGCAGCCCAGCGGGAAGGACAGGTCGCCGGTGTGGACGTCGTAGACGGGGTCGAAACCGCGCCAGGACAGGAAGGCGAGGTAGCGGCCGTCCCGGGTGAAGACCGGATTCTCGTCCTCGAAGCGGCCGTTGGTCACGTCCACGATCGTGGGGGAGCCGGGCCCGGCGATCTTGGCCATCTTGATCTGGCGCAGCGAGCGGCCGATGCCCGGGTGGGACCAGGTCAGCCAGCAGCCGTCGGGGGAGAAGGCGAGGTCGGTGACGGGCCCGTTCTCGGACCGGATCAGCTCGCTGGCCTCCCCGTTGGACTCCTCGGTCGCGTCGATGAGCAGCAGGCGCCCGTCGTTGGAGGCGATCGCGAGCCGCTCCCCGTCCGGATCGGAGAGCAGCTCCAGTACGCGGCCCAGCGCGCCGGAGGCGAGCCGGCGGGGCTCGCGGTCGCCGGAGGCGCGGGGGAGGTAGGCGATCTCGATCGCGTCCTCGCCCTCGGCGTCGGTCACGTACGCCACCTGGCCTCCGCTGCCGAGCATCTCGGGCAGCCGGACCCGTACGCCCGGGGTGTCGGCGATGGTGCGGGCGGGCCCGTCGCGGTGGGTGAGCCAGTACAGGCTGCCGCGCACGACGACGGCGCTGGCCCGCCCGGTGGCGTCCACGGACAGGGAGTCGACGTGGCTGGCGGCCGGGACCTGGTAGGTGCGGCGGCCCGCGCGGGGGCCGCCGAGGCGGACCTCCAGCTTGCGCGGGGAGGCGTCCGGGGCGAGCGACTCCACGATCCACAGGTCGCCGGCGCACTGGTAGACGATGCGGGAGCCGTCGCTGGAGGCGTGCCGGGCGTAGAACTCCTCGTGGTCGGTGTGCCGGCGCAGGTCCGTGCCGTCGGGCAGGCAGGAGTAGACGTTGCCGATGCCCTCGTGGTCGGAGAGGAAGGCGATCCGGCCGTCCACGAACATCGGTGAGTCCAGGTGGCCTTCGACGCCCTCCAGCAGCCGCTCCCCGTGCAGCCACAGCCGTCCGGTGGCGCCGCCGCGGTAGCGCTTCCACGCGGCGGGCTCGTGCGGGGGCTTGCCGGTCAGCAGCAGGGTGCGCCGCTCGCCGGGCTCCTCCCCGGCGGCGGGCTCCTCGTGGACGGCGATGTCGGAGACGGGCCCCCAGGGGAGCCGGCCGCCGGGGCTGCCGTCGGTGGGGATGGTGTACGCCCAGGCGAAGTAGGAGAAGGGCTGGCCGTGCGAGGAGACGGCCAGGATGTCGCTGCGGCCGTCCTTGTCGGGCGGGGTCCAGCCGCAGACCCGGGTGTCGGTGGAGCCCCAGTAGCTGAGGCGGCGCGCCGGTCCGCCGGAGACGGGGGCGAGGTGGATCTCGGGGTCGAGGCTGCGCCAGGTGGTGAAGGCGATGTGCCGGCCGTCGGGGGAGAACCGGGGGTGGCCCACCCGGGTCCGGTCGACGGTGATCCGCCAGGCCCGGCCCGCGGGCTCTCCGGGGGGTACCAGGGGCGCCACCCAGAGGTCGTCCTCGGTGGCGAAGCACAGCAGATCGTCGTGGAGATGGGGGAACCGGAGGTACGCCGCGTCGTGACTCACCCCCCAATGCTTTCCGCGCGGAGGGGGGCTGGCAACTCGTACAGGTGATCCATGCGGCCTCCGGCGGGGGCGGCGGAGGGCGCTCGGGACGTGACCGACACCACGCCCCAAGCGAAACGGAACGGTTTCGTTTCGCTTGGGGCCGGGGTATGGTCTCTCTATCCGTACGAAACGGTTTCGTTCGGTTGGGCAAGGTCGGGAGGAGACGCCGGGATGGTCGATGAGGTCATGTCGCGTCGCAGCCGGATCACCCCCGAACGGGAAGCCGAACTGCACGGAGCGGTCCTCGACCTGCTCCGCGAGGTCGGCTACGAGGCGCTGACCATGGACGCGGTCGCCGCCCGTACGAAGTCCAGCAAGGCCACCCTCTACCGCCAGTGGGGGAGCAAGCCCGAGCTGGTCGCGAAGGCCCTGCGCTGCACCCAGCCGGTCTCCCTCCGGGAGATCGACACGGGCAGCATCCGCGGGGACTTCGGGGTCATGATCGAGAACTCCGACGACGCCCAGATGGCGAAGGACACCGCGCTGATGCGGGGCCTGACCCACGCGGTGCACGAGAGCCCCGAGCTCCACAAGGCGCTACGGGACCTGCTGGTCGATCCGGAGATCAACGGTCTGCAGGAAATGCTGCAGCGGGCGGTCGCCCGGGGTGAGATCGCCCCGGACTGTCCGGCCCTGGCCTTCGTTCCGCACATGCTCATCGGGGCGTTCATCGCCCTTCCGCTCATCGAGGACCGGCCCGTCGACCGGACCTTCCTCGGTGACTTCATCGACGCCGTGGTCTTCCCCGCCCTCGGCGTCTGATCCCCCACCCCCCTTCCCCAGGGGTGCGCCCGCGCTGTCCCCGCGCTCGATCCTGCCTGCTCCTGACACGCCGCTCTCGTCGTCGGAACGGCATTCCATGCCCTGATCCATCCCACGACCCGAACGGGAGAACCACCGACGTGGCCACCTTCCTCTACCGACTCGGCAGAGGCGCCTTCCGGCGCCGCCGATTCGTCGCCCTCGTCTGGGTGGCGCTGCTGTTCGTCGCCGGTTTCGGCGCGGCATCCGCGTCCGCACCCACCTCAGGCTCGTTCTCCATACCCGGCACGGAGGCCCAGAAGGCCTTCGACCTGCTGGACCAGCGCTTCCCGGGGATGGCCGCCGACGGCGCCACCGCCCGCATCGTGATCAAGGCCCCGGCCGGCGAGAAGGTCGACTCCGCGGCGGTCAAGCCCCAGGTCGAGAAGATCGTCAGTGAGCTGAAGGACGGTCCGGGCAAGGACCAGATCTCCTCGGTCACCAGCCCGTACGAGGCCAAGGCCGTCAGCCAGGACGGCTCCACCGCCTACGTGAGCGTCAAGTACAAGGTCAGCGGCATGGAGCTGACGGACGCCACCCGCGAGGCCCTCACGGACTCCACCACGGCCGCCAAGGCCGACGGGCTGAACGTCCAGATCGGCGGCGACGCCCTGATGGCCGCCCCCGAGACGGGCTCCGGCGAGATCATCGGCATCGCGATCGCCGCGATCGTCCTCGTCATCACCTTCGGCTCGCTCATCGCCGCGGGCCTGCCGCTGCTGACCGCGCTCATCGGCGTCGGCATCGGCATCTCCTCCATCACCGCGCTCGCCAACGTGCTGGACCTCGGCTCCACCACCTCCACCCTCGCGATGATGATCGGCCTCGCGGTCGGCATCGACTACGCCCTCTTCATCGTCTCCCGCTACCGCGCGGAGCTCGCCGAGGGCCGCGAGCGCGACGAGGCCGCCGGCCGGGCCGTCGGAACCGCCGGTTCCGCCGTCGTCTTCGCCGGCCTGACCGTGGTCATCGCCCTGGTGGGCCTGGCCGTCGTCAACATCCCCATGCTCAGCAAGATGGGCTTCGCCGCCGCGGGCACCGTGGTCATCGCCGTCCTCGTCGCCCTGACGCTGGTCCCGGCCATGCTCGGTTTCGCCGGCAAGAAGGTGCTGCCCGCCGGGACCAAGTCCCGCTTCCTCGGCAAGGGCAAGAGCAAGGCGCCCGCCGAAGGCACGGAGGCGAAGCCCAACGGCGGCACCCGCTGGGCCCGCTTCATCCTGCGCCGCCCCGTCATGGTGCTGCTCGCGGGCGTGATCGGCCTCGGCATCGTCGCCGTCCCGGCGAGCAAGCTGGAGATGGGCCTGCCGGACGACGGCGCCCAGCCGGTGTCCACCACCCAGCGCCAGGCGTACGACCTGCTCTCCGACGGCTTCGGCCCGGGCTTCAACGGCCCGCTGATGGTCGTGGTGAACGGGGACAAGGCGCTCGCCGACGCGACGGTCGAGCGGATCAAGGGCCTGGACGGCGTGGCGGCGGTCATGCCGGCCACCCAGAACGAGGCCAAGGACGCCGCCGTCATCTCGGTCATCCCCAAGGACCGTCCGTCCTCCGTGGAGACCGAGGACCTGGTCCACGAGATCCGCGAGGGCAGCGAGAGCGGCAAGGTGTTCGTCACCGGCGCGACCGCGATGAACATCGACTTCTCGCAGAAGATGAACGACGCGCTGCTGCCCTACCTGGCACTGGTCGTCGGCCTCGCCTTCCTGCTGCTGATGCTCGTCTTCCGCTCGATCCTGGTTCCGCTCAAGGCGGCGCTCGGGTTCCTGCTCTCGGTGGTCGCCGCCCTCGGCGCCGTCGTGGCGGTCTTCCAGTGGGGCTGGCTCGGCTCGCTCTTCGGGGTGGAGCAGACCGGTCCGATCATGTCGATGATGCCGATCTTCATGGTCGGCGTGGTCTTCGGTCTGGCCATGGACTACGAGGTCTTCCTGGTCACCCGCATGCGTGAGGCGTACGTCCACGGGGAGCGGCCGGGTCAGGCCGTCGTCACCGGGTTCCAGTACAGCGCCCGGGTGGTCGTGGCCGCGGCCGTCATCATGATCGCGGTGTTCTCCGGCTTCATGGGCGCCAGCGACCAGATGGTGAAGATGATCGGCTTCGGCCTGGCCATCGCCGTCTTCTTCGACGCCTTCGTCGTCCGCATGACCATCGTCCCGGCCGTGCTCGCACTGCTCGGCCACAAGGCCTGGTGGCTGCCGAAGTGGCTCGACCGCGTCCTGCCGAACGTGGACGTGGAGGGCGAGAGCCTGCGCAAGCACCTCGGTGACTCCGCGGACGGCTCCGGTCCCGACAAGGACCGCGAGCTGGCAGGCGTCTGACCCTGCCGCGGTACGCAGGAACGGCCCCGCACCTTCCGGTGCGGGGCCGTTCGCGTGCGCCCGGGACCGGGCGGGTCCGGCTGGGCCTAACGGGTGGCCGCGGGCGCGGGCGCGTACGTACGGCGCAGGAAGCGGCGCAGGGCGGCGATGTCGAACTGGACCACCGCGACGCCCTCCGGGGAGTGGAACTCGACGACGGCCTGGACGCGTCCGCAGGGCCACACGCGTACGTCGCCGGTCCCGGTCGGGGCCTGGAGGCCGGCCTCCAGGAGGGCGCGGGGGAAGACCCACTCGTTGTCGGTGCCCTCGGGGGAGAGGTCGGCCGGGAAGACGATCCGTACGGCCAGCGGCTCGTCGGGGACGAAGCGCAGGGCGACCGGGATGGCGCGGTAGAGCGGATCGTCGGTGATCACGCGGGCGCGGACCCGCTCCTCGACGAAAGGGGCCTCGACGAGGGGGGCCGTGGCGGTCGCGGCTCGGGTGGCGGTGGCACCTGCGGATGGATTCTCGGCGGCGGATGACATCGACAAGACTCCTCGAATCGGAACAATTGCGTCCGTATTGACCCCAGCCTCGCACATTCCCACGAATCCGCACGGGGCTATTTGTGACGCCACCGCTCTTGCCAAGCGTTCGCAAGAAGGCCCTATTCTTGAACGGTTAAAGACTTAGCCAGCTCAACGGACCGTTCGCCGGACCGCAGGAAGCGGAGCAGAACCATGCATGTGCCCGACGGCTTCATCGATGCCCCCGTCTCCATTGCCGCAGGTGTCGCCGCCGCCGGAGCCGTGGCGGTCAGCCTCCGGGGCGCCCGCCGTGAGCTCGACGAGCGCACCGCGCCGCTCGCCGGCCTCGTGGCCGCCTTCATCTTCGCCGTGCAAATGCTCAACTTCCCCGTCGCGGCCGGAACAAGCGGCCACCTCCTCGGAGGCGCGCTCGCGGCGATACTCGTCGGCCCCTATACGGGGGTGCTGTGCGTGTCCGTGGTCCTGCTCATGCAGGGCCTCCTCTTCGCCGACGGCGGCCTGACCGCCCTCGGCGTCAACATCCTCACCATGGGCGTCGTCACCGTGGTCGTCGCCCACGCCGTCTTCCGCGGCCTGGTCAAGCTGCTGCCCGACACCCGCCGCTCGGTCACCGTCGCCGCCTTCGCCGGAGCCCTGCTCTCGGTGCCCGCCGCCGCCACCTTCTTCACCCTCCTCTACGCCCTCGGCGGCACGACCGATGTTCCGATCGCCAAGGTGTTCGGCGCCATGGTCGGCGTCCACGTCCTCATCGGCATCGGCGAGGCCGTCATCACCGCCGCCACCGTCGGCGCCGTGATCGCCGTCCGCCCCGACCTCGTGCACGGCGCCCGCGGCCTGGCCGCCCCGCTGAAGCTGCGCGTCGGCGGCGAACTCGTCGACGCCCCCGCGGCCTCCGCCGCCGTACCGGCCGCCGCCCGCTCCACCAAGCCCGTGTGGATCACCGGCCTGGTCGCCGCGCTGGCCCTCGCCGGCATCGTCTCCTTCTACGCCTCCTCCAGCCCGGACGGACTGGAGAAGGTCGCCGCCGACAAGGGCATCGACCAGAAGGTCACCGAGCACGCCGCCGCCGACTCCCCGCTCGCCGACTACAGCGTCAAGGACGTCTCCGACGCCCGTCTCTCCGGCGGCCTCGCCGGAGTCATCGGCGTGGGCGCGACCGTCCTCGTCGGCACCGGCGTGTTCTGGACCGTGCGCCGCCGCCGCGCCGCCGACCTGACGGCCGCCTCCACCTCCGTACCGGCCGCCTGACGTGGGCGCGGGCCACGCCCACAAGCTCTACCGGCCGGGGCGCTCGCCGGTCCACGACCTGCCGCCGCACTGCAAGCTCGCCGCGACCTTCGGATTCGTGGCCGTCGTCGTGTCCACACCGCGCGAGGCGGTGTGGGCCTTCGGCCTGTACGCACTCCTCGTCGCGGCGACCGCCTTCGCCGCCCGGATCCCGCTCGGCTTCCTGCTGCGCCGCCTCCTGATCGAGGTGCCCTTCGTCGCCTTCGCCGTCCTGATGCCCTTCGTGGCCCAGGGCGAGCGGGTGGAGTTCCTCGGCATGTCGCTCAGCGTCTCCGGCCTCTGGGGCGCCTGGAACGTCCTGGCCAAGGGCACCCTCGGCGTGGCCGCCTCCGTGCTCCTGGCCTCCACCACCGAACTGCGCGCCCTGCTGCTGGGCCTCCAGCGGCTCAGGCTGCCGCCGCTCCTCGTCCAGATCGCCTCCTTCATGATCCGCTACGGGGACGTCATCGGCGACGAGCTGCGCCGCATGTCCATCGCCCGGCGCTCCCGCGGCTTCGAGGCGCGCGGGATCCGGCACTGGGGGGTCCTCGCGAAGACCGCCGGGGCCCTGTTCATCCGCTCCTACGAGCGCGGCGAGCGGGTCTACCTCGCGATGGTCAGCCGCGGCTACGCCGGCTCCATGCCGGTGATCGACGAGGTGGTGGCCACCCGCACGCAGTGGGCGTACGCGGCCGCCCTCCCGGTGACGGCGCTCGCCGTCTGTCTGATGGGATGGACTCTGTGAACGCTCCGAACCCCGTGAACGCCCCGAACCCCGTGAACGCGGCCGTGCCCCCGCCCTCGCTGGAGGTCGCCGGCCTCGCCTACGCCTACCCCGACGGCCACCAGGCCCTCTTCGGGGTCGACCTCACCGTCGGGCACGGGGAGCGGGTGGCGCTGCTCGGTCCCAACGGCGCCGGCAAGACCACCCTGGTGCTGCACCTCAACGGCATCCTGACCGGCGGCGTCGGCACCGTGAGCGTGGCGGGGCTGCCCGTGGAGAAGCGCAACTTCGCCGAGATCCGCCGCCGGGTCGGCATCGTCTTCCAGGACCCCGACGACCAGCTGTTCATGCCGACCGTCCGGGAGGACGTGGCCTTCGGCCCGGCCGCCGCCGGACTGCGCGGCGCCGAGCTGGAGGAACGGGTGCGGGGAGCCCTGGAGCAGGTCGGGATGGCCGCCTTCGCGGACCGGCCGCCGCACCACCTGTCCTTCGGGCAGCGCCGCCGGGTCGCGGTGGCGACCGTCCTGGCCATGCGGCCCGAGATCCTCGTCCTGGACGAGCCGTCCTCCAACCTGGACCCGGCCTCGCGGCGCGAGCTCGCGGACATCCTGCGCTCGCTCGACGTCACCGTGCTGATGGTGACCCACGACCTGCCCTACGCGCTGGAACTCTGCCCGCGCTCGGTGATCCTCAGCGAGGGGACCATCGTGGCCGACGGCAGGACCCAGGACGTGCTGTGCGACGAGGCGCTGATGCGGGCGCACCGGCTGGAGCTGCCCTTCGGCTTCGATCCGCGCTCTGTATCGGTGGGATGAGCACCGTGGTGGGATGAGCACAGCGGTGGGATGAGCACCGCGCCGGCATAAGCGCCGGTCGGAGCTTGTTGCACACCCCGTGGACATCAAGGGTGTGGTGGCGGAGGGCTTCGAGCCCGTCAGGGACGCGTTCGTACGCAACTTCCAGGTGCTCGGCGACCGGGGCGCGGCCGTGGCCGTCTACCGCGACGGGCGCAAGGTCGTGGACCTGTGGGCCGGCACCAGGGACGCCGACGCCGACGCCGGTGAGGGCGCCGAGCCCTGGGCCGAGGACACCGCGCAGCTCGTCCGCTCCGCCACCAAGGGCGTGGCGGCCGCCGTGCCGCTGCTGCTCCAGCAGCGCGGACTGCTCGACCTGGACGCGCCGGTGGGCTCGTACTGGCCGGAGTTCAAGGCGGGCGGCAAGGAGCGGACCCGGGTGCGCGATCTGCTCGCGCACCGCGCCGGGGTCCCCGCCCTGGACCACGGGCTGAGCGCGGCCGAGGCCGCCGACGGGGTCACCGGAGCGCGCGCGGTCGCCGCCCAGCGGGCCTTCTGGGAGCCCGGCACCGCGCACGGCTACCACGCGCAGACCTTCAGCTGGCTGCTGTCCGAGCTGGTGCTGCGCGCCACCGGCCGCACCCTGGGCGGCATCCTGGCCGAGGAGATAGCGGAGCCGCTGGGCATCGACTTCTGGATAGGCCTGCCGGAGGGCGAGGCCCACCGGGTGGGCCGGGTGGCGCCGGTCGATCCGCCCGAGGGCGCGGGCCTGCTGCGGACCCGGCCCCGCCGCAACGTCTCCGAGGCCTACGCCGACCCGGACTCCCTCACCCGCCGCGCCTTCGCCGCCATCGACCCGCTGCCCGACGAGAACGACCCCGCCTACCGGGCGGCCGAGCTGCCGGCCTCCGCGGGCATCGGCACCGCCCGCGCCCTGGCCCGCTTCTACGCGGCCACCATCGGGGTGGTGGAGGACGGCGCCCGGATCTTCACCCAGGCGACCACCGCGCTGGCCGGCAAGGAGCTCTCCGCAGGCCCCGACCGCGTCCTGGTCGTCAACACACGCTTCGGCCCCGGCTACATGCTGCACGGCCCGGCCTCCCCGCTGCTGTCCCCGGCGTCCTTCGGACACCCCGGCCGCGGCGGCTCGCTGGCCTTCGCGGACCCGGAGGCGGGGATCGGCTTCGGCTACGTCACCAACGCCCTCGCCAAGTCGGTCACCGCCGACCCGCGCGCCCAGGCCCTGGTCCGGGCGGTCCGCTCGGCGCTGTAGGCGGGTCTTGCCGATCAGGCCCGCGAAACGGCGTCGCACGGGCGGGGCGGGGAGCGCTAGCGTGCCGTCATGACGACCACCACGCACCCCCTCTTCGCCGAAGCCCTCGCCGCACTGGGTCTGGAGCCGGACGTACGGAGCTTCCCCGACGGCACCCGCACCGCCGCCGACGCGGCCGCCGCGATCGGCTGCGAGCTCAGCCAGATCGTCAAGTCGCTGATCTTCGCCGCCGACGGGGTCCCGGTGCTGGTCCTCATGGACGGGGCCTCCCGCGTCGACGTGGAGGCGGTGCGCCGCGAGCTCGGCGCGGACGCGGTCACCCGGGCGGACGCGGCCCTGGTCCGGGAGACCACGGGCTACGCCATCGGAGGGGTGCCGCCCTTCGGGCACCGCACCCGCACCCGGGTCCTCGCGGACCGTTCCCTGCTGGCCCACGAGGTGGTGTGGGCGGCCGCCGGCACCCCGCACACCGTGTTCCCGATGGACCCGCGCGAGCTGGTCCGGCACGCGGGGGCCGCGCTGGCCGACGTACGGGAGAAGTGACCCCGGGGTCAGCCCGCGTTCAGGACGGCCGCCACGATCGGGCCCGCCGCGTCGCCGCCGTGGCCGCCGCCCTCGACCATCGCCGCGGCCGCCACGTCGCCGCTGAACCCGGTGAACCAGCTGTCCGGGTTCTCCGCCCCGTCGACCTCCGCCGAGCCCGTCTTGGCGCCCTTGTCGGAGCCGTGGACCGCGGACATCGCTCCCTGGGCGGTGCCCGAGGTGGCCGTCAGCTTCATCATCCGCACCAGCTGCGCCGCCACCGAGGGCTTCATCCTCCGGGTGGCCTCGGCGAGCTCGCGGTCGTCCAGGGAGGCCTTGACGACGACCGGCTGGCGGAACACCCCGGTGCGGGCGGTCGCCGTGATCGAGGCCATGGTCAGCGGGTTCATCTGGATCTGGCCCTGGCCGATGTACGCGGCGGCCGCCGCCGGACCGGTGGCGGCCGGGACCTTGCCGTCGACGGTGGGCACGCCGACCTTCCACTCGATGCCCTCGCCGATGCCGAAGACCTCACGGGCCTCGTCCGGCAGCGCGTCGTCGTCGTCGACCGGCTTGATCTGCTTGATGAAGGCGGTGTTGCAGGACTGGGCGAAGCTCGTCGCGAAGGTCTCGCCGTCCAGCTTGAAGCCCTTGAGGTTCTTGAAGGTCCTGCCGCCCCACTGCACCTCGGCCGGACACTCGGCGACCTTGTCCGCGGCCACCAGACCCCGGTCCAGCAGCATCGCGCCGGTCACGATCTTCATCGTGGAGCCGGGGGCGCGGGCTCCGCTGAGGGAGGCCGGGAAGCCGTCGTTGCGGTGGTCCGCGATGGCCAGGACGTTGCCGGTGCTGGGCTGGACGGCGACCACGGAGGACTGCGGGAACTTCAGTACGGCCTTCTCGGCCGCCGCCTGGACGTCCGCGTCCAGGACGGTCCGGATCTCGCCGGCCTTCCCCTCGACCAGCGTGAGCAACGTCCGCCGGGGGGCCTCCTGGGCGGCCGGTTCGATCCACAGCTCGGCGCCGGCCTTGCCGCCCAGCTGCTCCCCGTACTTCTTGCGCAGGCTGTCGAGCACCGGGCGCAGCGAGGGGTACTTCTCGGCCGTCAGCTCCCTGCCCTTGCGGTCGACGGCCTTGACCGGCGGGTTGGGCGGGGCGCCGCCGCGCAGCTTCTCGCCCTTCTGGAGCTGCGGGTGGAGCACCGAGGGCTGCCAGTCGACGAGCGGCAGCCCGGTGGTGTTGCCGCGGACCACGGTCAGCTCGGACGCGTAGGCGAGGGGCTTGGTGACGCCCTCGTAGGTGACCTCCGCCGCGACGGAGTACGCCACCGTGGTGCCGGTCTGCACGCCGGGGGTGATCGCGACCTTGGACACGTAGGCCTTGCTCGTGAACTCGGCCAGGGCGCCCTGCGCCTCGCCCGGATTGTTCGTCAGGTCGGCGCCGGCCCGGGCGTCCCCGGCCGCCCAGGCGGTGAAGAAGGCCTGGGCCGTCGCCGCGGCCTCCTTGTCGCCGACCGGCCCGGTGCCCTTGGCGGGCACCGCCGGGCCGGTCGCGCTCGTGTTCTTGACCCCGCCGTCGCCGGTGTCCCCCACCAGCGAGTACACCCCGTAGACGGCCCCGCCCAGCATCGCGAGGAAGGCCCCGCCGACGACGGCCCCCTTTGCAGCCCCGTTCATTCCCGCTCCCCGTTCCCGTGTCCCTACCCCGGCCCTCGAACACTGAACGTGTTCAAGGACCCTCTGGAGCAGACCTTACGTCGAACAGACAGACGGTTCAGGTGTTTGGTTGCCCTGTTACACCCAGGTGTCCAGCCACATGCGGTTCTGCCAGGAGTCCATCGGGATGGACTGGCCCGTGTAGATCGGCCAGAAGTAGATGAAGTTCCACACGATCAGGAGCACCAGGACGCCCGCCGCCACCGCGCCCAGGGCGCGGCGGCGTTCCGAGGAGCCGGCCGGGCCCAGCAGGGCGCCGATCATCATGGCCACCGCCAGGCACAGGTACGGGACGAAGACCACCGCGTAGAAGAAGAAGATGGTCCGCTCCTGGTAGTTGAACCAGGGCAGCAGGCCCGCGCCCAGCGCGCACGCGATCGCGCCGGCCCGCCAGTCGCGGCGGAAGATCCAGCGCCACAGCACGTACAGCAGCGCGAAGCAGGCCGTCCACCACAGCAGCGGCGTGCCGAGCGCCAGCACCTCGCGGGCGCACTTGGCGGTCTCCGTCGCCGGGCAGCCGTCGGTGCCGGGCGCGGGGGACTCGTAGAAGTAGGAGACGGGACGGCCCAGGACCAGCCAGCTCCACGGGTTCGACTCGTAGGTGTGGCCCGAGGTCAGGCCCACGTGGAACTTGTAGACCTCCGTCTCGTAGTGCCACAGGCTCCGCAGCCACTCCGGCACGAAGGACCACGAGCTGTGCTGGTCGTTCTTGGCGGCCCAGTCGCGGAAGTAGCCGCCCTTGCCGTTGTCGGGGGAGAGGATCCAGCCGAGCCACGAGGCCAGGTAGACGGAGATCGCCACGGGGACGGTGGAGAGGAAGGCGGGCAGCGCGTCGCGGCGCAGCATCGCCGTGTACGGGGTGCCCGCGCCCGCCGTGCGGCGGGCGGCCGCGTCCCACAGGACGGTCAGCACGCCGAAGAAGGCCAGCACGATCAGGCCGTTCCACTTCGTGCCGAAGGCCAGGCCGAGGCTGACCCCGGCCAGGACGCGGTACGGGCGCCAGCCCAGCTTCAGCGTCTCCGCGATCACGGCGTCCGGCCGGGTCCGCCCCTCCTCGTCCACCGGGAGCGCGGCCGCGAGCCGGGCCCGCGCCTTGTCCCGGTCGATGACGAGTGCTCCGAAGGCGCCCAGCACGAAGAACATCAGCACCAGGTCGAGCAGGGCGGTCCGGCTCATCACCAGGTGCAGGCCGTCCACGGCCAGCAGGAGGCCGGCCAGGCAGCCCAGGAAGGTGGAGCGGAACAGCCGCCGGCCGATGCGGCACAGCATCAGCACGGACAGGGTGCCGAGCAGTGCGGTCATGAACCGCCAGCCGAAGGGGTCGAAGCCGAACATCCACTCGCCCAGGCCGATCACCCATTTGCCGACCGGCGGGTGCACGACGTAGCCGGGGTCCAGCGGGAGGGGCACCCCGTCGGGGTTGGCGAGGATCGACTTGTCGATGTCCTTGGGCCAGCTCGCCTCGTAGCCCTGCTGGATCGTGGCCCAGGCGTCCTTGGCGTAGTACGTCTCGTCGAATATCACCGCCTTCGGGGTGCCCAGACGGGCGAACCGCAGCACCCCCGCGACCAGCGCGACCAGCAGCGGCCCGGCCCACGCCAGCACCCGCTCCCAGCGCCGCGCCGCGTCCGGGCCGATCCCGATCTGCGCCCACAGCTGCGCGGAGGGCCGGGCGTACGGGGGCACCAGGCGGGCGGCGACGTCCGACGGCCGCTTCGCCCCGGCGGGTCGCACGTAGCCGAAGCCGCGCAGACGGCGCAGCCAGGCGGACGGCTGGGCGGCGGGGTCGGGGTCGGGGCCGGGCCCGGCCTCGGTGGCGGGCGGGGCCCCCGCAGGGCTGGGCGGCGGCGTCGCGGTACTGGTCACCGGCACATCGTAGGGAACGACCCTGTGCCGGACCCAGGGGGACGGCAGTGTGGGGCGCGGCGGTTGGGGCGGCTGAGAGGATGGGGCGGTGACCACTGAGCAGCCCCGCACCGCCGAAGCCCCCTCCCCGGCCCCCTCCACGGCCTCCTCCCCGGCTCCCTCCACGGTGTCGTCCTCCGACGGGAACGGGGTGGGCGTCCTCGTCCTCGCCGGAACCCCCATCGGCGACCTCGCCGACGCCCCGCCGCGGCTCGCGTCCGAGCTGGAGCGGGCCGATGTGATCGCCGCCGAGGACACCCGGCGGCTGCGCCGGCTCACGCAGGGGCTCGGCGTGTACACCACCGGCCGCGTCCTGTCGTACTTCGAGGGCAACGAGTCCGCGCGCACCCCCGAACTGGTCGAGGCCCTGGAGGCCGGCAAGCGCGTCCTGCTGGTCACTGACGCCGGCATGCCCTCGGTCTCCGACCCCGGCTACCGGCTCGTCGCCGCCGCCGTGGAGAAGGACATCAAGGTCACGGCCGTCCCCGGGCCCTCCGCCGTCCTGACCGCGCTCGCCCTCTCCGGGCTGCCCGTCGACCGCTTCTGCTTCGAGGGCTTCCTGCCCCGCAAGGCCGGCGAGCGGCTGAGCAAGCTCCGCGAGGTCGCCGCCGAGCGCCGCACCCTCGTCTACTTCGAGGCCCCGCACCGGCTCGACGACACCCTGGCCGCCATGGCCGAGGTCTTCGGCGCCGGCCGGCGGGCCGCCGTCTGCCGGGAGCTGACCAAGACCTACGAGGAGGTCAAGCGCGGCGGGCTCGGCGAACTGGCCGCCTGGGCCGCCGAAGGCGTGCGCGGGGAGATCACCGTGGTCGTCGAGGGCGCCCCGGCCGCGGCCCCCGGAGACGTGGACGCCGAGGAGCTGGTGAACCGGGTACGGGTGCGCGAGGAGGCGGGGGAGCGGCGCAAGGAGGCCATCGCGGCGGTCGCCGCGGAGGCCGGGGTACCCAAGCGCGAGGTCTTCGACGCGGTGGTCGCGGCAAAGAACGCGGCACAAAAGTCGCCGTCGGTCGGTAAAGAGCTAACCTGAAAAGCAAAGCTCAGACCGCGCACCGGGCGCTTTGGGCATGACTCGCCCAAGGACCGTCCAACAGTAGACAGGGCCTGATGCGCTCCCGCCCGAAGAGGCGTCCACTGGCAATGGCACCAGTGGAACAAGAGGAGCTGGCATGAGTGAGATCGCCGAACCCGCACCCGTCTCCGTACCCACCGCTTCGACCGTCACCGCACCGGGCACCGCCGCGGCGGCTCCGGCTCCCGCCGCCGTCCCGACCGTGCACGAGGCGTACTCCTTCGCCTGCATGAAGTGCGGTTACGGCTGGGAGCAGGGGTACGAGATAGAGCACCACACCGACGGCAGGGGCATGCCGTTCATCGTCTACACGGCGGACGGCGAGCGGGTTCCCTCCCCCCTGTCCAACCCGACCTGCATGAACTGCGGCGGCCACGTCGTGCGGATCATGCGGGAGGGCCAGGTCAAGTCGGTCATCGGCATGCTCGACCAGCTCTACCACCACCGCGCGGCCCCCGGGATCGCCGGCCCGGTACCCGCCGGGTACACCGCGAAGCCCCCGAAGACCCCCAAGCCCCGCAAGGCCGCCCTGCACGACGCCCCCGGGCCGGTCCCGGTGGAACGGCCCGGTCTGATGGCCCGGCTGCTCGGGTTCTTCCGCCGGTCATAAGATCGGCCGCATGAGCCGTAGTACGCCGAACGACGCGCCGCCCCCGCTGCCACAGCCGCTCCGGGTGGCGGTCGCCGACTCCCACACCCACCTGGACATGCAGTCCGGCACCGTCGAGGAGGGCCTCGCCAAGGCCGCCTCCGTCGGGGTCACCACCGTCGTCCAGGTGGGCTGCGACGTGAAGGGCTCCCGCTGGGCGGCCGAGACCGCCGCCGCGTACGAGAACGTCCACGCGGCCGTGGCCCTGCACCCCAACGAAGCCCCCCGGATCGTCCACGGGGACCCCGACGGCTGGTCGCGGCAGGGCGCCCGCGCGGGCGGCGGCGAGGCCGCCCTCGACGACGCGCTCGCCGAGATCGAGGCGCTGGCCGCCCTCGCGCACGTCAAGGCGGTCGGCGAGACCGGCCTCGACCACTTCCGCACCGGCCCGGAGGGCATGGCCGCGCAGGAGCGTTCCTTCCGCGCGCACATCGAGATCGCCAAGCGGCAGGGCAAGGCCCTGGTCATCCACGACCGCGAGGCGCACGCGGACGTGCTGCGGATCCTGCGCGAGGAGGGCGCCCCCGAGCGGACCGTCTTCCACTGCTACTCCGGAGACGCGGAGATGGCCCGGGAATGCGCCGCCGCCGGCTACTACATGTCCTTCGCCGGGACCGTCACCTTCAAGAACGCGGCGCCGCTGCGCGAAGCCCTGGCGGTGGCCCCGCTGGAACTGGTCCTCGTGGAGACGGACGCCCCGTACCTCACCCCGGCCCCGTACCGCGGACGGCCGAACGCGCCGTACCTCATCCCGCTGACCGTACGGGCCATGGCCGCGGTCCGCGGCATCGACGAGGACGCCATGGCGACGGCCCTGGCGGCCAACACGGCCCGCGCCTTCGCCTACTGAGCACCGCGCGAGGACCGGGTGAGGACCGGGTGGGGCCTGCGTGGGGACCGCCTCACCCGTTCGCCACGTTCCGTAGCCGTTCCGCTTTGTAGCGTGACGGACGCTCCGCTAGGGTGCCGTGCCCGAAGCAGCCGGACGGACCAGTGGAGCGAGCGCGATGAGCGATGTGGCCTGGCCGGCCGGTGGACGCGACCCCTGGGCCACGGGGCCGGGCCCGGACCCGGCTCCGGACGGGTACGAGGCGCCGGGGGCGGTGGGCACGGGCCTGGCGGCGGGTCCGGGGCCCGACCGGTACCTGGCCACGCGGCCGGGCCCGGACCGGGACCCGGGACCGTACGCGCAGGCTCCGGACGGGTACGAGGCGCCGGGGCCCCACCGGGACGCGGGCACGGACCGGGACCCGGGACCGTACGCGCACCCCTACCCGGGCCCGGCCCCGGACCCGAGGACGCCGGCGGTCGGCTCGGGCTCGGCCCCCGGCCCGGGGCCGTACGGGAACCCGGACCCGTACGAGGGCCGGGCGACGGTGACCCCGGTCCTGGACGCGGGAACGGTCCCGTTCCGCGACGTGGATGCCGGAACGGAGCCCTTCGGGGACGTGGGGCCGGAAAGCGGCCTCTCCGCAGGCCGGGGGGCGGGGCCGGAGCTCGGCCTCGGCTCGGACTGGGAAATGGAGCCCTTCCCGCGTGCGGGGGAGGACCCCGACCCGTCGCCGGCCCCGGAGCCCGGGGTGCCCGCGCCCCGGGGTGGTGGGCGGCGGCGTACGGCGGCCGAGCCCGGGGCGGGGCGCCGGGCGCGCGGGCGGAGCCCCGTTCCGGTGGCGGCCCCGGCCGCCGGTGCGGCGCAGGGACTGGCGCCGAGCCCCGAGCCGGAGGCCCCGGCCACCGGCCGGCGCCGCCGCGGCGGGCCAGCCGCGTCCTCGGACACCGCCTCCGCCCCGGCCGGGCCGGCCCCCGCGGGAACCGGGCGCCGCCGGGGCGCGGCCGGAGGCGGCCCCGGTACGGTCCCCGCCCCGGCCGGACCGGGCACTGGCCCCGGCACCGTCCCCGGCACCGGCACCGGCCCCGTCCCCGGTCCGAGGCGGCGTCGCGGCGCCGCCCCCACTCACCGGGACACCTGGCGGCGCATCGTGCCGCAGGCCCTGGTCGTCGCGTTCCTGGCGGGCGGCACCACCGCCTTCGTCGCCGCAGACAAGTCCGTACGCCTCACCGTCGACGGAGTCCCGCGGACCCTGCACACCTTCGCCGGCGACGTGGACGAGCTGCTCGCCGCCGAGGGACTCGGCGTCGGCCCCCACGACCTGGTGGCCCCGGCCGGGGCGCAGGTCCTCGACGACGGGGACGAGATCGTCCTGCGCTACGGCCGCCCGCTGAGCCTGACCCTCGACGGGCAGCGGCGCCAGGTGTGGACCACCGCCCGCACCGTGGACGGCGCGCTGCGCCAGTTCGGCATCCGGGCCGAGGGCGCCTACCTCTCCGCACCCCGCACCGCCCCCGTCCCCCGGACCGGCCTGACCCTCGCCGTCCGCACCGAGCGCAGCATCACCTTCATGGCCGACGGCCGCGAGCGGCCGATCCGCACCAACGCCGCCACCGTGCGCGAGGCCCTCGACGAAGCCGGGATCAGCCTCCACGGCCAGGACACCACCTCCGTGCCCGCCGACTCCTTCCCGCGCGACGGCCAGACCGTCACCGTGCTCCGCATCACCGGCACCCGCGAGGTCCGCGAGGAACGCATCCCGTACGCGACCGAGCGGGTCAAGGACTCCTCCCTCTTCGCCGGCACCGAAGTCGTCGAACGCTCGGGCCGGCCCGGGGCGCGCAGGGTCACGTACAGCCTGCGCACCGTCAACGGGGTCCGGCAGAAGCCGCGCAGGATCGCCGAGGAGACCGTCCGCGAGCCCGTCAGCCAGCTCGTCAAGGTCGGCACCAAGGCGCTGCCGTCCTCCGTCCAGGGCGCGGACGGCCTCGACTGGGGCGCGCTGGCCCGCTGCGAGTCCGGCGGCCGGCCCGGCGCCACGGACCCCTCGGGCACGTACGGAGGGCTCTACCAGTTCGACGTACAGACCTGGCAGGCGCTCGGCGGGAGCGGCCGTCCGCAGGACGCTCCGGGCCCGGAACAGACGTACCGCGCCAAGAAGCTGTACGTCCAGCGGGGGGCGAGTCCGTGGCCGCACTGCGGCCGTACCCTTTATCGGTGAGCACAGCAGAGCAGCAGCAGCCCGAAAGCACCGTGCCGGAGACCTCCGCGCCCGAGACCTCCGCGCCGGAGACCTCCGCGCCGGAGACCCCCGCGCCGGAGACCTCCGCCCTCCTCGGCGCGGCCGACATCCGGGAGCTGGCCGCCGTACTCGGCGTACGGCCGACGAAGCAGAAGGGCCAGAACTTCGTCATCGACGCCAACACGGTGCGCCGCATCGTGCGCACCGCCGAGGTCCGGCCGGACGACGTGGTCGTCGAGGTCGGACCCGGACTGGGCTCGCTGACGCTCGCACTGCTGGAGGCCGCCGACCGGGTCGTCGCCGTCGAGATCGACGACATCCTGGCGGCCGCGCTGCCCGCCACCATCGAGGCGCGGATGCCGGAGCGCAAGGACCGCTTCGCGCTGGTCCACTCCGACGCGATGCTGGTCAAGGAGCTCCCCGGACCGCCGCCGACCGCGCTCGTCGCGAACCTCCCCTACAACGTGGCCGTGCCGGTCCTGCTCACCATGCTCGACCGCTTCCCGAGCATCGAGCGGACCCTGGTCATGGTGCAGGCCGAGGTCGCCGACCGGCTGGCCGCCGAACCCGGCAACAAGGTCTACGGGGTCCCCTCCGTCAAGGCCAACTGGTACGCGGACGTCAAGCGGGCCGGCGCCATCGGCCGCAAGGTCTTCTGGCCCGCGCCGAACGTCGACTCCGGGCTCGTCTCCCTGGTCCGCCGGGCGGAGCCGGTCAAGACCACCGCGACCAAGGCCGAGGTCTTCGCGGTCGTCGACGCGGCCTTCGCGCAGCGCCGCAAGACGCTGCGCGCCGCACTGTCCGGCTGGGCCGGATCGGCCGCGGGCGCCGAGGCGGCGCTGGTCGCCGCCGGGGTCTCACCGCAGGCCCGCGGCGAATCCCTCACCGTCGAGGAGTTCGCGGCGATCGCCGAGCACAAGCCCGCCGCGGAGAGGCCCGCGCTGTGAGCGACACGGTCACCGTACGGGTCCCCGCGAAGGTCAACGTCCAGCTGGCGGTGGGCGTGGCCCGGCCGGACGGCTTCCACGATCTCGCCAACGTCTTCCTCGCGGTCTCCCTCCACGACGAGGTCACCGCGACCGCGGCCGGTCCCGGCGAGCTGACCGTGACCTGCGCCGGCCCGGACGCCGACAAGGTGCCGCTCGACCGCACCAACCTGGCGGCCCGGGCGGCGCGGATGCTGGCGGAGCGGGCGGGGCTGAGCCCCGACGTGCACCTCCACATCGAGAAGCGGATCCCGGTGGCGGGCGGCATGGCCGGCGGCAGCGCCGACGGGGCGGCCGCCCTGGTCGCCTGCGACGCCCTGTGGGGCCTGAAGACCCCGGCCGGGGACCTCCTCGACATCTGCGCGGAGCTGGGCAGCGACGTGCCGTTCAGCCTGGTCGGCGGGGCGGCGCTGGGCACCGGGCGCGGGGAGATCCTGACCCCGGTCGAGGCCGGGACCTTCCACTGGGTGTTCGCGGTGGCCGACGGCGGCCTCTCCACCCCGGCGGTGTTCCGCGAGTTCGACCGGCTGACGGCCGGGGTGGAGGTGCCCGTGCCGCAGGCCTCGCCGAAGCTGCTCGCGGCGCTGGCCTCCGGTGACCCGGACGAGCTGGCCGCCACGCTGGAGAACGGGCTCCAGGCGGCGGCCCTTTCGCTGCGCCCGTCGCTCGCCGGCACGCTCGCGGTGGGCACGGACGCCGGAGCCCTGGCCGCGCTGGTGTCGGGCTCCGGCCCCACGACGGCCTTCCTGGTCCGCGACGCGGAGTCCGCGGCCAAGGTCGCCGCCGCGCTCGACGCCTCCGGCACCTGCCGCAGCACCCACCTGGCCACGAGCCCGTCCCCGGGCGCGACCCTGCTCTGACCGGCTGCGCCGGGCCGCCCCGCGCGGCGGGAAGGGGCGCCGGGGTACCTAGGGCGGAGTGAGTATCCGCGCCCTGTTCGCCGCGGGCCGCGCGCGGGAGCGTGGGGGCATGGGAGCCAGCGCAAGCGACATCGTCGCCCTCACCCCCGCCTCGCGGGACCGTTACGTCGACCTGCTCAGGGTCGCCTCGCTCGGGACCGTCATCGCGGGGCACTGGCTGATGGCCGCCGTCAGCGCCGACGGCATAGGGAACCTGCTCGCCGTCGTGCCGCCGCTCCAGGTGCTCACCTGGGCGCTGCAGGTCATGCCGGTGTTCTTCTTCGTCGGCGGGTTCTCGCACGCCCTGTCCTACCGGTCCCTCGCCCGCCGCACCGACGGCCCCGTCTACGCCGCCTTCCTGCGGGCGCGCCTGCGCCGGCTGCTGCGGCCCACCCTGGTGTTCGTCGCCGTCTGGACCGCCGTCGCGCTCGGCGCGCAGCTCCTCGGCGGGGGTGGCGGGCGGCTGTCCGGGGCGGCCTTCCGGCTGGTCACGCAGCCGCTGTGGTTCATCGGGATCTACCTCGCGATGGTGGCCCTGACCCCGCCCCTGCTGAAGCTGCACGAGCGCCACGGCTGGGCCGCCTTCGGGGCGCTGGCCACCGCCGCCGCCCTCGTCGACCTGCTGCGGTTCGCCGGAGGCGTCCCGTACGCCGAGTTCCTGAACTTCGCCTTCGTCTGGCTCGCCGTCCACCAGCTGGGCTTCCTGCGCGCCGACGGGCGCATCCGCCGCCCCGGCGTCCTCGCCGCCGCCGGGCTCGCCGGGGCCGTGGCGCTGGTGGCGTACGGGCCGTACCCGCTGTCCATGGTCGGGATGCCCGGGGAGAAGGTCTCCAACATGGCCCCGCCCACCCTGGCCCTGCTCGCGCACGGGCTCTGGCTCGTGGGCGCCGTGGAACTGCTCAGGGGTCCTGGCGCCGCCTGGCTGGAGCGGCCGAGGGTCTGGCGCGGCGTGGTCGCCGCCAACGGGGTCGCCATGACCGCCTTCCTGTGGCACCTCACCGCGATGCTCGCCGTGTACGCCGCCCAGCTCGGCCTCGGCATCGCCCTGCCCGAGCCCGCCGGGGCGGCCTGGTGGGCCCAGGTCCCGGTCCGGTTCCTCGCCGCCGCCGCGCTGACCTGCGTACTCGTCGCGCTCTTCCGGCGCTTCGAGGCACCCGGTGCGAGCAGCGCGGGGCCCGGCGCCGGCCCCGGATCCGGCCCCGGATCCGGCCCCGGCGCCGCCCTCGGCACCGCGCTCTGCCTGCTCGGCGTCCTCGGGCTCTCCACGACCGGCCTCGGCGGGCTCCTGGAAGGCCACAGCGCCACCCTGATCGCCCTCCCGGTGACCGCGCCCGCCGCGATCGGCATGGCGCTGGGCGGCTGGCTGCTGGTGGAACGGTCCGGCACTTCGCGGAGGGTTAGGCTGAGGGGCTGATCCACACCCCTTCCCTGGAGCGCTCCTGATGGCCGTCAACCTGGTCAATGTCGAGGCAGTCAGCAAGGTGTACGGCACCCGTACCCTGCTCGACGGCATCTCCCTCGGCGTATCCGAGGGGGACCGGATCGGTGTCGTCGGCCGAAATGGCGACGGCAAGACCACCCTCATCCGCATGCTCGCCAAGCTGGAGGAGCCCGACAGCGGCCGGGTCACCCAGAACAGCGGCCTGCACATGGGCGTGCTCACCCAGCACGACTCCCTCGACCCCAAGGCCACCGTCCGCCACGAGATCATCGGGGACATGGCCGACCACGAGTGGGCCGGCAACGCCAAGATCCGCGATGTGCTGACCGGCCTGTTCGGCGGGCTCGACCTGCCCGGCTTCGGCCAGGGCCTCGACACCGTCATCGGCCCGCTGTCCGGTGGTGAGCGCCGCCGCATCGCGCTGGCCAAGCTGCTCATCGCCGACCAGGACCTCCTCGTACTCGACGAGCCCACCAACCACCTGGACGTCGAAGGCATCTCCTGGCTGGCCAAGCACCTCCAGGAACGCCGCTCCGCACTCGTCTGCGTCACCCACGACCGGTGGTTCCTCGACCAGGTCTGCACCCGCATGTGGGACGTGCAGCGCGGTGACGTCCACGAGTACGAGGGCGGCTACAGCGACTACGTCTTCGCCCGCGCCGAGCGCGACCGCATCGCCGCCACCGAGGAGTCCAAGCGGCAGAACCTGATGCGCAAGGAGCTGGCCTGGCTGCGCCGCGGCGCCCCGGCCCGTACCTCCAAGCCGCGCTACCGCATCGAGGCCGCCAACGAGCTGATCGCCGACGTGCCGCCGCCGCGCGACAAGTCCGCGCTGATGAAGTTCGCCAACGCCCGCCTCGGCAAGACGGTGTTCGACCTGGAGGACGTGACCGTCCAGGCCGGCCCCAAGACCCTCCTCAAGCACCTCACCTGGCACCTGGGCCCCGGCGACCGCGTCGGTCTCGTCGGCGTCAACGGCGCCGGCAAGACCTCCCTGCTGCGCGCCCTCGGCGAGGCCGCCCGCACCCAGGGCGAGGTCCAGCCGGCCGCCGGCACCGTGACCGTCGGCAAGACCGTCAAGCTGGCCTACCTCTCCCAGGAGGTCGGCGAGCTCGACCCGTCCCTGCGGGTGCTGGAGGCCGTGCAGCGGGTCCGCGACCGGGTCGACCTCGGCCAGGGCCGCGAGATGACGGCGGGCCAGCTGTGCGAGCAGTTCGGCTTCACCAAGGAGAAGCAGTGGACGCCCGTCGGCGACCTCTCCGGTGGTGAGCGGCGCCGGCTGCAGATCCTGCGCCTGCTGATGGACGAGCCCAACGTCCTCTTCCTCGACGAGCCCACCAACGACCTCGACATCGAGACCCTGACCCAGCTGGAGGACCTCCTCGACGGCTGGCCCGGGTCGATGATCGTGATCTCGCACGACCGGTTCTTCATCGAGCGCACCACCGACACGGTCATGGCCCTGCTGGGCGACGCGAGCCTGCGGATGCTGCCGCGCGGACTCGACGAGTACCTGGAGCGCCGCCAGAAGATGATCGACGCGGCCTCTCCGGCGCCCGTGCCCGCCGCCGGCGGAAAGTCCTCGGCCTCCGGGGACGCGCGCGCCGCGAAGAAGGAGCTGCAGAAGATCGAGCGGCAGCTCAACAAGATGACGGACCGCGAGAGCAGCCTGCACGCCCAGATCGCCGAGAACTCCACGGACTTCGACAAGGTGGCCAAGCTCGACGCCGAGCTGCGCGAACTCATCTCGGACCGCGACGACTTGGAGATGCGCTGGCTGGAGCTCGCCGAGGACGCGTAGCCGAGGGCGCGCGAGCGAATAACGGCGGCATCACGGGCCGGTCCTCCCTTGGGAACAGGGGCCGGACCGGCCCGGGCAGTTCACGCCGTCAGTGATAGAAAGGGCTTCCTCCCACACCCGAAGCCGAAGGTATGCGCTGATGACCGAGCCGCCCCAGCCGCCGAACCAGCCGCCGAACCCTTCCGGTTACGGACACCTCCCCGGACCCCCGCAGCCCGGTTACGGATTCCCGCCGCAGGGCGAGAACCCGTACGCGCAGCAGCCCCAGCCCCAGCCCCAGCAGCCACCCCAGCCGCAGCAGCCGCAGGGTCCGTACGGCCAGCAGCCGCCGGGCCCGTACGGCCAGCAGCCGCAGGGCCCGTACGGGCAGCAGACGCCCGGGGGTTACGGATTCCCGCCCCAGCCCCCGCACATGCCCCCCGGCGCCCCCGGTTTCCCCGGCGGCCCCGGCATGCCTCCGCCGCCCGGCGGCCCCAAGAAGAAGCTCGGCGTGCTGATCGCGGCCGCGCTCGCCGGCGTCCTCGTCCTGGGCACCGGCGGCTACTTCCTGCTCTTCTCCGGGAAGGACCACGGCAGCGACAAGGTCATCGGGCAGGACACGACGCCGCCGCCCGCCGACGACAAGGCCTCCCCCTCGGCCTCCGTGGACAAGGGCGACGGCAGCGGCAACGGCGGGGAGGAGGAGCAGGACCTCAACGCCGGCCGCAAGCAGGGCGAGGACAAGGTCCTCTGGCTCAAGAGCAGCACGATCGACGGCCCCGGCTCGGGCGTCGACACCAAGGGGCAGTGGATCGTCGGGGACACCGTCGTCAAGACCGTCTGGAAGTCGGTCACCGGCTACGGGGTCAAGGACGGCAAGGAGAAGTGGACCCTCACCCTCCCCGACGTGATCTGCGGGGTCACCGACATGACCGCGGACGGCAAGACCGTCGTCATGTACGAGAACGCCGAGTCCGCGAGCTCCACCTGCAACATGATGCGGCAGATCGACCTCAAGGCGGGCAAGGAGGGATGGACGAAGGAGGTGCCGAAGGAAGGCCTCTTCGACATCATGACCTCCCCGGACCTCGCCCTCACCGGTGACGCCCTCGTCGTCAACCGGACGGGCACGAGCAGCGCGTTCAAGGTCAGCACCGGGGAGAAGCTCTTCGACAACAAGCGGGACGAGGGCTGCCGGCCCACCGACTTCGTGGCGATGAACGGCAAGATGCTCGCCATCGCGACCTGCCAGGACGTCGACAAGACCGTCCAGGTCATGGACGCCGACCCGGCCACGGGCAAGAACACCTGGATCCACAAGCTCCCCAAGGGCTTCGAGGTCAACAACGTCTACTCGCTGGACCCGATCGTCCTCGACCTCGGCAGCGGCGAGGGCAAGGAGCGCTCCATCGTGGTCCTCGGACCCGACGGCAAGCAGCGCGCCACCGTCTCCGGCGAAGGCAGCTTCCCGGTCGGCTGCGGCGGCCTCTTCAACCACTCGCTCCAGAGCTGCGGTTCCTCCTCCGTGGACGCGAACACCCTCTACCTGCCCACCAAGACCGACATCGGCAAGCCGAACGAGATCGTCGCCTTCGACCTGGGCACCGGCAAGGTGAAGTGGCGCACCCCGGCCGGCGAGGGACGCACCCTCACCCCGCTGAAGGCGGCGGGCGGCCAGGTCGTCGTCTACCGCGAGGCCACGAACGACAAGGGCGGCGAGGTCCTCACGATCCCGGCCGCCGGAGGCACACCCACCGTGGTCCTGCGCAATCCGTCCGGCGCCTCGGCCCCGGTGGAGAGCTCCTTCTACTCCCCGATCGTGGACTACGCGGACGGCCGGCTGTTCGTCTCCGCCTCCCGTCTGCAGGCCAAGAACACGAGCGAGAAGTTCCTGATGGTCTTCGGCAAGTGACGGCCCGCCCCCCAGCGCACGAGCAGCCCGCAGAGCAGTCCGCCGACCCGCCCACCGAGAGGCAGTAGCACCGATGAGTACCCCGCCGCCCCCCAGCCAGCCGCCGTCCGGCGGCTTCGGCGCGCCGCAGGACCAGCCGCCGGGCGGGTTCGGCGGGCCCCCGCCGGTGCCCCCGGCCATGCCGGCCGGACCCCCGCCGCCGCCTCCGGCCATGCCGCCCACGCCGCCCGCCATGCCCCCGGCGGCCCCGGCCGGACCGCCCGCGGGGCAGGGCTCGTACGGCCATCCGCAGGAACAGCAGCAGCCCTACGGCTACCCGCAGCAGCCGCAGCCCGTGACGGCGCCCATGTACGCGGCCCAGAGCCCGGTGGCGCCCGCCGGCGGCGGTGGCGGTGGCGGCAACGAGGTCCGCACCCAGCTGATGATCGTCGGCGCGGCCCTCCTGGCCATCGTCCTCATCGTCGGCGGCGGCCTCTGGTACGTCTCCGGCGACGACAAGGGCTCCGGCGGCCAGGCCGTGGCCGACGGCGGCGCGAGCGGGGGTACCGGCGGCGACAAGGCGCCGGGCGGCGGCGGCACGGAGAAGGTGCCCGCCAGGACCAAGTCGAAGACGCTGGTCAACGTCCCGATGCCGGACTCGGCCGAGATCGTCCAGATCCCCGGCTCCTGGCTCACCGACACCACCTACGCCAAGTCCGACATGGGCAAGGTCGTCGGCTACAACCTGACCGACGGCGCCAAGAAGTGGGAGGTCCCGCTCGGCGCCAACGTCTGCGCCGCGAGCCGCTGGGTCTCGGACAACAAGACGGCGATCCTCTTCGACGAGGCCCTGCCGACGGCCGAGAAGAAGTACCAGCCGTGCAACCAGGTCGGCGTCATCGACCTGAACGCCGGCAAGCTCCTCTGGAAGGCCACCACGAAGGCCCAGGGCGGCGGCGACAAGCCCATCCAGTTCATGGAGGTGACCGTCAGCGGCCAGACCGTGGCCGCGGGCGGCCTGTACGGCGGCTCCGCCTGGAACCTCGCCGACGGCAAGCCCCTGTGGACGCCCAAGGCCGACAACGACGACTGCCAGGACCTCGGCTACGGCGGAGGCCCGGCCCTCGCCACGATCAGGCGGTGCGGCCAGTACGGCAGCTACACGATGTCCGCCCAGTCGCTCGACCCGGTCACCGGCGCCCCGAAGTCCTCGTACAAGCTCCCCCCTGGTCTGGAGGACGCCGGGATCGTCTCGACCAAGCCGCTGATCGTCTCGGCGGACATCAACCACACCTCCAAGAACGCCATCGGCGTCAGCGACCTCTTCGTCCTCGACGACGGGGGGCAGCTCAAGACGCGCATCCCGCTCACCTCGGGCAACTACAACCCCGAGTGCGGCACCGAGGTCGAGGACTGCGCGAACATGGTCGTCGGCAACGGCAAGCTCTACCTGCCGACCGAGGAGCACAAGGGCTCGGACGACGTCGGCCGCACCAATGAGATCGTCTCCTTCGACCTGGAGACCGGCAAGCCGACCTCCGACCGTGCCGACGCGGGCGAGCGCTACACCATCTACCCGCTGCGCATGGACGGCTCCAACCTCATCGCCTACAAGGTCCCGCCCTATGACGGCGGCGGCCAGGTCGTCTCCGTCGACGGCAAGTCGATGAAGGAGACCGTGCTCATGCAGAACCCCGCGACCAAGGAGTCGCAGCGCGCCGAGACCCAGTTCCTGCCGGATTCCGGCGAGTTCCGCTACGGCAACGGGAAGCTCTTCATCGCGCGCAACGCGGTGCACCGCAAGTCCACGGTGGTGACGGACCCCTACTACAGCTTCGTCTCCTTCACGACGGGCTGACCCAAGCCCAGAAGCCCAGAGTCCCAGAAGCGCAGAAGCCCCCGGAAGGTCCGTCCTTCCGGGGGCTTCTGCGCGGTTACCGCACCGCGCCGTCGAACAAGCGTGTAGCTTGCCGGGGCAGAAGGGCGGGGGTGGGTACCTCAATGGGCGTACGGGTCATGGTGGTCGACGAGCACCGGCTGCTGGCCGAGGCGCTCGCCTCGGCCCTGAAACTGCGCGGCCACCGGGTGCTGGCGGCCGCCGCACCGGCCGCGGGCGCCGCCGAACTGGTCATCAGCCGCGCCCCCGAGGTCTGCCTGCTGGGCACCGCCACGCCGGCCGAGCCCGGGGTCTTCGAGCCGATCGTCCGGATCAAGCGGGAGCGTCCGCAGATCGCCGTGGTCGTGCTGGGCCCGGTGCCCAGCCCGCGCGGGATCGCCGCCGCCTTCGCCGCCGGCGCCTCGGGGTACGTACGCCACGACGAGCGCATCGAGGGCGTGGAGCGGGCCCTGGCCAAGGCCCGGGCGGGGGAAGTGGCCATCGCGCCCCAGCTGTTGCAGGGGGCTTTCGCGGAGCTGCTCAACCCCGCGGCCCAGCCCGACGACGAGGGCAGCCGGCTGCTGAGGCTGCTCACCCCGCGCGAGGTGGAGGTGCTCGTCCGGGTCGCCGAGGGCGAGGACACCCGGCTCATCGCGGCCGGCATGGCCATCGCGCCGAGCACCGCGCGCACGCACGTCCAGCGGGTCCTGATGAAGCTGGGCGTGGGCTCGCGGCTGGAGGCGGCCGCGCTGGCCGCCCGTACCGGTCTGCTGGACCGGGCCGGACTGCCGCCGTCCGGGGGCATCCGGGCCTGATCCGGGCCGGGCCGGATTTCCCCGGCGGCGCGGATTCCGGTATGCCGGGACCAGCACGCGCACGGTGCGTGCGTTTCCCGGGCGAGAGGCAGCAGGCACGTGAGCGAGACGGCGTCTTCCAAGGCTTCCAAGGCTTCCGATTCTTCCAAGGGTCCCAAGGGGTCCAAGGGTTCCAAGTACCTGGTCACCGGCGGAGCCGGATACGTGGGCGGCGTGGTCGCGGCCCACCTCCTGGAGGCGGGCCACGAGGTCACCGTCCTCGACGACCTCTCCACCGGCTTCCGTTCGGGCGTGCCGGCCGGCGCCGCGTTCATCGAGGGCCGCATCCAGGACGCCGCCGAGCACCTGGACCCCTCCTACGACGGCGTCCTGCACTTCGCCGCCTCCTCGCAGGTCGGCGAGTCCGTGGTGAACCCCGGCAAGTACTGGGAGAACAACGTCGGCGGCACCCTGGCCCTGCTGGCCGCCATGCGCGGGGCGGGCGTGCGCCGGCTGGTGTTCTCCTCCACCGCGGCCACCTACGGCGAGCCCGGCGACGGGCCGCTGACCGAGACCTCGGTGACCGCCCCCACCAACCCGTACGGGGCTTCGAAGCTGGCCGTCGACCACATGATCGCGGGGGAGTGCGCGGCGCACGGCCTCGCGGCGGTCTCGCTGCGCTACTTCAACGTGGCGGGCGCCTACGGGCGGTTCGGGGAGCTGCACGACCCCGAGACCCACCTGATCCCGCTGGTGCTGCACGTGGCCCTCGGAGAGCGGGAGTCGATCTCGGTGTTCGGCGAGGACTACCCGACCCCGGACGGGACCTGCGTACGGGACTACATCCACGTCGCCGACCTGGCCGAGGCCCACCTGGCCGCGCTCCGGGCCGCCGCCGACGGGGAGCACCTGGTGTGCAACCTCGGCAACGGCAGCGGGTTCTCGGTCCGCGAGGTCATCGAGACCGTCCGCAAGGTCACCGGGAAGGAGATCCCCGAGGTGGTGGCTCCCCGCCGGGCCGGCGATCCGGCCTTCCTCGTAGCCTCCGCGCGCAGGGCCCACGAGCGTCTCGGCTGGACCCCGACCCGCTCGGACCTCACGCGCATCGTGACCGACGCCTGGAACTTCACCCGCGCCCGGCGCGGCTGAGCCCGCCGGCAGCCACGGACGGACCGGACCCCCTGACCGGGGCGGACCGGGGCGGACCGGGGCGGGGCGGGGGCGCGCGTGCGTTCGGGGCGCGCCGTCCTCCGGCCCCGTGCGCGGGCGCCCGGCGTGCGCACGCGGGGTGAAATACCCCCCGTGCAACTGCCCGCGGCACACGATCGGGCGGGACGGGCCGTTCCCCCGGGGACATGCGGTCGATTTCAAGCCACCTCGGAGCCCCACCGGAAGCGCCTCGCCGGAAAATCGCTCGGAAAACTTCTGCAATTCGGCCAACCACGAGCCGACCCCGGCCCTACGCTGATGCGTGACACCGGTGGGGGCCGGTGTTGATTCAGGGGTCGAGACAAGTCGGGTACGACGTCCGGTCCGGGGTAGTGCAGAGATGTCACGGCGGCGGCCGAGGCGCCTGCGGATCACCCGGTCCGGGCGTCGTACCCGCAGTCGTCCGTTCCCCGACCCTTGGGGGTTTTGTGGTCCGTATCCGGGTACTCGTGGTCGACGATCACCGCATCTTCGCCGAATCTCTCGCCGCCGCGCTCGCGGCCGAACCGGACGTGGACGTCTCCGCGGCCGGCAGTGGCCCCGCCGCGCTGCGCTGCCTCGAACGCGCGGTGGCCGAGGGCCGCCGCTTCGACGTCCTGCTGGTCGATGCCGACCTGGTCGCCGTCCCCGCGGGCGTGCCCGCCCAGCGCGAATCCGGCTCCGCCCCGCCCGCCGCCGATGGAATCGCGCTGGTGGCAGGCGTACGGGTGTCCCATCCCGCGGTCCGTACGGTCGTGCTCGCCGAGCGGGACGACGCACGCCGGGCCGCCCTGGCGCTCCAGGCGGGCGCCTCGGGCTGGGTGGCGAAGGACTGCTCGCTCTCGCGGCTCCTGGCCGTCATCCGCGGAGTCCTGCGCGAGGAGACGCACCTTCCGCCCGCGCTGCTCACCGGAGTCCTCCGCGAACTGACCGCGGCGCGCAAGCACCGTACCGACAGCGAACGGCTGGTGGAGTCCCTCACGCCCAGGGAGCACGAGGTGCTGCGCTGCATGGTGGCGGGGCTGGGCCGCAAGGACGTGGCCGCGCGGCTGTTCCTCTCCCCGCACACCGTCCGCACCCACATGCAGAACGTGCTGGGGAAGCTGGGCGTGCACTCCACGCTCGCGGCGGTCGCGCTGGCCCGGCGGGCGGGCGTACGCCCCGCTGACCTGCCCGGACTGCCGGGGCAGGGACTAGCCGGGGATGTTGTCGAACGGAGCGGTCAACTGGCGTAGCAGCCCGGCGAGATCGCCGCGCTGCGTCCGCGAGAGCTGGGCCAGGATCGCCCGCTCCTGGGCCAGCAGCCCGGCGAGCGCCTGGTCGGCGCGGTCCCGGCCCTCGGGGCTGAGGCGCACCAGGACCCCGCGGCGGTCGTTGGGGTCCGGAAGCCGCTCGACGAGGCCCTTCTTGGCGAGCCGGTCGATGCGGTTGGTCATGGTCCCCGAGGTCACCAGGGTCTGCGTCAGCAGCTGGCCGGGGGAGAGCTGGTAGGGCGCGCCGGCCCGCCGCAGCGAGGTCAGTACGTCGAACTCCCAGGGCTCCAGGCCGTGCTCGGAGAAGGCCAGCCGGCGGGCACGGTCGAGGTGCCGCGCGAGCCTGCTGACGCGGCTGAGCACCTCGAGCGGTTCCACGTCGAGGTCAGGGCGTTCCCGCCGCCATGCCGCGACCAGTCGGTCGACCTCGTCCTCCATGCGGATCAGTGTAAAGGGTCTGTCGACATGAAGTCTCTTTAAATCGAGTATCTCGATTCAAAGCATCTTGACGTCGAGATATATTTCCCGCCACCATGGGGCATGGAGGGGGCCGGAGCAGCTTCCGATTCCGACCGCACCGCCTGCAGGGAGGCTCGAACATGCATTCCGATACCGCACCGACCACGCCCCACGCCCCCACCTGGGACCCCCAGCAGTACCTCCGGCACGCCGGCCACCGGGCCCGGCCCTTCCTCGACCTCCTGGCCCGGATACCCGAGCTCCCCGCGCGGGCCGCCCGGATCGCCGACCTCGGCTGCGGGCCGGGCAACGTCACCGCGCTCATCGCGGACCGCTGGCCGCAAGCCCACATCACCGGCTTCGACCTCTCCCCGGAGATGCTCCACCGGGCCGACGCGGAATACGCCGGACCCACGGGCGGCGGCGGCCGGCTCGACTTCCGCCGCGGCGACCTCGCCGACTGGCTCCCGGAGGAGCCGTACGACCTGATCGTCTCCAACGCCGCCTTCCAGTGGGTCCCCGGCCACGCCGGATCCTTCGCCTCCTGGATCAACGGACTGCGCCCCGGCGGCACCTTCGCCTTCCAGATCCCCGGCAACTTCACCGCCCCCAGCCACCGGATCCTCGCCGACCTGTGCGACACCCCGCGCTGGCGGACCCGGCTCGCCGGCCACGGAGCCCGCTACATCCACATCCTGGAACCCTCCGGATACCTGGAGCGCTTCACCGAGCTCGGCTGCACCGCCGACGTGTGGGAGACCACCTACCACCAGCTGCTCCAGGGGACCGACCCCGTACTGGACTGGGTCAAGGGCACCGCACTGCGGCCCGTGCTCACCGCGCTGGCCGACGACGAGGAGGCCGCCGAGGCCTTCATCGCCGAGTACCGCACCCTGCTGCGCGCGGCCTACCCCCCGGGCCCCCGCGGCACCGTCTTCCCCTTCCGCAGGATCTTCGCCGTCGCCCGCAGGGAGGCCTGAGCATGCTCGCCGGAATCGACCACGTCCAGCTCGCCGCACCGCCCGGCTCGGAGGAGCGGCTGCGCGCCTATTACACCGAGGTGCTCGGCATGACCGAGATCCCCAAACCCCCCGTGCTCGCGGCGCGCGGCGGCTGCTGGTTCGCCGCCGGGCCGGTCCAGCTCCACCTGGGGACGGAGGAGGAGTTCCGGCCCGCCCGCAAGGCGCACCCGGGACTCAGGGTCGAGGGCATCGAGGCCTACGCGGACAGACTCCAGGCGCGCGGCGCCACGGTCGTCTGGGACGACAACCTGCCGGGGCACCGCCGCTTCTACTCCGAGGACCCGGTCGGGAACCGGATCGAGTTCTTGGAGAGGCACGGCCCGGAGGAGCACAGCCCGGAAAAGCACAGCCCGGAAGAGGGCTGACCTCACACACGACGGCGCCCCGCCACCGGATCACCGGTGACGGGGCGCCGTCGTACGCGCGCGTGCACGCGCGCTCACTTCTTGCGGTGGCCCACCAGCCGCGGCTTCGCCTCCAGGTTCTCCAGCCCGTGCCAGGACAGGTTCACCAGGTGCGCCGCCACCTCGGCCTTCTTCGGCTGACGCGTCTCCAGCCACCACTGCCCGGTCAGCGCGACCATCCCGACCAGCGCCTGCGCGTACAGCGGGGCCAGCTTCGGGTCGAAGCCGCGGGCCTTGAACTCGAGACCCAGGATGTCCTCGACCTGCGTGGCGATATCGCTGATCAGCGAGGCGAAGGTGCCCGTCGACTGCGCCACGGGGGAGTCGCGGACCAGGATCCGGAAGCCGTCCGTGTAGTTCTCGATGTAGTCCAGGAGCGCGAAGGCCGCCTGCTCCAGGAGCTCCCGGGGGTGCCCCGCCGTCAGCGCGCCCGTCACCCCGTCCAGCAGCTGGCGCATCTCGCGGTCCACGACGACCGCGTAGAGGCCCTCCTTGCCGCCGAAGTGCTCGTAGACCACCGGCTTGGAGACTCCGGCCTTCGCCGCGATCTCCTCCACCGAGGTGCCCTCGAACCCCTTCTCGGCGAACAGGGTGCGGCCGATGTCCAGCAGTTGCTGACGCCGTTCGGCGCCCGTCATCCGGACCCGGCGGCTGCGCCTGGGCTTCTCGCTGCTGGAACTGCTGCCGTCGTTTCCCACGTCCCCCATCATGCCGCGTTCGACACTTCTTCCTTGCGCCGGGCGTCGATCCGGGCCCCGGACGGCCAGCGGACGTCGGACGCCCAGCCGAGCTGTTCGAACCAGCGGATCAGCCGCGC
Organism: Streptomyces sp. NPDC002104; assembly: GCF_053593795.1. Lineage (NCBI taxonomy): Bacteria > Bacillati > Actinomycetota > Actinomycetes > Kitasatosporales > Streptomycetaceae > Streptomyces > Streptomyces sp. NPDC002104. The sequence continues at coordinate 16,628 of NZ_JBSFDF010000035.1, read as the reverse complement.
ACTGGAGTCGACCTGGCCGCGCAGCACACCGTGCCGGGCCGAGGTCGGGTCGGCGTGGTGCAGGTTGTGCCAGGACTCTCCGCAGGACAGCACCGCCAGCCACCACACGTTGCCGGAGCGGTCGCGGGACTTGAAGGGGCGCTTGCCCACCGCGTGGCAGATCGAGTTGATCGACCAGGTCACGTGGTGCAGCAGCGCGACCCGGACCAGGGAGCCCCAGAAGAACGCGGTGAAGGCGCCCCACCAGGACATCGTCACCAGACCGCCCACCAGCGGCGGCAGCGCCAGCGAGAACATCGTCCAGAAGATGAAGTCGCGCGAGATCCGGCGGATCGCCGGGTCCTTGATCAGGTCCGGGGCGTACTTCTGCTGGTCGGTCTGCTCCTCGTCGAAGAGCCACCCGATGTGCGCCCACCACAGGCCCTTCATCAGGGCCGGCAGCGTCTCGCCGAAGCGCCACGGCGAATGCGGGTCGCCCTCGTGGTCGGAGTACTTGTGGTGCTTGCGGTGGTCGGCCACCCAGCGCACCAGCGGTCCCTCGACCGCCATCGAGCCCATGACCGCCAGGGCGATGCGCAGCGGCCGCTTCGCCTTGAAGGAGCCGTGCGTGAAGTAGCGGTGGAAGCCGATGGTGATGCCGTGGCAGGTCAGGAAGTACATGAACACCATCAGGCCCACGTCCAGCCAGCTCACCCCCCAGCCCCAGGCGAGCGGGACGGCCACCAGCAGGGCGAGGAAGGGCACGGTGATGAACAGCAGCAGCGCGATCTGCTCGACGGACCGCTTGTTCTCACCGCCGAGGGTCGCGGACGGCACGGACGTGCCGGAGGACGCCGCGGCGTCCTCGATCACGTCGGGACTGATGGTCATAGGTGTGTCCCCTGGGGGGTGAGGGAGTCGGCAGGCGCGCCGCCCGGCCACACATTCCCTACGGGTGCGTAACCTACGGCAACGTAAGTATGGCAAAGGACCCCCGCGCGGCAAGAGGAGCGCGCCCGTGGGCGGGCCGGCGGACGGGTCCCCGAGGGGTCCCCGGACGGGTCCGCAGCCGGGTCCGCGGCCGGGTCCGCGGGCCCCGCGCGCCGGGTCCATCGGCCCGGGTCGCAGGGCGGTCGTCCCGCCTGGTGACACAGGGACCTGGTCACCGGTACGGGCCACCTATCCTGGTGTCGTCGGACAGCGCGGTCCGCACGGGCAGCCGAGCTGCGCATCAGGAGCGGTGGCACCCCCGGACGAAGGTCCGGGCGGGCACCACCGCGCGCAACCGGAGCCCACCTCCCAGTAGCGCTCGAAACACTGCAAGGAGCCGCACCTGTGAGCAGTGCCGACCAGGCCCACACGACCCCCGCCACGGCGACCTCCCCCGCCGGCGCGGCCAATGCCGAGCTGCGCGCGGACATCCGCCGCCTCGGCGACCTCCTCGGCGAGACCCTCGTACGTCAGGAGGGCCAGGACCTCCTCGACCTGGTCGAACGCGTCCGAGCCCTCACGCGCACCGACGGCATCGCCGCCGCCGAGCTGCTCGGCGACACCGACCTGGAGACCGCGGCCAAGCTGGTGCGCGCCTTCTCCACCTACTTCCACCTCGCCAACGTCACCGAGCAGGTGCACCGCGGCAAGGAGCTGCGCGCCCACCGCGCCGCCGAGGGCGGCCTGCTGGCCCGCACGGCCGACATGCTCAAGGACGCGGACCCCGAGCACCTGCGCGAGACGGTCAAGAACCTCAACGTCCGCCCCGTCTTCACCGCGCACCCCACCGAGGCGGCCCGCCGCAGCGTCCTGAACAAGCTGCGCCGCATCGCGGCCCTCCTGGAGGAGCCCGTCTCGGGCGCCGGCGAGCGCCGCCGCCACGACCTGCGCCTCGCGGAGAACATCGACCTCGTCTGGCAGACCGACGAACTGCGCGTGGTCCGCCCCGAGCCCGCCGACGAGGCCCGCAACGCGATCTACTACCTCGACGAGCTGCACGCCGGCGCCGTCGGCGACGTCCTCGAGGACCTCGCCGCCGAGCTCCAGCGCGTCGGCATCGAGATCCCGGCCGGCACCCGCCCGCTGACCTTCGGCACCTGGATCGGCGGCGACCGCGACGGCAACCCGAACGTCACGCCCGACGTGACCCGGGACGTGCTGATCCTCCAGCACGAGCACGGCATCACCGACGCCCTGGAACTCATCGACTTCCTGCGCGGACTGCTGTCGAACTCCATCCGCTACACCGGCGCCACCGAGGAGCTCCTCACCTCGCTCCAGGCCGACCTGGAGCGCCTCCCGGAGATCAGCCCGCGCTACAAGCGGCTGAACGCCGAAGAGCCGTACCGCCTCAAGGCCACCTGCATCCGGCAGAAGCTCCTCAACACCCGCGAGCGCCTCGCCAAGGGCATCCCGCACGAGGACGGCCGCGACTACCTCGGCACCGCCGAGCTGCTCACCGACCTCACCCTCATCCAGACCTCCCTGCGCGAGCACCGCGGCGCGCTCTTCGCCGACGGCCGCATGGACCGCACCATCCGCACGCTGGCCGCCTTCGGCCTCCAGCTCGCCACGATGGACGTGCGCGAGCACGCGGACGCCCACCACCACGCGCTGGGCCAGCTCTTCGACCGGCTCGGCGAGGAGTCCTGGCGCTACGCCGACATGCCCCGCGACTACCGCGGCCGCCTGCTGGCCAAGGAGCTGCGCTCGCGCCGTCCGCTGGCGCCCACCCCGGCTCCGCTCGACGCGGCCGGCCAGAAGACGCTCGGCGTGTTCGGCGCCATCAAGGACGCCTTCGAGAAGTTCGGCCCCGAGGTCATCGAGTCCTACATCATCTCGATGTGCCAGGGCGCCGACGACGTCTTCGCCGCCGCCGTCCTCGCCCGCGAGGCCGGTCTCATCGACCTGCACGGCGGCTGGGCCAAGATCGGCATCGTCCCGCTCCTGGAGACCACGGACGAGCTCAAGGCCGCCGACGTCATCCTCGACGAGATGCTCGCGGACCCCTCCTACCGGCGCCTGGTCTCGCTGCGCGGCGACGTGCAGGAGGTCATGCTCGGCTACTCCGACTCCTCCAAGTTCGGCGGCATCACCACCTCCCAGTGGGAGATCCACCGTGCCCAGCGCCGGCTGCGCGACGTGGCCCACCGCTACGGCGTGCGCCTGCGCCTCTTCCACGGCCGCGGCGGCACCGTCGGCCGCGGTGGCGGCCCCTCGCACGACGCGATCCTCGCGCAGCCCTGGGGCACCCTGGAGGGCGAGATCAAGGTCACCGAGCAGGGCGAGGTCATCTCCGACAAGTACCTCGTCCCCTCGCTGGCCCGCGAGAACCTGGAGCTGACCGTCGCGGCCACCCTCCAGGCCTCCGCCCTGCACACCGCCCCGCGCCAGTCCGACGAGGACCTGGCCCGCTGGGACGCCGCGATGGACACCGTCTCCGACGCCGCGCACGACGCGTACCGCGCGCTCGTCGAGGACCCGGACCTGCCGGCGTACTTCTTCAAGGCCACCCCCGTGGACCAGCTCGCCGACCTGCACCTGGGCTCGCGTCCTTCGCGCCGCCCCGACTCCGGCGCCGGCCTCGACGGCCTGCGCGCCATCCCGTGGGTCTTCGGCTGGACCCAGTCCCGCCAGATCGTCCCCGGCTGGTACGGGGTCGGCTCGGGCCTCAAGGCCCTGCGCGAGGCGGGCCAGGGCGACGCCCTGACCGAGATGGGCGAGCGCTGGCACTTCTTCCGCAACTTCCTGTCCAACGTCGAGATGACGCTGGCCAAGACGGACCTGCGGATCGCCCGCCACTACGTCGACACCCTGGTGCCCGACGAGCTCAAGCACGTCTTCGCCCGCATCGAGGCCGAGCACGAGCTGACCGTCCGCGAGGTCCTGCGGATCACCGGGGGCGAGAAGCTCCTCGACTCCAACCCGGTCCTCCAGCAGACCTTCTCGGTCCGCGACGCCTACCTGGACCCGATCTCCTACCTCCAGGTCTCCCTGCTGGCCCGCCAGCGCGCGGCCGCCGAGCGCGGCGAGGAGGCGGACCCGATCCTGTCCCGGGCCCTGCTCCTCACCGTCAACGGCGTCGCGGCCGGCCTGCGCAACACCGGCTGAGGTCCCGTACGGCGTACGACGGAGCCCCCGCCACCGGACCGGTCCGGTGGCGGGGGCTCCGCCGTACGACGCTAGGAGTTGTACGTGGACTGCGCGCGCTCCAGGCCCTCCTGGACGAGGCATTCCACGGCGTCGGCCGAACGGTCGACGAACCAGTCGAGCTCCTTGCGCTCCGTGGAGGAGAAGTCCTTCAGGACGAAGTCGGCGACCTGCATCCGGCCGGGCGGCCGGCCGATGCCGCAGCGCACCCGGTGGTAGTCCGGTCCCATCGACTTCGTCATCGACTTGAGGCCGTTGTGGCCGTTGTCCCCGCCGCCCAGCTTCAGCCGCAGCGTCGGGTAGTCGATGTCGAGCTCGTCGTGGACCGCGACGATCCGGTCCAGCGGCACCTTGTAGAAGTCCCGCAGCGCCGTCACCGGGCCGCCGGACAGGTTCATGAACGACATGGGCTTGGCCAGCACCACGCGCCGGTTCAGCGGTCCCGGCGGGCCCATCCGGCCCTCGACCACCTGGGCGCGGGCCTTGTGCGCCTTGAACTTGCCGCGCATCCGCTCCGCCAGCAGGTCGGCGACCATGAAACCGATGTTGTGGCGGTTGCCCGCGTACTCCGCACCCGGATTTCCGAGACCCACGATCAGCCAGGGCGCCGCGTCGTCCGACATCAAAAGCTCCTTATACGAAGACGACCGCCGTCCCGCTCCAGTGGAGCCGGACGGCGGTCGTTCAGCAAGTGCTGAGGGTGAGCGGTGGGGCTCAGGCCTCGGTGGTGCCCTCGGCGGCCGGCTCCTCGGCCTGCGCGCCGATGACCTGCAGGACGGCGATGTCGCCGTCGACGGCCAGCGTGGTGCCGGACGGCAGGACCAGGTCGGAGGCGGTGATGGTGGCACCGGCCTCCAGGCCCGCGATGGACACGGTGACCTCGGTCGGGATGTGCGTGGCCTCGGCCTCGACGGAGATGGTGTTCTGGAGGGTCTCCAGCATGTTGCCGCCCGGGGCCAGCTCGCCCTCGGTGACGATCGCGACGTCGACGGTGACCTTCTCGCCCTTCTTGACGATCAGGAAGTCGACGTGGGAGATCGAGCGCTTCAGGGGGTGCTTCTGCACGGCCTTCGGGATGACCAGCTCGGTGCCGGCGCCCGCGATGTCCAGGGAGATCAGGACGTTCGGGGTGCGCAGCGCCAGCTGGAGCGCGTGGGCGTCCACGTTGACGTGCTTCGGGTCGGTGCCGTGGCCGTAGATGACCGCGGGGGTCAGGGCGTCACGACGGGCCTGACGGGCGGAACCCTTGCCGAAGTTCTCGCGGACCTTCGCGGAAAGCTTGATCTCGGACATGCTCACTCCTCGTGGGGTGACGGAATTGGACGACAGTCACCCGGCCGGAACACGGCCTGCTACGAAGAGCGCGTCGATAACGGAGCGCCGATACCCGTGAAAACGGATACGGCCTCCCTCGCCGAGCAACTCGAGGAGTGTACCCGGGGAGGGAGGCCGTACCCAAAACGATCTCTGCCGCGACCGCTGCGGCAGTTGCTACTGCTGCTCTTCGAACAGGCTGGTGACCGAGCCGTCCTCGAAGACCTCGCGCACGGCGCGGGCGATCATCGGGGCGATGGAGAGCACCGTGATCTTGTCGAGCTCCAGGTCGGACGGGTCCGGCAGGGTGTTCGTGAACACGAACTCGCTGACCTTGGAGTTCTTCAGGCGGTCGGCGGCCGGGCCCGACAGGATGCCGTGCGTGGCCGTCACGATGACGTCCTCCGCGCCGTGCGCGAAGAGCGCGTCGGCGGCGGCGCAGATGGTGCCACCCGTGTCGATCATGTCGTCGACCAGGACGCAGACGCGGCCCTTGACCTCACCGACGACCTCGTGGACGGTCACCTGGTTGGCGACGTCCTTGTCGCGGCGCTTGTGCACGATCGCCAGCGGGGCGTCCAGGCGGTCGCACCAGCGGTCGGCGACGCGTACGCGGCCGGCGTCCGGGGAGACGATCGTCAGCTTGGAGCGGTCGACCTTGGCGCCGACGTAGTCCGCGAGGACCGACAGGGCCGAGAGGTGGTCGACCGGGCCGTCGAAGAAGCCCTGGATCTGGTCGGTGTGCAGATCGACCGTGAGGATGCGGTCCGCACCCGCGGTCTTCAGCAGGTCCGCGACCAGGCGGGCCGAGATCGGCTCGCGGCCCTTGTGCTTCTTGTCCTGGCGGGCGTAGCCGTAGGACGGGACGATCACGGTGATGGAGCGTGCCGACGCGCGCTTGAGCGCGTCGATCATGATCAGCTGCTCCATGATCCACTTGTTGATCGGAGCCGTGTGGCTCTGGATCAGGAAGCAGTCCGCGCCACGCGCCGACTCCTGGAAGCGGACGTAGATCTCGCCGTTCGCGAAGTCGAAAGCCTTGGTCGGCACGAGGCCGACACCGAGCTGGTGCGCGACCTCCTCGGCCAGCTCGGGGTGGGCGCGGCCGGAGAAGAGCATCAGCTTCTTCTCGCCGGTCGTCTTGATCCCGGTCACAGCACTGTCTCCTCAGACGTGGGAAAGCTGCTCGCCCCCATGTGCGTCCGTCCCGCACACGGTGAGCCAGCCGAATTGCGTTCACGTATCACGGTACGCGCTCTCGGGCGTAGCCGTTTCCGGTCAGTTCACCTCAGCGTTCGCCGGAGTCCTCGCCGACCGCCGACTGGGCCGCCGTCGCGGCGGCGCTGCCCGGGCGCTTGCGGGCCACCCAGCCCTCGATATTCCGCTGCTGGCCACGGGCCACGGCCAGGGCGCCGGCGGGCACGTCCTTCGTGATCACCGAGCCGGCGGCGGTGTAGGCGCCGTCCCCGATGGTGACGGGAGCCACAAACATGTTGTCCGAACCCGTCTTGCAGTGTGAGCCGACGGTCGTGTGGTGCTTGTGTTCGCCGTCGTAGTTGACGAACACGCTGGCCGCGCCGATGTTCGTGTACTCGCCGATCGTCGCGTCGCCGACGTAGGACAGGTGCGGGACCTTGGTGCCCTCGCCGATCGTGGCGTTCTTCATCTCCACGTACGTGCCTGCCTTGGCCTTCGCGCCCAGGTTCGTGCCCGGACGCAGGTACGCGAAGGGGCCGACGCTCGCCGAGGGGCCGACGACGGCGGTGTCCGCCACGGTGTTGTCCACCCGGGCGCCGGCGCCCACGTGGGTGTCCTTCAGGCGGGTGTTGGGGCCGACCTCCGCCAGCTCGGCGATGTGCGTGGCGCCGAGCAGCTGGGTGCCCGGGTGCACGATCGCGTCCTGGCCGAAAGTCACCGTCACGTCGACGAGGGTGCTCGCCGGGTCGACGATCGTCACGCCGGCGAGCATGGCGCGCTCCAGCAGGCGGGCGTTCAGCAGCGCGCGGGCCTCGGCGAGCTGGACCCGGTTGTTGATCCCGAGGATCTGCCGGTGGTCCGCGCCCACGGCCGCGCCGACGCGGTGGCCGGCCTCGCGCAGGATGCCGAGCACGTCGGTGAGGTACTCCTCGCCCTGGCTGTTGTCGGTACGGACCTTGCCGAGGGCGTCCGCGAGGAGGGCGCCGTCGAAGGCGAAGACCCCGGAGTTGATCTCGGCGATGGCGCGCTGGGCGTCGGTGGCGTCCTTGTGCTCGACGATGGCGGTGACCGCCCCGTCGGCGCCGCGGATGATCCGGCCGTAGCCGGTGGAGTCGGGGACCTCGGCGGTGAGCACGGTGACGGCGTTGCCGTCGGCCTCGTGCGTGGCCGTCAGCGCGGCCAGGGTCTCGCCGGTCAGCAGCGGGGTGTCGCCGCAGACGACGACCACGGTGCCGGCGGGCCGGTCGGTGCCGAGCTCTTCGAGGGCCATGCGGACGGCGTGTCCGGTGCCGTTCTGCTCGTACTGGACCGCGGTGCGGACGTCGGCGTCGATCGCGGCGAGGTGCGCGGTGACCTGCTCGCGGGCGTGCCCGACGACGACGACGAGGTGGGTGGGGTCCAGCTCGCGGGAGGCGGCGACGACGTGACCGACGAGCGAGCGCCCGCTGATCTCGTGCAGAACCTTGGGTGTGGCCGACTTCATGCGGGTGCCTTCACCCGCTGCGAGTACGACGACGGCTGCCGGGCGGTTGGCGCTCACGGGTGTGCCCTTCGGCTTCGGGTGGTGGACCCGTGAAGGATACCGGTGGGTTTGAGGCCCTAAACGAGGGTGGGTCCCGACTGTGCACGTCAGGACCCGGACCGTGAAGCTCCCCTGTCAGGACTCGAACCCGAACATAAGGCACCAAAAGCCTCAGTGCTGCCAATTACACCACAGGGGATTATTCGGCTAAACCGGGCATTGCGCCCTGGTGGTCGTGCCGACGGGACCTACTATGCCGCACCGGGCGCCCTGAATGCGACGGTACAAATCCGTGCCCTTCAGCGGGATTTCCGGTCGCCTCCCGGCCGTGGCCGCTGCGTAGGCTGGACCGTATGACCAGTACGGGGGAAGAGCAGGGAGAGGCGGGGGCCGGGCGGGACGGGCCCTTGTGGTGGGAGCGGCGCAGGTCGGCCGTGCTGGACGTGGGGCTCGGCGCGGTGTCCACCGTCGAGTGCGCGGTGCTGGGCGTTCCCTTCGCCCACGAGGCGGGGATCCCGGTCATCGCCGGGGTGGTGTTCGGACTGCTGATCGGGCCCGTGCTGGTCCTGCGGCGGCGCTGGCCGATCGTCGTGGTGCTGGTCGGCATCGCGGTGGCGCCGGCGGCGATGGGGTTCCTGCTCGGGGTGGTCGGGCTGTACACGCTGGCGGCCTCCGAGGTGCCCCGGCGGATCACCGCGACCCTGGCGTCGATGTCGCTGGCCGCGACCTTCGTGGCGATGTTCGTGCGGACCCGCGACGACCCCGGGCTCACCCTCACCCTCGCCCTCACCCTGTCCGTGTTCGTGGCGGTGGCGCTGACCGTGCCGCCGGTGCTGCTCGGTCTGTACACGGCGGCCCGCAGACGGCTGATGGAGAGCCTGCAGGAGCGGGCGGACTCGCTGGAGCGGGAGCTGTCGCTGCTCGCGGACCGGGCCGAGGAGCGGGCCGAGTGGGCCCGTACGGAGGAGCGGACCCGGATCGCGCGCGAGATGCACGACGTCGTGGCGCACCGGGTGTCGCTCATGGTGGTGCACGCGGCGGCGCTCCAGGCGATCGCCGCCAAGGACCCGGTGAAGGCGGCGCAGAACGCCGCGCTGGTCGGGGACATGGGGCGCCAGGCGCTGACCGAGCTGCGCGAGATGCTCGGAGTGCTGCGGGCCCAGGCCCCGAAACCGGCGGCCCCGGCGGCCCGGGCCGCCGCCCCGGTGGCGCTGGCCGGGAGCTTCGACGACGGGCCGACGCTGGGCGCGCTGGAGGCGCTCGTCGGCCAGTCGCGGGCGGCCGGGATGACCGTGGAGCTGGACGTGCGGGGCGCGTGCGCGGCCTACGCGGCGGAGGTGGAGCAGACCGCCTACCGGGTGGTGCAGGAGGCGCTGACCAACTGCCACAAGCACGCCGCGGGCGCCCGGGTCGTCGTACGCCTGGCGCACCGGGAGGGCGAGGTGGCCATGCAGGTGGAGAACGGCCCCTGCGACGGCAAGGCGGCCGAACCGGGACTGCCGAGCGGCGGGAACGGCCTGGTCGGGATGCGCGAGCGGGTGCTGGCCCTGGGCGGGGTCTTCGTGTCCGGCCCGACGGACGAGGGCGGCTTCAAGGTCTCGGCGGTCCTGCCGGGCGAGCGGCTCTGACGGAACGCGGCCGGTCCGCGGGCGTATCTTTCCGGCTGGAGGAAGGCCGGTGCCCGGAGGGTGGGGAGCGGCTGCCGCGGCTGTGAGGCGCGGCGGAGAGGGGGAGAGCGGGATGACGGTGGGCTGGGATCCGGTGGCGGAGCTGACGGAGGAGGACCGGAAGCTGTTCCAGGGGCGGTGGGAGAAGCGGCTCTGGCTGAACGTGCCCGGGCCCTTCTACACGGGTGAGACGGACACGTGCTGGACCGGGCGGCTGAACGCGCCGGGGAACGTGATGTACGCGGCGAGCTGCGAGGGCAGCCTCGAATACGTCTTCCGCCAGCCGCGCAGTCCGGGCGAGGTGCGCGAGGTGGTGGACGCGGCCGACGAGGAGCCCTTCCAGGAGTACGCGTACGACGGGGACCGCTGGTGGACCCCGGAGACGGTGCGCCGCTGGTGGGCCGCGCGGGGCCGGGTCGAGGAGCACCTGGAGCTCACGCTCGCCGAGTACGGGGACAGCGTCCATCCCGCCGACCGGGACGCCGCCGCGGGGGCGCGGGAGTTCCGCGCCTACCTGGCGGGCGGGCTCGCCGCCGATCTGCGGGCTTACCTCTTCCGGCTGGAGGAGGGCCGCTACCCCGGAGCAGGGGAGCGGCTCCCCGGGCTGGAGGCGTAGGAGGCCCTGGCCTAGGCCGGGCCCTCCCCCTGGGCCGTCGTCAGGCGGGTCGGCTGGAGGCCGGTGAGGAGGAGGGTGAGGGCCTCGTCGAGGGTCGCGCCGAGGTACCAGTCGCCGGTGTGGTCCACGCAGTAGACGCGGCCCTCGCGGTCCAGGGCGAGGTGGGACGTTCCGTCGGCCTCGACGCCCAGCGGGCACAGCTGCGTGGACAGGGCGCGGCCCAGGTCCGCGAAGGTGCGGGCGAGGTGGAGTCCCGTGAGGGGGTCCAGGCGTATCGCGGTGGGCGCGATCTGGCGGCCGGGCCCCGGGGCGGTGACGGTGAGGTTCCCGAACTCCGCCCAGGCCTCGACCGCGGCCGGGAAGACGGTGTGCCGGTGCCCGGCGGGGGTGGTGTGGTCGCGCAGGGCGTCGGCCCAGTACTCGGCCTGCTTGATGTCCCAGCGGCCCGGCTCCCAGCCCGCGGTGCGCAGGGCGGAGTCCACGGCCACCGGGAAGCGGGTGGCCGAGGAGCGGGCGTACGAAGCGGAAGCGGTGGTCATGGCGGCTACTCGGGGTGGGAGAGGTCGACGGGGCGTACGCCGAAGTGGGCGAGGAGGGCCTCGCAGGAGCGGCAGGGAGGTGCGTAGCTGCCGTGGAGCGGGTCGCCGTCCTCGCGGATGCGGCGGGCGGTGATCTTGGAGTGCTTGAGCGAGCGGCGGGCCTCGCTCGGGGTGAGCGGCTTGCGCGAGGCGCGCTTGCTGCGGGCGCCCTCGACGGTGGCCAGGTGCCGGGAGAGCAGGATCGCCTCCGGACAGCGGCCGGTGAAACGTTCGCGCTGGCCGCTCGTCAGGGTGTCGAGGAAATCCTGTACGAGGGCGTGCAGTACGGGCGGCAGGTCGGCCTTGCCGGCGGTGCCGGTGAGGGTTTCACCGCGTACGGACAGGGCGGCGGCCACGGTGGGCAGGATCCCGTCGCGCCGGAAGCGCAGCGTGGGCACGGCGGGCCGGCCGTCTCCGCCGCCGCCCCAGCGCAGGCGGGGATCGCCGGGGCCCTGGTCGGCCGCACCGGCCGCGCCTGCCGTACCTGCCGAGCCTGCCGTACCGGCATGGCCTGTCGCACCGGGCTGCGGCGGGACGGCCGCCGGGCCGCCGGTTCCCGTGGAGGTGGGGCCCGCCGGACCGTCGGGGTCCGCGGATCCGCGGGCTCCCGCGCCGCCTGAGTGGGCGTCGGCCGCCTCTGTTCGTGTCGCCGTGTTCTGCATGGTTGCGCTTTCCCTCCCGTGGCCGCGGTGCTGACCGCTGTCGCGCACGCCCCCGTGCTGTGGGGACAGCCTGTCAAATGTCCCCTGACATGTGGAAGCGGGGTCGAATATTCGTATCAATTCGGATCTTCCCGGCCGTCGCGCGGGGTCCCCCCGCACGCGCGGGTGAGGCCCTTGCCGGAGCACATAGGCTGTGGTGAACCAGCCAGATCCAGCAGGGGGCTACCGCCATGACGACAGGTCGGCTCGGGCATGAGGCCGCGCCACCCAACGCCGCTTATTCGGGGCAGGTCGTGCATTTCCCGGACCCCGTCCGGGCCGCGCGCCATCCCCACGGAGTCCGCATCGACGCGAACGGACATCCCGACTTCGCGCTGTACGCGCGCGCGGCCGTCGAGATCGCCGAGCCCCCGGAGGGCTTCGGCGTGGACGAGCTGCGCCTGACGGACTGCGTGTCCGCGAACGCGGCCATGCGGGCGACCGGCCACGAACTGTGGGACACGGTCGGCCCGGTGTCGACCCCGCACGGCTGGACCTGGCACCACGTGTCCGGCACGCGCCGCATGGAACTGGTACCGGTCGAGGTGAAGTCGCTGCTGAGGCACCACGCCGGTCTGGCGACGGCCGCGGTCGACCACGGCAAGCGCGGGACGCGGCCGTTGCAGGAGGTGCGCCCGGTGCACCTGGGGCTGCCCAAGACGGTGGTCTCGGTGACCGAGCAGCAGGTCCAGGGCGTCGAGGAGGACCTCGGCTACCGGCTCCCGGAGGCCTACCGCTCCTTCCTGAAGGCCGCGGGCGGCTGTGCGCCGGTGGGCACGGGGCTCGAAGTGGAGCTGGGACTGCTGGTGGACCAGCCGTTCTTCACGGTCCGCGAGGAGGCGGCGGTCAACGACCTCGTCTACGTCAACAAGTGCCTGCGGGACCACCTCACGAAGGACTACCTGTGCGTGGCCTTCGTCCAGGGCGGGCTGCTCGCGGTGAAGGTGCGCGGGGAGGGGATCGGCTCGGTCTGGTTCTCCCCGTACGACGATGCGCGCGACCAGGACGGCTGGTCGGTCCAGGAACGCGTGGAGCGGCTGCTGCTGCCGTGCGGTACGGATTTCGACGCCTTCCTGGAACGGCTGGCGGGCAATCCGCCGGAACTGGAAACGGTGGCCGGTCTGATGGTGGACGGCGGATTCGCGCGCTCGGTTCCCGTGACGGGCACGGGTTCGGGCTCGGGGTCCGGTGCGGGTTCGGCGGGTCGTTCGGTTCCGGGCGCCGGTCCGGCAGCGGCACCGGTGGAAGGGTGACGGCGCGATGGTGACGTTTGCGCAGGCGCAGGAGCGCGCCGAGGAGTGGATCAACGGGGACGTCCCCGCGTACCAGCACCGCGAGTTGCGCGTACGGGAGTTCGGACTCGGTTTCGTGGTGTGGGCGGAGGACCGCCCCGCGGGTCCGGTGTCGGGGGGCGGCCGGCAGCGGCTGGTCATCGCGCGGGACAGCGGGGAGGTGACCCTCTGGCCCGGCCTGCCGGTGGGTGAGGTGATCCGCCGCTACGAGGAGGAGTACGGGGCGTCGGCCGCGCAGGCCGAGGCTTCGGTGCCGGTGCCGCGCATCGACTCGGAGCAGACCTCGTTCATGCTGAGTCCGCCGGAGTGGCTCCAGGAGGCGGCGGACCGGGCGGGGATCCCGGCGGCTCCGGCCGCCCCGGTGACTCCGGCCGCTCCTGCGGCCCCGGTGGCCCCGGCTGTCCCGGCTGTCCCGGTGGGGTCCTCCGCGGAGCCGGTGCCGGAGCCGGTGCCCTTGCGGCGCGGGGGAGAGGTCCCCTACGAGCCGACCGCCAACGACGGGGTGCCCGCCGAGATCCCGACCGGGGCCACGCCCTGGGCCGGGACCGACGTGAACCCCGGCGCGGACTCCGTGTCCGTACCGCTGCCGGCGACGGTGTTCGCCCCGCCGCTGTCCGGAACGGACCTGGACGACGCCCCGGCGTCCTCCGGGCCCGGCCCGGAGGCGCGCACGACGCTGATGCCCAGGGGCAGTGAGCTGCCGAAGACCGCCGTCGTGCCGGCGCTGGACCCGGAGTCCGGGTCAGGGTCAGGGCCCGGGGCCGGGGCCTCGGGCTCCGGCTCCGCTTCCGGCTCCGGCTCCGCTTCCGGCTCCGGTGGGGACATCGCCGACGCGCCGACGAGCAAGGCCCGGGTCAACCGGCCCGGGGCCCCCGGGCCCGTGACCCCGCCGGGTCCGCCCGGTGCGCCCGGTGCGCCGGGCGGGGGCGCCGAGTCGCCCGCGTACGCCGCCACCATGCTGGCGGGCCCGGCGGTGACCGGGCAGCCGCCCGCGCCCCCCGGTCCTCCGGGGGCTCCCGGGTCGGCGGGCTCGTCCGGGTCGTCCGGCGGGCGCGGTGACGCGTACGCCGCCACGATGCTGGCCGGTCCGGGTGGTCCGCGGCCTCCCGGCCCGCCCGGTCCCCCCGGGGCCCCGGGCTCCGGGCAGCCGCCCGCACCCCCCGGTCCGCCCGGCGTGCCCGGCGGCGGGATGGACCATGCCGCGACGATGCTGGCCGGTCCCGGCGTACCCCGGCCGCCCGGTCCGCCGGGGGCGCCCGGTGCGCCCGGCGTGCCCGGTGGTGGGATGGACCATGCCGCGACGATGCTGGCGGGTCCGTCCGTGACGGGCAGGCCGCCGGGTCCGCCCGGTCCGCCCGGCCCCGCGCCGCAGGCACCCGCACCCGCGCCGCAGGCTCCCGCTCCGCAGGCCCCCCACTCCGGGGTGCCCACGGTCGGACCCGGCTACCAGGCCGTGCTGCGCTACCGCGCGCCCGACGGCTCCGAGCAGCAGCTCATCCGCCGCTCCGCGCCCGGCACCCCGCACCCGGAATGGCAGATCCTGTACGAGCTGCGGGCCATGAACGTGCCCCCGCAGCAGGTGCTGGAGCTGCACACGGAGCTGGCCTCGTGCGAGCTGCCCGGCGGCTACTGCGCGCGCATGATCCGGGAGACCTGGCCGCAGGTCCGGATCACGAACGTGGCCCCGTACGGGACGGACCACGCGGGCCGCCAGCAGGGCATCCGGCACCTCCTGACCCACCAGGGCGAACTGCACCAGGTGGCGGACGGCCCGGCGCGCCCCGCGCCGGTGCGCGCACCGCTGCCGCAGGTGCCCCTGCAGCCGGCGATCCCGCTGGACGCGATCGCGCAGGAACTGGCGGGGGCGTTCGGGCCGCAGGGAGTGTTCCGCTTCGAGCAGCGCGCGGTGTCCCGGCAGGGCGTGCCGGAGATCGTGGCGCAGACGCTGATGTGGTCCGGTCTGCCGGTGGACTTCGGGCCGTTCTTCTGGGCCCAGGCCGTACCGGGTGCCCCGCTGCCGACGCTGGCCGAACTGGCCGCGCAGCGGCAGGTGCAGCCGGCCTCGGACGCGGGCTCGTACCTGGTGGTGGGCAGCGACTTCGGCAAGGCGCTGTGCGTGCAGTACGGGACGGCGCACATAGTGGCGGTCCCGGTGGAGGCCGGTCCCGGGGGCGCTCCGGTGCCCCCGCAGTTCGTCAACTCCTCGCTGCCGCAGTTCGTACGCTCCCTGGCGATGCTGGGTCACATGTGGCGGCTGCGCCAGCATCTGACGCCGGAGCAGGCCGGGCGCTGGACCGTCGATTTCCAGGCGAATCTGGCGGGGCTGGACAGTGCGGCGCTCGCGTCGCCGGAGAACTGGTGGTCCGTGCTGCTGGAGCAGATGTGGGACGGGCTGCTGTGACCGGTTCGCGGTGATCGGTTCGCGGTGATCGTCCGCTGATCTCCGCCCGTCCTCCGCTGATCCGGATGGCCGGGTCGTGACCCTCGAACGGGGTCTCGGCCCGGCCATTCGGGCTTCCGGGAGCAAATGACGCATCCTTGGCAGGAACCCCCGCGAGAGAGGCGCTTCCAGGATGAGTGCACCCTTTACGACCGTGCGTGGCCGTGGCTACCGGGCGGAAGAGGTGGACCGGTACCTCGCCCGGCTGTCGGGCAGCCGGGACGAGGCCTGGGAGCGGGTGGCCCGCCTGACCGTGCTGGCCAGGGACATGGAGGCGGAGGCGGAGCGGCTGCGCGTGGCGGTCGCCGGACTGGCCCCGCAGACGTACGACGAACTCGGCGAGCGGGCCCGCCGGATCCTGCTGCTGGCCGAGGAGGAGTCCGAGACGCTACGGGCCGACGCGCGGGCGGACGCCCTGGCGACGGCGGGCGCGGCCGAGGCGCACGCGGACCGGGTGACGGAGCTGGCGCGCGGTGACGCGGAGGCGGTGCGCGAGCAGACCGAGGTCCGGGCCCGGCAGCTGCTGCTGCGGGCGGGGCGCGAGGCGGACGACGCGCGGACGGAAGCGCGGGACGACGCGGCGGCGTGGCGGGCGGAGGCGCAGGGCGTGCTGGCGGACACGGCCCGCCGGGCGGAGGCGCTGCTCGCGGAGCGCGAGCAGGAACACGCGGAGCGCTGGGACGCGGCGGAGCGGGAGCTGGCGGCGCGGGAGGCGGAACTGGAGTCCCGGCACGCGGAGCTGGAGCGGTACGCGGAGTCCCGGCTGGCGGAGGCGAAGCGGGGGTTCGCGCAGGCGCAGGAGACGGCCCGGCACGGGCAGGAGGACGCGGAGGCGAGGGCGGCGGAGCTGATCGCGGAGGCGCGGGTGCGGGAGGAGCGGGTCGGGCGGGAGACGGAGCGGATCCTCCGGGAACACGGGGAGTCGCAGGACGAGATGCGGGCCCACATGAACCACGTCCGCTCCAGCCTCGCGGCCCTGACGGGGCGGGCTCCGGCGGAGGGCTGAGCGGGCGGGGCGCTGCGCTGTGCTGCGCTGTGCTGCGCTGTGCTGGGCGCGGGTTGGCTGCGGGTGGGGGCCGGTGCCGGGGGCGGGGTGGGGTGTCGGCCTGGACTGCATGATTTAGGCGCCCTGCCCCCTACTTTCGACAGTTGTGGCTTCCCCAAGCGCCACAAATCACGCTC